>JAVVEL010000054.1:0-9801 GCA_032260385.1 Bacteroidales bacterium | reverse complement strand
GCCTTCCTCTGCTTTGGCATTTACCTCTGATAGCCTCCTGCCTGCTATATAATTGAAATTATCCAGGTTATCATCATCCCGTGGGATTGTTATCCCTGGTCTCCCCTGACATTTCAACAGCCCCCCTGATAAGTTCCTCTATCTTATAGCCTGCAACGGCGATGGGCAGGAGTCCCGCAGGTGTCAGCACGGAATATCTGCCACCCACATCATCAGGGATAATGAATGATTTATAAGCTTCGCGGTCGGCGAGTTTCCTGAGGGCTCCCTTGTCTGCGTCGGTAATGGCAACATTGTGTTCATTTACCCTGTTGCCTTTCATATTTTCTTCAAGCTGTTTTTTAAGCAATCTGAAGGCTATGGCTGGCTCGGTGGTCGTGTCTGACTTTGAGATCACTATAATATTAAAAGCTTTCCCCCTTAAGTAGTTCATCAGCCTGCAGTGATAATCTTCACTTATGTTTTGTCCGGCAAAAAGTATTTCATGTTTCAGTCCTTTAATATCCCCTTGAAGGCAATCGCCAAGTGATTCAATCACTGATTTGGATCCCAGGTAAGATCCTCCTATCCCTGTTACAACTGTTACCTCAGCCTGGTCCCGGAGCTTACCTGCTATCCTGTTTATTCTTTACGCCTGGTTCACTGATTCTTCGGGGAGATTGAGCCATCCGATAAAATTGTTTCCTGCACCCGTCCTGTTTGTAAGTTCTTCATAATGGATAAGAGAGGTCGCGGCTTTTTTTGCTATTTCTTTGGCGGTGGTAAAACTCAGACAATTGGTATACTCAATGCTAACATTCATAATTTCTACTTTAATAATTCGATGAGTTTTCTGAATTCCTCTGCCGGATCTGCTTTCTGGTATAGAATCCTGTATACAGAATCGGCAACAGGGATATCAATTTTTAATTTACTGCTTAATTTATTTATACAGTCGGATGCATAATAGCCTTCTGCCACCATTTCCATCTCCATCAGGGTATATTTTACTGAATAGCCTCTGCCAATCATATTCCCGAACATCCTGTTACGGCTGAATTTTGAATATGCAGTAACAAGAAGGTCCCCAAGATAAGGTGAGCTGTTAAAATCGCGTTCGTTTTTGTAAACAGCCTTTATGAACCTGCACATTTCATTGGCTGCATTTGACAACAGCACCGCAAGGAAATTATCACCATATCCCAGACCATCGGCCATACCGGCAGCCATGGCATAAATATTTTTTATCACTGCCGCGTATTCCGTTCCCCTGATATCATCTGAAATGATGGTCTTAAGGTAATGGTTCCTGAGCAGGAGGGCGACTTTTTCGGCTGCTGATTTTTCTGTTGATGCAATGGTGAGATAGGTTAATTTCTCCATTGCTATTTCTTCTGAATGAGTAGGGCCGGTAAGCACAACCATGTTTTTTTCAAGTATATTAAGCCTCTTCTGGAAGAAATCGCCAACAATAAAATTATCTTCAGGAACAATACCCTTGATCGCAGTGCAGACCAGTTTTCCCGATATATCCGTCCTCAATCCGGCGAGGCTTTTTTTCAGGTAGGCGGAGGGGATAACGAAAACCAGGATATCAGCCATGCCGGCAGCTTCATTAATATCAGTGGTCATAATAAGTTTGCTGATGTCGAGATTAACCGTACTGAGGTACCTGGGATTATGCCTGTATTGTCTGATATATTCTATGATTTCCCTTTCCCGGATAAACCAGGCTATCCTTTCAGTATTGGAACTGAACATCTTAACAAGGGCTGTTGCCCAGCTGCCGGATCCCAGTACCGCAACTTCCGCTTGTGTTTTACTCATGCCTGAAAATTTGCATAAAGGTAAGCATTGCATATAAAAACAAATAGCAGGAGCACTTAAATATGTGCCCCTGCCCGGATAATTTATATGTATTAATATATAGTGAAGCCGCTGAAACAGTAGCTGGAATCTTATTTCCTCACTACAGCACCGCCGCTGGAAGACCTGGCATCAACAAATTCGGGATTGCCGTAATAATAGATATCGCCTGCACTGCTTGCCCTTGCTTTGAGACGTTCGCTAACGGTAATTTTTATATCCCCTGCGCTTGAAGAGGACAGCTCTGCTTCCCTGGCTTCAAGATCATAAGCATTTATGTCACCGGCACTGCTTGTTGAGGCTTCAACAAAGTCAGCCGTTCCCTTCAGGATTATGTCTCCTGCGCTGCTCGTTCTCAAGGCTAAATTTTTTGCATAAACCTCCAGCTTAACATCACCTGAGCTGCTGGCTGAAATTTTCAAGCTCCCAGTCCGGATGGGTGTCTCACCGATTATATCGCCCGCACTGGATGTGGATAAGTAATCAATATCTTTCATGGTGACATAGACCCTCATCACCTCAGCCCTGCGTATGCTAACATCATCGGGATAAATACGCAGAATGCCATCTCTAATTTCAGTAACAATATATTCAAGAAGGTTTTCATCGGCTTCCACCACTATCCGGTGGTCTGAGCCCTGGTTCAGGTAAACATCAATGGCTGAGCTGGTTGTGACACCCGTAAATACAGTTGCCTTCCTCTCTTCCTTCTTCACATTACCGTCGCCCGTGACCCTTCTTCCCCATTGGGCATCGACACATGCTACTGTCACAAAGCATAAGGACGCGATCATTAATAACTTCAGGTTTTTCATTTCTGATACTTTTTGTTTGACTTGTTTATCCTAAAGACTCAGAAATTTGCATGATGATGCACGGGGGCTTAATTATCGAAACGCTGAAGATTGAACCGCCTGCGTTTGCTAAAAAAACCGCCTCAAATTCTGAGACGGCCCCTTTGATAATTTATTTATAAGACCCTGGTCTACAGGCTCAGCGCTTTGTCAAAACGTTTGTTCACCTCGTCCCAGTTAATTACATTCCAGAATGCCGATATATAATCAGGTCTTTTGTTCTGGTATTTAAGGTAGTAGGCATGTTCCCATACATCAAGGGCCAGGAGCGGCGTACCTCTCAGTTCAGAAACGTCCATCAATGGGTTATCCTGGTTTGCCGTGCTGCCAACGAAGAGTTTTTTATTGGCATCCATAACCAGCCATGCCCAGCCACTGCCAAAACGTGTTGCAGCAGCATTATTGAATTCATCACGGAATTTATCCCATGAACCGAAATTATCATCAATGGCCTTCTTCAGTTTTGCTGATGGTTCTGTTTTTTCAGGGCTCATATTATTCCAGAAGAGGGCATGGTTATAATAACCACCACCATTGTTCCTTATACCAATTGAGAGCTTTGATACCTTTGAGAATAGTTGTGACAGGGGAGTTGATTCGTGATCACTGCCTTCTATCGCAGCAAGAAACTTGTTGTAGTAGCCCCTGTGATGCCTGTCATAATGTATCTCCATGGTCATCTTGTCAATATAGGGTTCAAGGGCATCAAATGAATATGGCAGTTCAGGGAAGTCATGGCCTATGAATTCACCCTTTTCGTCTGTTGAAAAATCAAATACCGGGGTAGCAAGAAGGTCGGCAGGTATAGCCATAGCTACTGCTCCCAGTCCTACAGTGCTTAAAAATTTTCTTCTTTCCATAGTTTATTAGTTTTTATTTTACTAACAAACTAATGGGAAGAATGTTTAAAGATTGCTCCCTTCCTGTCCTGCCGGGCAAAGAAAAAAAGTTTAAAATAATTATATCTCCCTCTCCCGGTATTTGGAAGCCAGACCTATGCCAGATTTCCCGGGATTTTAAACGGACATAAATATAAATAATATGGCTAATTTATATAACTTGACCTGGATATATAAAAGTTAATAAAATGAAAAAATCAACATTGATACTTGATTACCTGAGGGAGATACCCATGCTTGAAATGTCAATCCTGCCTACACCCCTGCACAGGCTGAATAACATGAGTGCCAGGCTGTCAATTGATCTTTACTGCAAGCGGGATGATCTTACCGCTTTTGCCTTCGGTGGAAATAAGACAAGGAAACTGGATTACCTGGTAATGGATGCCATCAGTGCCGGTTATGATTCCCTTATAAGTTTCGGTGCCTTGCAATCAAACTGGTGCAGGATGACAGCCACGGCGGGCAGTGTTAACGGTTTGGATGTTTTTCTTGTGCTGTCAGGAGAGGAACCAGGGAAAGAGACATCAAACCTTCTTCTGGACAGGCTTGCGGGCGCGGATATTACATTTATTGAAAGCACAGACAGGGATGAAATAATAAAGGAGGTTAACAAAAAAATCCTGGAATTAAAAAATATGGGCCGGAAACCCTATTATATGCCTGTTGGGGGTTCAGTGGCAAGGGGATCACTTGGATATATCAGGGCTATGGCCGAAATAATGGAATATTCTGAAGCCACCGGTCTTGAATTCCGGGATATTATTGTGGCTTCAGGATCGGCCGGCACACAGGCAGGACTTGTGGCAGGACAGGTAATTTGCGGATGGCAGGGACATATAAGGGGGATGGCAGTATCAAGAGCCGTGGATGAACAGGAACAGAAAGTGCTTGAAATAGCAAGGGACAGCCTGGATTTCGTTGGATATGAATACGATGCAAACAGCGTCGCTTCAATGGTTCATGTAGACGACAGTTACCTTGGCGAAGGCTACCGCCTCATTACCAATGAATGCCGGCAGGCCATAAAGGACTTCGTTCGCTATGAGGGTATCTTCCTTGACGAAGTTTATACGGGCAAGGCTGCTGCCGGCCTTATAGATTATGCACAGAAGGGGAGATTTTCACCCCGTGAACCAGTCCTCTTTATCCATACTGGAGGTAGTGTGCAGCTCTTCGAGTAAGCAGTTTCTAAATTTAAATAATCCATTGCCTTTACACCCTTTCCCGGGTAGCTTTTTTACTGGATCTGTGCAATACTATCCTCAATCTCTTTATCTGTCAGCTCATGATCTTCAAGCTCTTCTGAGAAGTACTTATCGTAAGCACTAAGGTCAAGGTGGCCATGTCCTGACAGGTTAAACAGTATTGTTTGCGTTACGCCGGCTTCATCACATTTGAGCGCCTCGTCAATTGCGCCCGTTATCGCATATGTTGATTCAGGTGCAGGCAGGATCCCCTCGCTCCTGGCAAAAATGACACCGTTCCGGAAACAGTCCTTCTGTAGTTTTGACTGGGCCTCCATAAGACCGTCTTTGAGCAGCTGGCTTACCAGTACGCCTGCTCCATGGTATCTTAAGCCACCTGCGTGTATTTTTGCAGGAACGAAATTATGTCCCAGCGAATACATTGCCAGCAGGGGTGTTAGTCCCACTGTATCACCAAAGTCATACATATACTTTCCCCTTGTGAGCTTTGGGCATGATGCTGGTTCTATGGCAATTGCGCGGGTTTTCTTCCCATTAAGCAGATTTTCCCTTATGAAGGGGAATGAGATACCTGCAAAATTGGAACCACCACCAAAGCAACCGACGATAATGTCGGGATAGTCACCGGCTTTATTCATCTGTAGCAATGCTTCTTCACCTATTATTGTCTGGTGCAGAAGGACATGATTAAGAACTGAGCCCAGTGAATATTTAATCTCAGGATCCCCGGCAGCTCTTTCAACTGCTTCCGAGATAGCTATTCCAAGGCTCCCGGGTGAAGCAGGATCTTCAGCTAGTATTTTCCTGCCTGATTCCGTAAGGCTACTGGGTGAAGCTACCACTGTTGCATCATAGGTATTCATCATTATCTTACGGTAGGGTTTTTGCTCATAGCTTATCTTTACCATGAATACTTCCAGTTCAATTCCAAAATACTGGCATGCAAAACTAAGTGCTGAGCCCCACTGGCCGGCACCTGTTTCTGTTGTCATCTTCTTAACACCTTCTATTTTATTGTAATATGCCTGGGCAATGGCTGTATTAGCCTTGTGCGAACCGGCATAACTGCCACCTTCATATTTATAATAGATCTTGCATTTTGTACCTATGGCTTTTTCCAGCCCATGGGCCCTGAATACCGGGCTTGGCCTGTAACTCCGGTAAAGGTCCAGCACTTCACCGGGTATGTCAATGTATTTTTCTGCCGAAGCTTCCTGCTCTATGAGACCCATTGGGAACAGAGGTGCCAGGTCCTCTGGTTTGATGGGTTCCCTGGTTCCCGGGTGCAGGGGCGGTAGTGGTTTATTTGGCATGTCAGCCAGAATATTATACCATCTTGTTGGCATCTCCTGTTCAGATAAAAGGATTTTTCTTGTTGTTTTCATGATTTTAAATATTTATTTATGGTTTAAATTATTCCGTCTTAAAACAAAAAAGGCACGCTGTGACCAGCGTGCCTTTCTTATGTTAATCAGTTATATTATCTACATAATAGCATGGTTCACAGCATGTTTATTAATACTGCGCCACCACCAGATATGTAGAATTGTTCTTTTCATCGTTACAAATCTAGATATTATTTTCAATTATACAAGTCGTGTAAAAAGAATTTCTGTAATTGCATTCCTCCTTCGTCCCGATGCCCGTGACTTCAGAGACCAGAACGAGAAACGAGAAACCGGCATTTTACCTCCCTGTCTGATACTCGATAAGCCCCTGCTCCTGTATCCTGCGTGTAAGAATGTAACCGTAATCCCTGGATTTTCTTATTTTGCACTGTCCCCATGACACGGTGGTCCATTCTTTAGCCTGGTGCAGGTCGCCCAGTATCTCGTTTATTACTGCCAGGTTATGTGCGGCACGGCCCCTTACTTTTCTCTTATCCGACTGCAGTGCCCTTTCAAGTGCTGCAATGGCCCTGTCCCAGTCGTTAAGCTGCATCATTCGTGCTCCTTCGGCAAGGTCATAATTACCCTTTCCTTTCTTAAAATAATCCCTTCCAATATATATCCAGTCGGGGGTTAAACGGCTGCCATAGAGTGCACCTGCTTCAAGGCTGGCTCTTTCTATGGCTCTTTTTTTGTTGATAATGGCATCAGCTGCGGCTACCACAGAGAGGCTGCCTCCACCCCAGTTCATCTGGTGTTTATACACATATTCGTCGAGGATGATCCTGCTGGCAGGATGATACATCCTGAATCCGCAATTTACGGTTACCAGACCCCGGGCTTCTATGTTCAGCAGGTTATTAGAAGCTGCAGCTCCCGTGATGATAAAATCTGAATCATAGGCTTCCAGTGCAATCAGGGCATCAGAATTATATTCTTCACATAAGCTCTCAACCGTTTCCCAGGGCAATGCACCGGGAAGATGAGTCCCAATACCTGATCCCACCAATAATTCAGGAGTTTTTATCACCCTGAATAGGGCCGAACCGCGGAGATTTTCATCCAGTCCCCTCAGGACAAACTGGGTGGTCAGGCTATCCTGCTTAAGACCTTCACCCGTGAGTACTCCTTCCAACCTGTTGGCATCTGCATTGGAAGGAAGGGAACGGTTAACAATTGCTATTGATTTTATTTCATCAGGTACCGTCTTTGCTGCAGGTACAAGTACATCAAAACTTATTCTTGATGCTCCGCATCCCGATAAGAGGAGAAGGGGAATAATAAGGGCTGTAAGTGTCGGGTTCATCATTATTGCTGCATTTTTGTGATAAATGTACAAATAAAATGCCACAGAACTTCCAATAATTTATCATGGATTCATGAACCATGGAAGATGGCAGATAAAGAATAATCTTAAAAAAAATATTAATACTTATAAAATTTTGTATTTTAGTGCTTCTCAAGAGGTATATTCTTTATTATTTGATAACCAAAACCTATTATCATGAGTAGTGAATCGTTCAACTTTAACCAGTTTGTAAAAGACTCTGTCAATTCCCTGACAAAACCAAAGGCGTATTTCGCAGAGATGCCTACTACAGGTGGTCTTGGAGTACCTATTGTAAAGGCTTTGATATACGGGGCAATAGCAGGTATATTTACCTTCCTTTGGAGCCTTCTCAAGGTAGGCGGTGCCACAACAGGTCTATTGGGTGGTGCTGTTGGTATTATGGCATTAATATGGATGATTATTGGTGCCCTCATTGGTTTATTCATAGGGGCTGTAATAATGCTTATCCTTTCGGCTATCTGTGGAGGATCAACGGATTTTGAAGCCAATGCCAGGGTGACGGCATCCCTTATGGTACTTATGCCTATTAATGCCCTCTTTGGTTTTATTGGAGGTGGAGTGGGATCAATAATCGCCTTCATTATTAACCTCTACGGCCTTTACATGATTTATCATGCACTTACCCAGACACTGAAAGGAAAGGAGGGTACTTCCAGAATAATTGCAATAATCCTGGCAGTAATTCTCATTATCTTCCTTATTACCGGATTCTTTGCCAAGAAGACAGCAAAAAGGTATTTGGATAATTTTGAGAGTGAATGGGAACAGACAATGGAAGAGTCAGGCAAGGATCTTGAGAAGAGTATGAAAGACCTGTCCAAGGAGCTTGAGGAAGCTGTAAACGACATAGAAGAAGATTCAGGGAAATAAAAAAAATTTCATAAACATATAATTATTGCAGAGGCCGTCTCATACGAAAGCTTGAGACGGTTTCTTTTTATCAGATTATTATTGATCAGGGTTTAACCAGTTTTGCATTTTGGTTTGTATGTTTTGGATCTTTTTGATAAATTGGTCCAAGTGATCAATTACTGTTAATTAATTGTAAACTTATAACTTGTTAAGATAAACTTGAATTGAAGTTATACATTAAAAATATGGTTTGCATCCGCTGCCAGTTATTAGTGAAAGCTGAACTGGAAAAAATCGGGCTGGAATACACACACGTTAAAATTGGTGAGGCTGATATTGTCGGGGATATTCAACCGGAGCAACTAAAGCAATTGGGAATGGTGTTAAAAGAATCAGGGCTGTTTTTAATGGAGGATAAAAATAGTATACTGGTTGAAAAAATAAAAAGTTCAATTATTGAGCTTGTGCATTTCACTGAGGAGCAGATCAAAGTCAACCTTTCTGATTATCTCAGCGAAAAGCTAAATTACAATTATAATTATCTCTCCAATATTTTTTCAGAGGCTAATGGAGTTACCATCGAAAAATTTTACCTGACACATAAAATCGAAAGAGTAAAAGAATTAATCGTATATGATGAGCTAAATCTTTCAGAGATAGCATACATGATGCATTACAGCAGTGTTGCACATCTTTCAAATCAGTTTAAAAAATTTACAGGATTAACACCAAGCCAGTTTAAAATGCTTAAAAACAAAAGCCGCGACACTCTTGAAAATGTTTGAGTCTGTGGGTCCCTGCATACCCCGGTTCCCGAACAGTTCATAAATTTGAACAGGGGTAGAGGAATTTTTTAATTATCCTTTTATTTGTAAGCGGTACGATTAATGAAGGTTAAAAATTGTCGGTAGTTAAAATAATCTGGTCTCCCGGATACTGAACATTTATACCTTCTTCGGCTGTAACAAATATTTTGACAGGTTTAAAAGAGGATACCGTTTCCAGGGATGCTGTTTTTTGTTTTGAAAAAAAACTTTTTGAACTTACTAACTGCCCCAGATTTTCTGTATTTCCCCTGTCCGTTTCCATCCAAACCACATAGGTTTGTTTTGATGACTGCAGTCTTTCAACTTCTGCCAGGTCTTCAATTTCAACTTTAATGAGGTAATTTTCGTTCTTGTCTTGTTTTACCTTAACCGAGCCTTTGGCTGCAGGAACAACCGAGGAATTTAAAAAAGTTACCTTCTGGGCACATGCAGTAGAGAAAGACATCATTGATACCACCAGAATACTAAAAAATATGCCATATACTAATTTATTTGCTTTTTGTGCTTTCATCTCTGTAATTTTAAATTGTGAAATTTCATTGAGGAACTAAAGTTAATCCTTTTGGCTCCAGCAAGC
>JAVVEL010000053.1:6117-9838 GCA_032260385.1 Bacteroidales bacterium | reverse complement strand
GCCCGTTCTTTTCAAGAGGCAGTGCATCATCACCTGCAGACAGTAGAACCAGTGATTCTCTTACCGCCTGCCTGGCGACTGACCTGTGTTCTGCTGATCCTACCGTTGTAACAAGGGAACGGTCAGCCAGCGGCTCTTCAAAAAGGTTCAGGAGGAATTTCTGTTTCAGTATCCGGCTCACCGCATCGTCAATACGTTCAATTGATACTTCGCTGGTTTGCACAAGGTCTTTTAATATGCTTATGAAATATATATAACGGTCCGGTACCATAACCATATCTATACCTGCATTTATAGCCCTCTTTACGGCTGTACGGTAGTCTTCATCCACCTGGTCAACACCTTTCCAGTCAGAAACAATAAAGCCTTCAAAACCCAGCTCATCCTTCAGAACATCGGTCAGAAGGTAATCATGTCCGTGCAGTTTCTCCCCGTTCCAGCTGTTATAGGAAGCCATTATTGAACCAACACCTGCATTTATTGCATCAATATAACCGGGCATATGCACTGCCCTTAGTTCTTCCTCGCTCACCTCTGTATTACCCTGATCGTCACCTCCGCTTGTTCCACCATCACCAACATAATGTTTGGCGCATGCAAGTATGGTCTCAGGTAACGACAGGTCAGATCCCTGGAGACCTTCCACTGATGCTGCTGCCATCAGCTTTTGTATCTCCGGGCTCTCACCAAATCCTTCATATGTTCGTCCCCATCTCTCATCCCTGGGAACGGCTATGCAGGGGCTGAAGGTCCAGTCAATGCCCGTAGCGGCAACCTCCCTGGCGGTAACCTGGTTAACTGCCCTGACGAGATCCCTGTTCCACGTACATCCCAGGCCAATATTGTGCGGGAAAACAACTGCTCCAAAGACATTATTATGACCGTGCACGGCATCAACGCCATAGATAATCGGTATCCCGAGCCTTGTTTTTAATGCTTCTTCCTGGTACAGGTCATACATATCTGCCCAGCCAGTAACATTATTCTCCGAGGGGGCAGATCCTCCTCCACTGAGTAAGGAACCCAGTTTATAGTAGGAAATATCAGATAATTTTTCGAGTGCTCCCCTTTCAGCCTGCGCCATCTGCCCTATCTTCTCATCCAGTGTCATCAGCGCCAGCAGGCTGTCAACCTTATGGTCGATAGTCAGACCCTGGCCACTGCTTACTGTTGAAAGTAACAGGAGGCACCAGGCAATAGCTGATTTATTGACGGCTGACATACTGCCAAAAATATAAAATCCGGCGTGAACCGGTAAATATTCTGTAATTAAATGATGACACCTCGTTCATCAGGCTCTCACCGGACCAGATTCCAACCAGGACCTGCCTTAACAGAGTATTATACAGTTCTCGTGGTGGTAGACGGCGACACCTTCTGGATCGGTGACGGAAGTGAAAAAGGATAAAAGTCAGTCGACAATAACATTAATTCTGCCTGCAAGCTCGATAAATCTTTGTTCAGAATGAAGATTATCGAATGCAGGCTCAATATGGATAAATTCCCAATGTGATAACTTTTTATTAATCATCTCTTCAATGAATCCAATGCTTCGTCCTTTTTATTTATATGTGCCAGTAATGCAGCCATTAATTCAAATGAGGAGTCACTCCTGTTTTTTTCAATTGAAAAAATATATTCTATCAGACCGGTTTTACCGTGCTTTTCAAATATCTCATCAGTATTGTTACGGACCACTTTTCTGCGCTTTAATTCCTGCCAGAAAGTGGATGGATTGTCAGGTTTTTCTGGCATATTGGTCTGGTTTGGATATATAAATATAAATCAAGCTATTGGGAAAGGCAAAAAAATTATTTTGTGCCCTCCAGGCTTAAGAACCGGCCTCCCCCCTGTGGATTATTTCAATATCCCTTGTAACAGAATTAGGATTCTCGCGATGATATATATATGTTGGCTCTTCTATCCAGGCCATTTTTATATTCTTCTCCCTGGCTCTCTGGTAAAGATCATGATCCGAACCCAGTGACATATCATTGAGCCCCTTAAGTGAAAGCAATGTCTCCCTCTCAATGAAAAAAGTCCCGCCGATTACACAGTATTTTAGGTTAATAAGCCTGGACGGATTGTAAATATCAGGGACATACTGGTTTCCCAGAACTTTAAACCCGCCATGGAGGAAACCGGTACCAGGATTACGAAGCAGGAATTCTTTCCTTGATTCCAGGTGGGACGGGTGATACTCATCATCCGAATCGAGGAAGGTGATGAATTTGCCGGATGAAGCCTTAATACCTTGATTTTTTGACGGTGCACTCCCGCTGTGGGTCTTAAGCAGGTACTTTAAGCGTGGTTCTGACTGAAGATAAGGCAATAACTTTTCATGAGTGATATCCGTACTCCCATCGTCAGCGATAATGCCTTCCCAGTCTTTTTCGGTCTGCCTGAGAAGCGACTCAAGGGACCTGACCACGAGCTCCTCCCTGTTATAGGTGGTTATGACCACTGAAAACATCGGGATTTGTGCCATAAACCCTCATTTTTTAGTAAGCTCAAAAGGTATTTTAGCAATTTTCGACATTTCTTTTCCGGCTTCCAGCATATCAGTGTCATCTGATTCATAGTGCCAGTTAATAATTATCTCTGCACCTTTTGAACGCACAGCAGCAATCATTTTGCAGAGGTCCAGGATATACTTTGCCGAGGCTGAATTGAAGTACACAAAGTCGAGGTTAATAACAACCGGCTCCCCTTCCTGCACCGTGCTTAACAGGTGAGACGAGTATTCGTCAAACCAGGCTATTATCTCACCATAGAAAGCAGCAACATCGGGTGGTCGTGATTCCCCCGAGAGGGTAAACATTTTCTGATCGGGATCCAGCATTACTTCCGGCGAACTGGCTGTTGGCTCAATAAATAACTTCTTCATGACATTCTTATTTACCTTTATTTGCATACTAAAAAACGACAGCCCCTCATCTATCCTGGTGAAACTGTAATCAATTCTGGTCCCTGACCGCAACCTCATCGTTATAAATCCCAGTCCGGCACTATTCCTGCCGGGAACCGTTTTTCCGTTTATTTTATCCCTGCACAGGGAGGAAAGTGTTTCCTGGTCAAGCTCATTCAGCATTTCAATCATCACTGCAAGCTCTTCAGCCCTTTCAGGGTAAACAGGATTACCGGCAGAGATCACAATGTTGCCTTCCTTCTCACTGACACGGATAAAGCTCTTAAACCTATCCCTGCCTGTTCGGGCATCAACAGAGTGTTTTACAATATTTTCCATGCATTCAACCAGGATGGCGTATATCCTTTTCCTGGCAACCTGGCTTAATGCATTATACCAGTCCGCATCTTTCAGTTCGTCAAGGACCCGGTCAATAGTCTCATAGGTAAACGGTCCGGTATAATTTATAAAATCTTCTTTTCCCTTCATTCAAAATTAATTTCTGCCAATATTCCACGGGCATACCCCCCAGGCGCTAATTGCCAGGATATAATCACATATAAAAAAAGTTTTCTCTGACACCTGTAAATTTATTAACTTGAATAGGTATAATCAAAGATAAACCATATAAAGCATTAATTCAGTATTAATTACATTTTTTTTTCTCCTCCTTGGGAGGTCTGTACAGAACACAATGGTGGCTTTTACAGAATACATAGAGGATCTATAAAGTATACACAGGTGGCCTTACAGAACACAAAGGTGGTTTTTACAGAATACATAAAGGATATATGAAGAATATATAAGTGGTCC
>JAVVEL010000053.1:4448-6019 GCA_032260385.1 Bacteroidales bacterium | reverse complement strand
TACACAGGTGGCCTTACAGAACACAAAGGTGGTTTTTACAGAATACATAAAGGATATATGAAGAATATATAAGTGGTCCTACAGAATATGCAGGTGGCTTCATAAGAATACACAGTTGCTCTATACTAAATACAGATGAGTGAAACCATACTAAATGCCCTGGTCCGTCTTTTTGCACTGATATCCAATATCAGGGAGGAGACAGTGATATCCAGCAGGGAGAAAAATATTGTCCGGGCTTTTCTTTCGCGCCAGCTGAACAGGGAGCTGACCGAAAAATATATGAAGATGTTCGAAGAGTACCTTGAGCTCTACAATTCGGAAAACATTCCCGGCGGAAGCCTTAAGGATAAAAAGAGGCTTTCCCTGAATGCAATAAGGATCCTGTCCATCTGTGAACAGATTAATGAGGAACTCTACCAGTGGCAGAAAATATATGTGCTGATCCGGCTGATGGACTTTATATCACTTGGCAGGGAAATTACGGAAAATGAACTCGATTTTCTGCAGACAGTGGGTGATGCATTCAACATGCCTTCTTCAGAATTTCAAGATACCAGGAATTTCATCATGAACAGGGCTGAAGGAATAAGAGACAGAGAAAGAGTGCTGATTGTTGACAGTGGAAAATCAAAAAACACAGAAGGCATAAGACACATCACCTGTGAAAATCTTTCGGGCTTCCTATCCTTCCTGCATATAAAGAACACGAACTCTTATATTCTGAAGTATGAAGGGACTGACGATCTCTACCTGAACGGGCAGGTAATATTTCCCGGGCAGACCTATATGTTTGACCGTGGATCATCTATCAGGGGTGCCGGGATAAATACCATATACTATTCTGGAGTGGTCAGCCATATCAGCGAACCAGGGATCGATCACAGGGTTTGCCTCGAAGCCAGGAATGTCTCATACACCTTCCCGAACAGCGAGAATGGCATACGGAAGCTGGATCTTTATGAAGAATCAGGTAAACTGATCGGCATAATTGGCGGAAGCGGTGTCGGTAAATCAACCGCCCTGAATATCCTCAGTGGCAGCCTCAGGCCCGACCGGGGCGAAGTGCTTATTAACGGCTACAACCTATATGATAAGAAGAACGCCGATTTTCTTAAAGGGGTAATAGGCTTTGTGCCCCAGGATGACTTACTCATAGAGGAACTTACTGTTTTCCAGAACCTTTATTATAACGCAGGGATGTGCATGGGAAACCTCTCAAAAGAGGAAGCAGCCATTATGGTTAATAAAACGCTTGCTGATTTTGACCTGGCCGAAGTCCGGGACCTGAAAGTAGGCAACCCCCTGCAGAAAGTGATAAGCGGTGGTCAGAGGAAAAGAGTCAATATAGCACTTGAGCTGATGCGCGAACCAACAATCCTCTTCGTTGATGAACCTACATCGGGTCTCTCGTCGGTCGATTCCGAAGCGGTGATGAAACTGCTTAAGGAACAAACCTACAAGGGAAAACTGGTAGTTATAAATATTCACCAGCCCTCTTCCGAGATATATAAGATGTTCGACCGGATCATGATAATTGACAGGGGAGGTTACAGCATATTCTGCGGTGA
>JAVVEL010000053.1:0-4348 GCA_032260385.1 Bacteroidales bacterium | reverse complement strand
AAATGTGTGAAATGCGGTACTGTTGAGACCGATAACCTGCTCCAGGTGATCGAAGCAAAAGTTGTTGATGAATACGGCAGGCCCACTACTACCCGCAAAGTATCGCCCGCCGAATGGGCGGAAAAATTTGAAAAGACACGTAAGGACAGGATACACAAGCCGGGCTGCGATAAGCGGGAACTGCCCGCCAATAAATACTCGATCCCGGGACTGGCAAAACAAGCCCTGGTCTATTGCACCCGTGATGCCTTATCCAAAATTGCCAACAGGCAATATATACTGATAAACCTCCTTGGGCCTCCCCTGCTGGCCCTGCTGCTGGCATATTTCACACGGCATTCGACAGGAGATGCATATATCTTCCGGTATAATGACAATATCTGGGCTTACATCTTCATGTGTGTCATCACCTCCATGTTCTTTGGACTGATGATAAGCTCGGAGGAAATAGTGAAAGACAGGAGGATACTGAAGAGGGAAGCCTTCCTGAACCTCAGCTGGTTCAGCTACCTTAATTCAAAAATCACGATCCTCTTCATTATCTCTGTCATACAAACCCTTAGCTTTGTGCTGATAGGCAATTCAATACTGGGCATAAAGGGCATGACCTTTGAGTACTGGCTTGTTTTATTCACTACAGCCTGTTTTGCAAATATCCTGGGCCTGAATATCTCTTCCGCCTTCCGTTCCGTCATAGTTATTTATATTATCATCCCCTTTATCCTGATACCCCAGCTCCTTTTCAGCGGTGTCCTGATCAAATTCGACAAGCTGAATATATCATCATCTTCTTCATATGAATATGTCCCGGTCCTGGGCGACCTGATGACTGCGCGCTGGTCCTTTGAAGCCCTGGCAGTAAAACAGTTTAAGGACAACAGGTATGAAAAACTGTTCTTCGAATACGACATGGAGGAGAGCCGGAATGAATGGTATGCTTCATTCCTTGTTTCTGACCTTGAAAAGAAGCTGCAGGAATGCCTGCTGTATAAGGACAGTGCAGACTATCAGGCGGACGTAATTGACAATTTCACTAAGCTGGATCGTTACATTGACCATTTATCACTGCTGGCCGGTACTGATCCAGGGCCCTGGAAGGAAAAACTGGACATCGAAACTTTCAACGCTGGTGTAGAAAAACAGGCTTCGTTATACCTGGACTCCCTGAAGGGATACTTCCACTCGCGACGGAATTCTGCAACACGTATGAAAGATTCTGTAAAAGCTTCGATCATAAGTGACTGCGGCAAGGAGGAATTAGTAAGTCTCAGGAATAATTATGAAAACGAGTGGCTTAATGAGAGGGTGCTCGACATTGACAACAGGGAAAAAATATTTGAAAGCGGTGATAAAATAATCCGGAAATATGAACCGGGCTTTATGAAAGCCACATCAAGGTTCGGGCGGGCCCATTTCTATGCACCTGTAAAAAGGATTGGCAGCCTGGAGACAGATACTTATGTTTTCAATCTACTTGTTATATGGCTTGGATCACTTATCCTGTATATCGCCTTATATTTCAAGCTATTCCGGAAAGCGATCGGCTATTTTGAAAAGCTTTAGACCCTTGCCCCGATAACCAGTATATCATCACGCTGTGGATGCTCTCCCATCCATTCACCGAGGGTCTGCTCCAGGATTTCCTTCTGTTCACACATAGGCTGATCGTAGATATCCAGCAGTAGCTTTTTGAACCTGTCAGTGCCTAACCTGCTTCCATTGGCTCCGCCATCCTGGTCAGTAAAACCATCAGAGAAAAGGTAGAATGTGTCACCTATACCGAGCTTAATCTCATGGTTGCTAAAGGCTTTGTCACCCGCAAAGTGCACCCCCACCGGCATTGTATCTGCTTTGATCTCTTTAAGCTCCGGCTTCACCCCCGAATTGCTGATAAAATAAAGGGGATGGTATGCTCCTGCATATTGCATCGTGTTATTCCCGGTATCAATCACACATAATGCCATATTTATCCCATCCCGTGATTTTCCTTTTTTGCCGGATTGCCTGAGGGTATGCTTAATCACATTCCGTAATTCATTAAGAACCTGGTTTGCCTGTGTTATCTCCTTCCTTCTTACGATTTCATTCAGGTAACTTATTCCAAGCATACTCATAAAGGCTCCCGGAACACCGTGACCGGTACAATCGGCACAGGCCAGGATGATATACTGGTTGATCTGTTTTATCCAGTAGAAATCGCCACTTACTATATCCTTGGGTTTATAGAGAATGAAATTCTCGGTTATCAGTTCCGTTATATAAGCCTCCGGTGGCAGTATGGCCTCCTGTATCCTCTGTGCATAGTTTATGCTGCTTATTATCTCTTCCTTCTGGCTGTTGCTTATCTCGTACAGGCGTCTCAGTTCCTCGTTTGCACTGATTATTTTCTCATTTTTCTCTTTCAGTTCCGCGCTTTGTTTTTCCAGCAGTATCCGGCGTTCCTCGAGGGCTGCCGTAAGTTTTTTTGAGCGCTTCAGGCTGGTATAATACAGGGTCACAAGACCTATGGACAGGAGGAGGATTATTCCCAGTCCTATTATTATAATTCTCTGTATAAGCTTGTTTTTTTCCAGCACATCAACCTCGGCCTGTTTTTGGGCAACTTCAAATTCCGTTCGCAGGTCAGCCATTTGCTGCACACTCTCGATATCCTTTATGCTGTCGTTTGCAACGATAAACAGGGACTGGTAGTGATAGGCACTGTCAAACCTGCCGGTACTCTCATAGAGCCTGGCAAGAAGGTGAGCTGCATTGCGTTCATATTCCGGGTCATCAGTAACAGTCAACGCCCTGGAAGCATATTCAGTGGCCTTCTCAATTTTTTCTTTTATTCTTAGGATGTTTGCGTATTCAATCATGAATTCAGCAACACCCGGTTCATCTCCCAGCATGGTAAGGGTATCGATTGCCTGGAGAAGGTATTCCTCTGCCTTATCGTATTCTGAGAGTCTGGAATAAACCAATCCTGAGTTGCCCATGCAATAGTAATACGCATAGGTATTGTTTAACTTTTTGAACAGGTCGCCTGTTGTTGAAAATAAGACCAGTGCAGTGTCGTAATTTCCCAGGTTATAGTTTAAATATCCCAGGTTGTGAAGCATGTAACTAAGGCTAAATGAATCCTTTGCCTCTTCGAATACCTCGATAGCTTTCTGATTATAAAGCTTTTCATTTTCGTGGTTTCCCTGCTTGCCATACGTTATCATTATCAGGTTATATGCCCTTCCAAGATTTGCCAGGTCATTGTTTCTCGTGCTGTAGTCTGCGGCTTTCAAAAAACTTTCCAGGGCCAGTGCATATTTTCCGTCATCAAGGTGTACTTCACCTTTCTTAAGGTATGGCTGGACAGGCAGTATGTCAAGCCTGGCTGCAAGTTCTATCGCCTGGTCACAATATCTCAGCTTTATTTCATCATCATCTGTTTTCGCGATTACCCTGCTTAAAAGCCTGTATTTATGAGAATTGTCTTCAACAAGGTCATTGTCGATCAAGTGCATGAGGCTATCGACTGATTGTCCTTTGATAACGGCAGGGGAATATACCACCGTTAATAAGGCAACAAAAACGGCTGAAATAACACGATAATACATTGATCTTTTATAAACGAATCCTAACGGTCTCCTGGATCTTCTCTTTCTTCAGGATCCGGAATCCTCAAATGAGGATCGATACACCAGGTTTTATCATCATTATCCGTGAATACTATCTCGTATTTCTCTGTGCCGGGAGAAGCATCATCCGGTATTCTTAACTGAAAAGCAGCCCTGAGACTATCTGTCTGGGCTTCTACCTGGAATATATTTCCCTTTTCCTGCACTGGACGGATGTTGTTTATTTTCTTTATACTTCCATTTATTGTCCTCCAGTGAACAATATCACCTGCTTGAACATCGGTAGTCAGGGTATCTATTACCCTATTCATCTTATCGTTTGAATCCCACATCAAAAGATGCTTTCTGCCATTTATTAAAGTATCTTCCAAATAGATAGTAACATTTGGATCACTGAGCACAATAGTGCTGCCTTTCGTGCCGGAATCGGTGCCTTCAGACTTTTTATCATCGTTAACTGTCGTTGTACAGGCACCGGCAATCATAATTGTAAATAATATTACAATTCCTGTGAGTGGAGTAAGATTTTTTTTCATGATATGATCAGGTATTTGGTTAATTTGTATGGATATTATTGATAATTATAAAATCCCCTGGTTACATTTAAGAATATGAAAAGACCCATAATTACCTTTCCCGCGGGCAAAAATTTTTAAGTCATTTCCTCCCAGCCTATTACCAAAGGTAAAAAATGCCCGGACACAAGTCAAATTTATTTCGGATCTGCCTGTACTCAC
>JAVVEL010000052.1:0-10354 GCA_032260385.1 Bacteroidales bacterium | reverse complement strand
GGGGTAAACCTTCCACTGCACGAAATCACTGCCCAAATCGATAACAGGTAGTTCGTGCTGCGTGAAGGCCAGGAAGATATGCTTGCAGGTAAGCCCCAGGGTATCCTTACCTGTATCAACCAGGAAGGAATTCCCAAATCCTTTATAGGTGGTGTCTTTAAACTGTATATCATTTGTAAATACTATATCAGGCCACTCTGAAACGGGCTTACCTGCCCATTCTTCCTTCCGGGCTTCTTCATCGCTGCGCCCGCAGGACACCATAATCAGTACTGAAAATAAAGCAAATACCAGGTTTCTCATTGCTTAAACGATCTTTATAAGCATAAATATATCACATTTAATTGAAGAAAGGCCCGCATCGGGTTTTGTTAAGCCTCTGGCCTCATCATCCCCGCTCAATTTATTTTTTGTTTTAGACGCTATTATGACTAATTTTGATGACCGTTTTTTTTGACCTTAACAAATAATAACATGGGTGATAAAAAAAAGCTGAGACCCTACGGTGACAAGCAGATGCAATTTGACAAGCGTTACCTGAAAATGGCAGGCATATGGGCAGAAAATTCATACTGCAAGAGGAGAAAAGTGGGTGCCCTGATAGTTAAGGGAAAAATGATAATATCTGATGGATATAACGGCACCCCGGCCGGTTTTGAGAATATCTGCGAGGATGAGAATGGCACCACCAAAGCCTATGTGCTCCATGCCGAAGCCAATGCCATAACCAAGGTGGCGAAATCAAATAATTCAAGTGATAATTCCACCCTTTATGTTACAACCTCTCCCTGCATGGAATGCTCAAAGCTTATTATCCAGTCGGGTATAAGAAGAGTTGTATTCAGCGATAAGTACAGGATATCTGACGGTTTGGACCTGCTGAGACGGGCAGGCATAGAACTTATTTACATTGACCTTGAAAAAGATGAATATGAAATACAATAACAGCCCCAGGAGCAGCTTATTACCTCTTATTATAGCTGTTTCGGTAATAGCCGGTGTGCTAATTGGGATCTGGATGCCCGGGAAAACAAGCCACCCTCCCCTGTCGGTCAAACCCAGGACAGACAAATTGAACAGGGTACTAAATTATGTTGAAGCAAATTATGTCGATTCCGTTAACCGCGAAAGGCTTGTTGAAGCAGCCATCCCGGTGATGCTCCAGGAGCTTGATCCGCACTCGGTCTACATCCCAGCACAGGAAGTTACCGCTGCAAATGAACAACTGCAGGGTAATTTTGAGGGAATCGGGATTTCATTTAATATGCTTACAGATACAGTTTTTATAATAAGCACCATTCCCGGGGGGCCGTCCGAAAAGGCCGGCTTAATGGCAGGTGATAAAATAATTTATGTAGGCGATTCCCTTATAGCAGGCCGGGGTATTGCCGACGAGGAGATAATGGGATTGCTAAAGGGTCCGCGGGGAACCGAGGTTGATATTAAAGTGCTCAGGAAGGGAGTTAAGGACCTTATACTTTTCACAATTACCAGGGATAAGATCCCGATCTATTCAGTTGATGTTGCCTATATGGTTAATGACAATACCGGCTTCATTAAAATAAACAGGTTCTCAATGACCACATACGAAGAATTCCTGGAGTCTATCTACAAGCTCAAAGCCAGAGGCATGGAAAAACTGATACTTGACCTGAGAGGGAATGTGGGTGGTGTAATGGATCCATCAATTAAGATAGCAGATGAATTCCTGCCTGAAGGAAAGCTGATAGTTTATACTGAGGGGCGGGCCAGACCAAGGGAGGAATACCGTTCCACGGACAATGGATCCTTCCTTGAAGGTGAGCTTGTGGTACTGATCGACGAATGGAGTGCTTCGGCCAGTGAGATAGTAGCCGGGGCAATACAGGATAATGACCGTGGTGTCATCATAGGCAGACGTTCCTTCGGGAAAGGCCTCGTGCAGGAACCGGTAATGTTTAATGACAGGTCGGCCATGAGACTCACCGTGGCAAGATATTACACTCCTACGGGACGTTCTATCCAGAAACCATACGAGGATGGCTACGAAGAATATATTGCCGATCTTAATGAGCGGTTTATACGGGGCGAACATCAGAATGCCGACAGCATCCATTTCGAAAACATACAGAAATTTGAAACCCCCGGTGGAAATATTGTTTACGGAGGAGGCGGTATTATGCCGGATGTTTTTATACCGGCCGATACTACCGGGATTTCCATGTATTTCACCAGGGTAAGGAACAGTGGACTCATCTACAGGTATGCACTTAGTTACACCGAGGAAAACAGGAATAAACTCCAGGAATTTACCGAAGTAAAGGAAATGAATTCCTACCTTGAAAGTCAGGCCCTCCTTGATAAGTTCATAGGGTTTGCCGCTGATAACGGGATTCAGCCTGACCGTGCAGGCATTAATGAATCAGGTGAAATTATTGATATCCAGATCAGGGCTTATATTGCCAGAAATATTCTCGACAACAACGGCTTTTATCCCATCTGGGAAGAACTCGATACAACTCTCAAGGAAGCTATAGAATACCTTTTACATCCAGAATAATTACAGAGCAGTAGTCATCCGGTGGAGTCTCAGGCAAATCAATAATTATCCTGTCATCCTGCACCTCAAAATCTGCCCCTGCCATGCCTTCCATGATAAAGGCATTCTTAAGCTTATTTTCAAGAGCCGGTACAGTTAGTTTATTATCCCCGGGCCAGTCAAAGACATGAAGGTAGAGTCTTGTATTCTTACCAACCTGTTTCTTTGTACATCTTCCCCATTCAATATCACTGAAAGGACTGGCCGTAGTGCCATAGATTGATTCACCGTAGATATCCATCCAGTCACCAATAGCTTTTAACCGTTCGATGCTTTCCTGCGGGAAAGTGCCGTCGGCTTTCGGCCCTACATTGAGAAGGAAGTTACCTCCCTTAGATGCAATATCCACCAGTTTCTGTATAAGCTCCCTGGATGACTTCCAGTTATCATCATACTTATTGTAGCCCCAGTGATTATTCATGGTCATACATGTCTCCCAGTCTACCCCCGGCAGGCCTCTTGCCGGTATTTCCTGTTCAGGTGTACCAAAGTCGCCCCTGAACTCATCCCCTGCAGTCATTCCTGCCATGCCCTGACGCCCTTTATCAACCCTGTTGTTTATAATAATATCTTCCTGTAGTTCAAGAACATAATTATATAGGTCTATACCTCTCTCATGTGTCCATGTATCTTCCCACTCACCATCGAACCATAGCACTCCTATCCTGCCATAGTTACCGGTTAATTCAGCCAGTTGTTTCTTAAGGTATTCCTCGACGTACCTGTCAAAATCGGCTCCTTCCGCTGATCTTTCCGTTTCCCAGTTGCGTCGCGGCAGATAATCAGGATGGTGCCAGTCCATGATAGAATGATACCAGCAAATAACAATACCTTCCCTGGCACAGGCATCTGACAGTTCTTTAAGGATATCCCTTTTAAATGGAGTTGACATTATATCGAAATCCGTATACTCTGAATCGAACAGGCAAAATCCGTCATGGTGTTTTGAGGTAATGACAATATATTTCATACCCGCTTCCTTTGCCATTTTCACCCATTCATCAGCATCAAAGTCTACGGGATTAAACTGCTCAACGAAAGCATCGTAGGTTTCAAGTGGGATCTGTGCAGTTGTTCTTATCCATTCAGCATGATTGGTAGTCCCTTCCCATTCACCTGCAGGCACCGCATACAGTCCCCAGTGTATAAACATACCAAAACGTGCATCACGCCACCAGTCCATCCTGTCTTCCCCTTCTGTGCCGCCGGTATCATTAACACAGGCGGTGGAAAACACAGATAAAAAGATAATGATTGTAGCAAGGGTCTTTTTCATAATTAGGGATTTAAATTTATAATTGTCGTTGATAGAAATTCATTATAGCTTCAAGAGACACTTCCTTTTCTTCAACAAAACCCATATGCCCTGAATTTTCAAGTATGAGCATCTCACCATTTGCTGGTAGCGTAATCCTGTTTTTCACCTCCTCAAAGGAAATATAGTTATCATGTTTACCCGCTATAAAAAGGAGGGGTACCTCCCCTTTTTCCAGTATATCCTCCCTGGAAGGCCTGCTGATCATTCCGTTAAGAACAGCTATTATACCTTCCGCAGATATGCCGGAGGCTATTTCCTTATTACGCTCCACGGCTTCTTTAAACTTTCCGGTATTAAAATCTGCAAACATCCTGGGGATATTTACCGGGTAGATTATATCTTTTTTTCCTGATTCAACTATTTTAATTTCTCTCCTCCTGTTGTCAATAACCTCATCTGTATCGGCAAAGGGATGGGAATGAAAGAGGCAGTAAGCATTAAGCAGGTGAGGGTATTTTTCAACAAAAGCAAGGGCAACATAGCCCCCCATTGAATGTCCGGCCAGCATGAACTTATCAATGTTCTCGGCATCCACCACACTTAAGACAGCCTCCGCCATAAATTCCATACTGTGTTCAGTACCATAAACAGATGACCCGCCATGACCCGGCAGGTCAATGGTTATGGTTCTATAACTAACTGACAGGCTATCGGTTAATTCCTCCCAAACCTGCGATGTCTCAAGGTATCCATGAAGAAAGACCATAAGATCCCCTTCACCCTTATCATGGTAAATAATATCCCCCTCCCTGAATTTTAAACGTTTCTTCATTATCTCAGAATAATTTTCGTAAGTTTAAAATTTAGTTCAATTTACGACTTTAAAAACATTTCGAAGAACATCATTTTTAATTGGTAGTCTAAAAATAATTAAAATATATTTGTGAAAAGTGTACTAGAAATTAATCAAAAAACCTTCCTTTCACTATGAATAAAGTAATCGCCTCATCCATATCAAAGAAATTTGTTATGGCCCTGGCGGGATTGTTCCTCTTAACCTTCCTGCCTGTTCACCTGGGAATCAACTTTATGTTACTCAAACCTGATCCTGAGCCATTTAATTCAGCGGCTCATTTCATGGCCACCTTTCCCCTCATTAAGGTGGTTGAAATATTACTGATACTGGCTATACTGGTACATATTATAATCGGTATCATAGTACAGATACAGAACTGGCTTTCAAGGCCACAGGGGTATAAGTCGGGCAATAAATCCAAGACCTCCTTCTTTTCAAAATTCATGATATGGACGGGGGGTACTATTTTCATCTTCTTCATAATCCACTTTGTAAACTTCTATTTTATAAGGCTTGGTTTAGTGGAGGGTGATGCCGAGAATTTCTACGCGGTTGCTCACCGGCTTTTCGTCATACCCGGGTATAACATATTCTACTGGATATGCTTCATTGTCCTGGGCTTTCACCTCTACCACGCTTTCAAATCAGCTTTTCAGACGGTGGGACTTAACCATAGGATATGGACACCTGTGGTAAATTTCATAGCGGTAATATATGCAATTGTCATTCCTGCCGGATTTGCCTCTATCCCTTTAATTATCTGGCTATTTAAATAATCAGGAAAAAATCAGAAAAAAATATTGAAATGGTAAAATTGGATTCAAAAATTCCCGACGGACCATTAGCGGAAAAATGGAATAAATATAAAGCAAGTGCTAAACTGGTGAATGCAGCCAACAAGAAAAAGCTGGATATAATTGTTGTGGGGACCGGTCTGGCCGGTGCAGGTGCAGCTTCATCGCTTGGAGAGCTTGGCTATAATGTCAAGAATTTCTGTTACCAGGATTCTCCCCGAAGAGCCCATTCAGTGGCTGCACAGGGAGGGATCAATGCAGCAAAGAATTACAAGAATGATGGTGACAGTATTTACAGACTTTTCTATGATATGATCAAGGGTGGTGACTACAGGGCACGGGAAGCCAATGTATATCGTGCTGCTGAAGTCAGCAATGATGTCATTGATCATTATACTGCCATGGGAGTGCCATTTGCACGCGATTACGGTGGTAATCTCGACAACCGCTCCTTTGGAGGAGTGCAGGTCTCGCGTACCTTCTATGCCAAAGGGCAGACCGGACAGCAATGTCTGCTAGGCACCTATTCTTCCCTGAACAGGCAGATAAAGAAAGGAAGCGTTACAATGTACCCCCGGAGAGAGATGCTCGAACTGGTAATAGTTGAGGGTAAAGCAAGGGGCATAATTACCAGGAACATGATTACAGGAGAGATCGAAAGACATTCAGCGCATGCAGTGGTACTGGCCACCGGAGGATATGGGACCATTTACTACCTGTCAACACTGGCAGTGAATTCCAATGCTTCGGCAGCATGGAAGGCACATAAGAAAGGTGCCTTCTTCGCCAACCCCAGCTTCGTACAGATTCATCCTACCAGTATCCCCCAGTTAAATGATTACCAGTCCAAGCTTACTTTAATGTCAGAGTCACTTCGCAACGACGGGCGGATATGGGTGCCAAAAACAAAAGGGGATAAACGCCCGGCAAACGAGATACCTGAGGAGGAACGTGACTATTATCTTGAGCGACGTTATCCGGCCTTTGGGAACCTGGTCCCAAGGGATGTAGCCTCCAGGGCAGCCAAGGAAAGATGCGATGCAGGCTATGGGGTGGGTGATACAGGCCTGGCAGTCTACCTCGACTTCAGGGATGCCATAAACAAACAGGGTAAAAAGGCCATTGAATCCAAATACGGTAACCTTTTTGAACTATATAATACAATTACCGGAGAGGATCCTTACATACAGCCCATGAGGATATACCCGGCCGGACACTACACAATGGGAGGTCTGTGGGTAGACTATGAACTGATGACTACCATACCCGGACTCTATGCAATTGGTGAAGCCAACTTCTCTGACCATGGTGCAAACAGGCTTGGTGCCAGCTCACTGATGCAGGCCTCCGGTGACGGTTATTTTATTTTACCATACACAATTGGAAATTATCTGGCTGATGAGATACATACACCACGTATTGACACCGGTATAAAAGAATTTGAGCAGGCTGAAAAAGACGTCAGGGAACGAATTAAAAAACTGCTTTCGATAAAAGGCAGTCAGACCGCCACATCATTCCATAAAAGACTCGGTAAGATAATGTGGGATTATTGTGGAATGTCCAGGAATGAAGAGGGACTGAAAAAAGCCTTTAAACTGGTAGAAGAACTGAAAAAGGAATTCTGGTCTGACCTGATCGTACCCGGGACAGGTGATGAGCTTAACATGGAGCTTGAAAAAGCAGGCAGAGTAGCCGACAGTTTTGAGCAGGCAGAATTACTAATAAATGATGCTCTTAACCGTAAAGAATCATGCGGAGCCCATTTCAGGGAAGAAAGCCAGACACCCGAAGGTGAAGCTATGAGAGATGACGAGAACTATATGTACGTTGCAGCATGGGAGTATACAGGCGATACCGCAAAACCAAAAATGCATAAGGAGCCCCTCGTCTATAAGGAAGTGGAAGTAAAAGTAAGAAGTTATAAATAATCGATGTTTTAATGATTTCAAATTATTTAAGATATGAAAGTCAAACTTAATATATGGCGTCAGAAGAATGCTCAAAGTAAAGGGGCATTCCATTTATACGATTTTGATGGTGTCTCTCCTGAAATGTCATTCCTTGAAATGCTGGATGCCTTTAATACAAAACTGATAAAAGAAGGAAAGGAGCCCCTTGCCTTTGATCATGATTGCAGGGAAGGAATCTGCGGCTCCTGTGGTATGTATATAAACGGGCATCCCCACGGACCTGTGAAAGGAATAACCACCTGTCATTTATCAATGAGAGTATTCAAGGACGGGGATACAATAACTGTTGAACCCTGGAGAGCAAAAGCCTTCCCGGTAATAAAAGACCTAATAGTTGACCGCTCAGCATTTGACAAAGTGCAGATTGCAGGTGGATTCATATCAACAAATACTGGCTCTGCTCCTGATTCACACGCTATGCCGGTAAAGAAAAAAAATGCAGACACTGCTTTTGACAGTGCAGTTTGTATCGGGTGTGGAGCCTGTGTGGCTGCCTGCAAGAATGCCTCTGCCATGCTTTTCGTCTCAGCTAAAATAAGCCAGTTTGCCCTTTTGCCACAGGGACGCATCGAAGCCAAAGAGAGAGCCAGGGAGATGGTCGCTAAAATGGATGAAGTGGGATTTGGCAGCTGTTCCAACACTGGAGCATGCGAAGCTGAATGTCCAAAAGATATTAAGCTTACCAACATAGCAAGAATGAACAGGGAGTATTATAAGGCTTACTAAGCCGGCTCCCGCCGTATCAGGCCTGGTACCTTTCTGAAGGCCTCCGCATTAGCAGGTTGCCCTATATGATTGCCGGAAACGCCGGAATATAATTATTATGGCTGTTGCAATCACCAGGTTACCGGCTCCAAAAAGCCACCAGTTGAATCTGAGGGGTATATATCCCGAAGCATACTCGAGGAGCGAACCATCGCGGGGCATGTTCCAGATGTCTGATATGGAATAACGCTCAAGGATATATCCGGAATAATCCCATGTGAAGGAGACTATCACTATTACAGCCCCGGCAATCAAAAAAAGCCATTCAGTCTTTTGCAGTTTTGTTTCGACCCCCCTGTATGAATAATAAAGAATTACCGCTGCCAGGCTGATCATACTTATACATACAATCAATGGGCTTAAAACCGGCCCTGTCCATGTAACAGGAAGAAGGAAAAGGATATCCCATTCAAGCAAAGATGAGGGCCAGTCAATCAGAAGCTTAAGGAATACATAATAGAAAATATCCCATATGGCAAAGCTGTAAACAAACCATGCAAAGCTGCGCGAAAAAGTCCGGCCTGCAATGAAGGCCAGGGCAGCCAGCATTATCAGGGTCGATAATTCCCTGAGGATTTCCGTCACAGCCAGGTGCCCCTCAAAGGTTGCAAGGGGAAAAGAAAAACCTTCAGGGTACATTATTTCCCTGAGGTAAACAACAACAGAACTCTCCAGGAAAGCCATGGCTATACTGAAGATCGTTATCCAGATAAGAACAGTCCCGGACCTCATATTCGAAAATTAAAATTATTATCCGCTGACTGATATTTGCCTCCCCGGTCTTCGACGAGACAGTTCATATCAGCCAGTTCTTCTACTTCAAAGTTTGTTAAAAGATTTTAAATCCCAAACCTTTTGACATAACATTCATACAAAGTGTCTCTTCTATTTGATATATTTGGGATGAATTAAA
Organism: Bacteroidales bacterium; assembly: GCA_032260385.1. Classification (GTDB taxonomy): domain Bacteria; phylum Bacteroidota; class Bacteroidia; order Bacteroidales; family VadinHA17; genus UBA9300. Next base: position 1,217 of record JAVVEL010000052.1, on the reverse strand, counting down.
AACTTATCCCTCATGAAACGATATCCACTACTTGTTTTAGTCATGATCCTCAGCCTTCAGTTTGCTTCGGCACAGGAAATAATCAGGAGAGATCCTATTATCAGCAAGATGGTAGAAGAGATCTCACGTGATAATATTGAAGCATACATAGAGAAACTGGTCAGCTTCCATACACGACATAACCTGAGTGTGCAGGACGATCCTGAGATAGGAATTGGAGCAGCATGGAACTGGGTGAAGGAAGAGATCGAACAGCATATACCGGGCTCCGGGGGCCGCCTTTCGGTGGAATTCGTTAACTATAGTGTTGGCGGCGAAGGACAGAGGATAGACAGGGAAATTGAACTGAGGAATGTGATTGCCACCCTGCAGGGATCTGATCCCGGGGATGACAGGATCTTACTTATGAGTGCCCACCTCGACAACCGTGTTGAGGGTAACTACGACAGTACATCATTTGCCCCGGGAGCCAATGATGACGGCTCGGGTGTGGCAGCCATACTTGAGCTGATCAGGATAATGTCAGCGCATGAGTTTCCTGCAACTATTAAGTTTATGATTCTCACGGGTGAGGAACATGGGCTCTACGGTGCATCGGCCATGGCCGATATCGCTGCCGAAGAAAACTGGAATATCGCAGCCATGCTTAATAATGACATGATCGGGAACAGTGGTTCCAGTGGCACCCTGCTGAACGACAACATGAGGGTAAGGGTATTCAGTGAGGGCGTGCCGGCTTATGAAACGGAAGAGATGGCAAGGATGAGAGCATACACCTCAGGTGAGAATGATGGTAAAGCCAGGCAACTGGCCAGGTATATAAAGGAAGTGGGTGAAAGATATGTTGACCAGATTGATGTAAGCCTGGTATACAGGAATGACCGCTTCGGCCGTGGCGGAGACCATACTCCCTTTTGCAGGAAAGGCTTTACCGCTGTCAGGATATGTGAGTTCAATGAGAATTACAACCGTACCCATACAAGACCCGGAGAAAGGGATGGCATTATGTATGGTGATCTGCCTGAAGGTGTTGATTATGAATATGTGAGAAAGAATGCGGGCATTAACCTTGCCACACTGGCCAACCTTGCCCTGTCACCACGCCAACCTGAAAATACAGGCATAGTGGTTTCAGGCTTAAGTAATTCCTCCACCCTGAGGTGGGAAAAACCAGGAGGCGGAGTAGAACCTGAAGGTTATTATATACTCATGCGTGA
>JAVVEL010000051.1:0-11328 GCA_032260385.1 Bacteroidales bacterium | reverse complement strand
AGTTTAACCTCGTTTGTTGAGCCTATAATTAAGTTTTCGGGAATTAGTTATCTGGTGAATCCGCAGAATCTAAACTGCGATAATCCTCCTCAGATTATTAATTTCCAATATAAGAATGCGTCCAATATCCCTATAAAAGTTATTGAATATGAAGTCAAGTCTTATTATGTAAGCGGGAACTTACAATGTACAAAAACTGGCAAACAAGGATGTACGAGAAATAGCAATTAAGGATGTCCATTTCTTCGTGATAAACATACAAAAAAACAAAGAACAACAGACTCAGTTAAAGATGGTTTTCCGGTTTTCCAGTCTGTAGCTATTACCGGATAGCCTTACCACCTCACAATGGAAGAGTATTCTGTCAAGCAAAGCGGTAGCAATGACTTCATCATCAAGCATTTTCACCCATTCCTGTGGACTTTTATTAGTTGTTACGATAAATGAAGCTCTTTCGTGAAGGTGGTTTATAAAGTTAAAAAACTGCACTGCCTGTTTCTTTTCCAGGGCAAACATCATAATGTCATCAATGACAAGCAGATTGGCTGTCAGAAGCTTATTGTACTCAATAAGAGCTGAACGGGTAATGTCTTTCATAATCAGGATCTCATTGAGCTGCTCCATTGTTCTGAAGTATGCTTTGTATCCCATTTTCAGGGCATCAAAGCATAGACCTGCAGCTATCATGGTCTTCCCGATGCCTGAAGGACCCATCAGAACTATATTGTAGTTTTGTTCCAGCCACTGACATTCTCGAAGCTGCATGAGTTGTTGCTTTCCTATCCCACTTTGAAAGGCATAATCATATTGATCAAGATCATGATTAGGTGGTAATTTAGCAGCTCTGGTCCGGCGTTCCAGATCACGGAGGGATCTTTGTGTAATTTCAGTCTGAAGGAGATATAAGGAAAAATCCAGATAACTGCATTGTTCCTCCGATGCTTTCTGGATCAGTTGATCTAACTGGTCCTGTATGCCACCAAGCCTGAGTTGAGCGGCATATTGCTTAATGGTCTGTGTTTTTGTATCCATAGGGTTAAATCATTAGTGATTGGTAATCCGATATATCGCTTTTGGCAGGTATAATTTTATGTGCTGTCTGATTGATGGTCTTAATGATGATAGGCTGCTCAATGGCATCTTTTTGGGATTGTTGAGAGTGGTACCGTTTTACAACACTTTCCAGATCGGTTGCCCGGTAGATCTTGTTCTCCATACAGAACGTCACAGCCTGTTGAACGATCTGCACCGGATAGTTATTGACAAGCTTTCTTATGATAAGCATTTGATCCCTGATGTACCGGGGCTTATCCTTTCGTATTTGCTGACAGTACTGCCTGGCCGATTTGGGATCTGTAAACCGGTCCGTTATCTCACTTATTAGCCTGTCAATACTCTGAGTTAAATCTCGTTGGTAATGGGTCCCTCCGATAGTTTTTCCCTTGCCCGGATAGATTGCATGAGTAGCAATAATCTCGTTGTCCGTATTATAGATAATCAATTGATTATCCTCATTTTCTTCGATACTAACTGTCGTTTTTGGCGGATGATAAGTTCCCCTGGGAACCCGGTAAAAATTTCCTTTATGAGATATTACGTTGTCCTTGCTTACATCACGCTGATCGGTTACACTTTTTGCCTCATACAAGCCTGTAACAGGCTCCAGGTATGCTTTCTCAATCAGCCATTCTTCATACGGAACATTTTTGGTTGTAGAATGAACCTTGGCATTGGCCGTACGTTGAAGCCAGGCTAGATTCTCTCCCTGAAGTATGAAGATGTCTATGAAGGTTCGGCCACGCAAAAAATTGAATTTATGATACTTTACAACGTTTTCAACCTTCCCTTTACTCTGCGGATCGGACTTACGGCAAAAGTGTACCTTAAATCCCCTGTATTCGGTGTAACTGCGGAACGCTTCGGTCATAACCAGATCCCCTTTGTTCTCATCGATAAGAAGCAGGGTGTCCTGATCATATACAAACACTTCTGTAAGCCCGCCAAAATACTCTATAGCTTCTTCGTGGGCAAGGATAACCTGCCGGGTGGTAAAGGGTCGTTCTGAGTAATAACTGTATTTAAACCGCGAACGGGATAACACAAAGCAAATGAAATAGACCTTCTTGCGCTTGCCTTCATCGGTGGTCATGTGATATTCTCCCAGATCGACCTGCGTTTGCTTACCATAAGCCAGCTCCGGAACCTTCTCAAAATCCCGGTGGTCAAAAGACTTTGGGATACCATATTTGCTTCTGACGTGAAGAACAAAATTAAAAACCGTCTTAGCATCAACCTCTGTGAAGTCATCATAGTTCTCCTTGAGCCAGTCATGAACCTGAGCCGCTGATGCCTCAGGGCAAAGTTCCAGTCTGGTACGAACAAATCCTTCATAGGAGGATAGCAATCGCTGCCTGTGAGTCTGATTATCTATAAATACCAAATATTCATCCTCGCTCATCTTAAGGTACTTCTTTACTGTTCTTCTGTCGATAACCAGTTCCCTGGCTATCTGCGCCGGTTTTAACCCATCGCGGTGCTGTTTGTGAACTTCATGATACATTATCCACTGATTTAGATGTTTCTTTCTCATAGAGGATCCTCCTGATTTGGATTAATGAACTGATTATTAATCCAAAGAACAGAATAATCCACTTTTTCCGGGAGGAGTTTGCAAACTCCTCCCGGAAAACAACACTGTTATGAAGAAATGGAAGTGATCCTGCTGAGAAAAACACCCCTCCCCAGGAAAGATGTACATCCTTATTTGCTAAAATGCGTACATCGCTATTTGCTAATTGTAGTACATTCTTATTTGCGAAAAAACGTACATTGTTATTTGCCGTTTACAACTTCATACCGCTTTGATAGTTCAGCAAGAGATTCTCGCTCCATAAGCGCTGCAATGGCTACTCTGGCCTTAAATGAACTCGTAAATTTCCTTCTTGTCTTTTTCATAGTCACTGGTAAATTTAATCCTAATATATTCAACTTAACCAGTGGTCCTATTTTCGGGGAGTATTATATATACTACTTATTAGCATAGGAGTGAAGCAAAAACCATGACAAGCAAATGGAATATACCGGCCTGTTAGGAACTGTAGCGGCTTATATATCTTTATATGTAACAGATAATATCTCACCTGGGTGAAGTTGGATATGTTCCTTAGTTTACTCGCTTAGCCGCTACATAATCCATGAAGCGGAGGAGTGCCGCTGAGTTGGGGTGTTTCGCCAGTCGTTCTGGCTTGGTTCTTAATGTTCTTTCAGTTCCTGACAGGTTAAGTTACGGTGCGGTGGCGAGTCACTTCGAAGCGAGAGGAGATGTTGGCCCCCCATTTAAGTCATTTTAGCACTTAACCCTTTATTATTTATGGTAGCCGCTATTGTTACTAACGTTTAATGGTATAGTGTCGTGCGAGATTACGAAGCTACTAACTTGTCAGTTTTCACCGACCTTTTTTACGAGCCACAAACCATCGAAAACCGCTGAAGCCCGCATGCACTATACCATGTGTTATGTGTTGTTATGTGTTGTTATGTGTTGTTAATAGTATTCATCAAACAAATCTAAATTAGGATATATAGAAATATTATTAAATTCTTTAGGTAATAGTTCAACTAATTCCCTAAGATATTTACCCATAGTTTCATATTTTTCTTCCTCAGTAGTACCCGTATTAGGTAAGGTATTTGTGGCTATTGCAAAGCATACATTGTCTTTTGTTTTCATCCATAACGCTCCATTTCCCCAACTCCACGCTCCTGTATGAAACCATCTGTCATTTAAAACATACATACCCATGGCATACGGTTTTTTAATCTCTGTATTTAATGATGTCATCAATTCTAAGGTTTCTTTGTTAATTATATCTTTTGGATTATCCAAACCATCCATTGCAAGAATAATTCGAACCATATCAATTGGGCGCATTATCCATGCTCCATCCGCTAACATTGGCAGAGAATAGTTTGAATAAGACTCGGGAACTATTTTTGTGGTATCAAAAACCCATGGGAGCATTTCGCCCTGATAATCATAATGTAAAACTGCATCTGGATGTCTATCATTTATACTTGAAGCTGCAGGAAAAACTCTAGTGATCCCAGGCAAAAAATCATCGATGATATAATCTTTATATGTCTTTCCTGATAATTTACTAATGATTTGCCCAAGAAAAAAATAATTTACATTAGCATATCTAAATTTAGTCCCAGGGTCAAACTCTTGTTTTTGTAAAAGGAAATACTTTACGTTTTCCTCAATACCAGCTGGAATAGCTAAGTTCAGTTCGATTGATGCCGTATTTCCGCCAATTATATCTATATCCGGCCAACCAACATTGTGACGTAATAAATGCTTAACTTTTATCAAATAAATAATCGAATCAGAGATATTACTATATAGCGATGAATTTAATATTCCGTTTTTTCCAAAAACGTAATCTTCAACACCTATTTTACCATTTTCAACAAATTGCATTAAAGCAAGTGAGGTCATTGTTTTGGTGCAGCTTGAAAATCTAAATAAATGATTAGGTGTTACAAGTGTTTTCTTTGTTGTATCAGCATAACCGAATCCTTTGGCATAAATAAGTCTACCATCTTTAGCTATAGCTACAGATAATCCAGGGATTTTCCATTTATTTTGAAAGTTAGTCACTATGGAATCAATTAAATCGTCACTAAACTCAATTCCTTGTGAATAGGAAAGTAGATTTGCCCCAAGTATTAAAATTCCAATAATTATTTTTTTCATTAGTAAGTTGATTTAACTTATGTTTGTTAATCGCACTTTTTTTAATAACACATAACTTGTTTATATGTGTACGAAAGGTATGCATATTTTGCCAATAAGGGAGTTATTGTGGAAATGACGTTGTCTGATATATCCGGAGATTGATACCGGATAGACGAAAGTTAGGTGATTCATCCTGCATGTTTATTCCATCTTTCTTGCTCTTTAACCTTGTTGGCTCTTTAACTTGCATTCGCTTCCGGAAATCATTGCATCACCGTACATGTCCGGTTTAATCCCGACAATGAACATTCTGTACCCCCGGGATAATTAACTGCAGCCTGCATGAGAATAGTGGAGCATTATGTTCCTTTCTGCACATTATCAGAGGTCGTTAATCAAGGTAAATAGTCAATTTGTCGCTGTTTCCTGCTCAAAATATTCATGCTCCAATTTCACTGAACCGGAGATACTATTCTTACTTTCTTTTTGCCATCTGCTAATAATTCGCTGCAATCCTGATCACAGGAATTACCCAGACTCCGAAATTCCTCTCTGTTACAGTAATTCCAGCAAAACAAAATAAGCACAGTGATCTGATGCAACAGAATCCTGAATGACCTCCGAGGAAATAACCCTCCAACTTCCTGCCGGCCTGAACATCACATAATCAATCTTTTTAGCAGGATTACCTGAAGGATAGGTGGGAGCGGGACTCTCCCTGTCATAGGCAGAACTCCACATCTCCTCAAGTATGCCGATCGGGACACTGCCAGGCACAGCATTCAAATCGCCCGCAAGTATGACAGGATACCTTGCACCCGCAAACTCTTCGTTTATCTGCTCCACCTGCATAATCCTGTCAGTGTCATCACCAACGTGATCCAAATGCGTTCCGATAAATGCAATGGTGTCCCCTGACGGCAAAACCGTGATTGCCTCTAACGCCGCCCTGGGCTCACGACTATTGGTGAACGGTAAGGGAACATTCCTCGTGCAGATAAAACTGTGCCGCGACAACACTGCCTCACCATACTCCCCTCCGTCATAATCCATGGCCCTGCCAAAAACAGACGCCATCTTTAACCTCCAGCCCAGCTCTGTAGCAATATCATACCCCTGCGCACGCCGCGTCATGAAATCTACCTCCTGCAACGCTACAAGATCCGGATCAGTATTACCTATCACCCTGGCTATGTAATCAAGGTCAAAATCTCCCTTCATCGTTGCCCCATGATAAATATTTAAGGTCAAAACCCTTATTAACTTTGCACTGCTGTCATTATGAATTCTTTGTACATATGACGCCGCCCTTGCTGGCTGCTGCATCGGGGGCATGCTGTCCGGCTGAGCCCTCCCGGAAATACATATTATAAGCAGTGCCATAATCACTGCTGCCGAGAACCTTACTCTGTTTTTCATAAGCTGCTTTCCTGAATTCCTTCTCTTCCTATAAATCGTCAAAAGGACTCCTGATCTTCTGTATGCTCTTCTCAGTCACATGGGTGTAAATCTCAGTCGTTTTGCTGCTCTTGTGCCCCAATAACTCCTGGATGTACCTCAAATCAGTTCCGGCTCCCAGAAGATGAGTGGCATAGGAATGACGTAAACCGTGAAGCGTGATATCCTTCTTTATCCCCGCCTTCTGACACGCCATTTTAAATACTTTCTCCACGCTGGTTGCACTGTAAGGATTCCCCGGACGCTGCCCCTCAAAAATAAACATAACCGGCTTGTACCTGGCAATATAATCCTTTATCTGTTCCGCCAGCCTGACGGAAAGAGGCACAATTCTATCCTTAAAGCCCTTCGACTGTCTGACGGTCAGTAGCATACGGTCATAATCAATATCATCTGGCTCAAGTATAATCACCTCACTGCGCCTTAAGCCGCAACCGTAAATGATGCTCAACACTAACCTGTGCTTTTCATTCTCCGGGGCGGAGAGTATTCTTTTAACCTCTTCCTTGCTCAATACATTGGGTAGCCTGTGACGGGTACGCGGACGAGTGAAAGTACCTGGATCAAGTACCTCCCGGCATATCTCCCTGTAAAACTTTTTGACCGCACTTATTAGTTGATTCTGATATGAATAGCTCAACCCGCGGGGTAGAATGTACTCTTTGACCATCGCTACAAGGTCACCGGCATCGCACTCAGAAGCCTCCTTCGGAGATACAAAACGAAGAAATGACTCCATCATCGTGGTGTATGTCCTGACCGTGTTAGGCGGATACCTGTGCGACTCGAGACAGACGCGATACCTGTTAAGATCCTCTTCTGACCTCCGGCTGAGTATGCCCAACTTCTGACCTGCCCCTCGTCCTAACCCCTTACCTGACCCCCGTACGGACTCCTGGGTAGCTCCCTGAACCGGCTGCCTGACCTGCTCCGGGACTTGCTTAATGGCACCTCCCTGAACCGGCTGCCTGACCTGCCTCAAAACTGATTCCTGGTCGGGTTCTCGGTCCGGCCTCTGTGCCCCCTCTCGAACTGATCCCTGATCCGGCCCTTTAACCGGAGGCGGAATCCTCCTTCGAATTGTTACCTGAACCAGATTGGGACCCTGGTTGACATCGGTTGTGGTCTCTGATTCTCTTCCTCTGACTGTTTCCTCACTCTTGCTCCTTACCTTCTCAATAAGCGCCTCCCGCCTTAAAGCCGAATAATCAATGAATGATCTTTTGCGGAACTTTTCAAGCAAAAAACCGATGATATTCTCCTGCTCCGGGATATGCCAGGCATGTAACCTCTTGCTCCATCCGGCTCCCGGAATCTTCCTGATAATCGAGCTTAATTCCTCATCCTCAGTAAATGCGAGGGCAATACGACTTCCACTGTCGTACGTGACCCTTGTGACGGTGATTGGTTTCATAATGTGCAGCGAGTTTATTGTTCATATCGTTATACTCCGGTGAAATTGAGAATATTCTTAAAAGCAGAATGGGTTGGCAGTAGAGGGTTACTGTAAGGCTCGTACCGACTCTTGATCAATATGGACTTGTGAAACGGGGTATTTTATGCAACTGTGCATGATGGTTGCCTGAAATAGGCCAAAATTGCTCCTCGCGCCTTCCAGATGACTGCGTCCTGACATTTGTGTCATGAATGCCGGGCATCCTGCTGATGCAGGCCGTCCTGATAAGCATGAGAGCAATATGCAGGAGGCACCGGGAACTATCAGGGCTTTGGTCAACTCAGTGGCCCTGTGACTACTTTTCAGACTGACTCACCTCAGTAACCAGCCTGCCACCCCTGACAGTAGCTCCAAGCACTATACCTGCACTGAGCAAAACAATGTTCTTGACGATATACTGACCTTCAAGAGTAAAGGAAATGGGAAACAGATGAAATACCTCGCCGGGAAACAGGAATATGGGCATAAAGGTGCCCAGCATCTGCAAATAGAGCAACAGCAGGGTCTCGCGCATAAAGATCTTGAATATCAGACCGATGCCAATCAACACCTCCCACGTGGCAAGACCATAAAGGATGACTTCGTCTGACAGTATTCCAAAGGTCATGGTCTTGATCGTCCTGACTGCAATGTCCTCGGCAGGACTGAGCCCTTCAAAAAATTTCAGGAAACCAAACCAGAAAAAAATAATTCCAATGCTCAAACGAAGCAACATCAACCCGTTGGCTGACATCCAGCGGGTAACCGCTATATCGACTTTGTGAAATGTTTCACCTCTTAAATTCATACTCCTGTAGTTGTAATTCCAAAGCACCAATGCGGAAAATAACAGACTCGGGGTACTTCAGCTCCGGTGTACAATATTTCGTGCCAGAAGGGCCGGCATATTAATTTCCAATAATCAGAGATAAAACACCCTAAGAAACAGGTCGTTCATCTTTTCACACAGGAATTTCGCCAGTAATCATTTTGTAATCCGACACCCGGTATGAACCTGTCCTGGTCAGCCGGCATCGGAATCACCAGCCTCAGGACTGTACCTGCGCATGGAGTTGGAATCTGCCTCACGCATACTGTCTGATGATCCCTCCCTGAGCGACTCTGAACTGCCCTCCCTGAACGATTCCGAACTGCCGTCACGCATCTTCTCAGATTCACTCTCACGCATTGTCCCTGAATCGCTTTCTCTCTGAGTCTCCGAATTGCCGTCACGCAGACTGCCGGAGTCTCCCTCACGCATTGAACCCGAGTCGCTTTCCCTCAATGATTCTGAATCAGCAGTAGTCTTCATGGAAAACAGTTATAGGTATCGGAATAATACTTTCTTGAGCGATGTCTGACTTGAAGAGATGAAAATTACGAATTCCCGAAGCACCATTCTGCATCTGAAGGAAGTATTATCTGTATGAATGAAACTTGCATGAGCAAAACTTAACTGAAAATGAATATTTTATATCACTCATGTTTCGTCCGACCAGTGAAAGCATATGAAAATTCTTAAATGACAAATTGAGGTGACTAATGCCTGCCTGTAGTTGAGGCAACAACCGCAGCTGTAATACTTGCTATGACCGCCGCCTGAACCTGATTGACTGTTTGTGTCACAGCGTCAGCAACCGGATTCTCCTTTATCATCCTCTTTAACTGAGACTTTATATGTTTCAGTTCATCACGGTCTGTTGTCAGGATCCTGTGCATCCTGCATGCCTCAATCATTCCGGCAAGAGCCATATTGTCACCCGGCACACCACAGTAACCCACGATCTCATCCCTAAGTTGACGAACCAGGTTGCTGCGGGTGTAGCTCTCCAATAAATAGGATTTTCTGTACGGTATCAGACCAAGGAACTTCTTATCCTCATTATGCACAATCCGCTTGCCTGCAAGACCTCTTAATATCTGCAGTAAATATTTGTTATATCGTGTCCCCAGTTTCCTGATCCAGTACTCAGCCTTGCGGGACTTCGGAGATTGCGACATGAGAGCTATTACATCGTTCAGGACCGGATCTGTCGAAGCCCTGGCTCTCTTCAGGCTAAACTTTGCGCCATCCGTTTCGATCCGGTCTTCAATGGTTAAATCAAGGAGGATAGCACCGGCAATGCCATACTGCAAGTAGGTTTTCGGTATCATAAACCGACCTCTGTCAGGATGATGGGCGATCAACAGGAACTTCTCCGATGTGCTTAAACTCTTTTCTGACATATTTTATTTTTTTTGAAAGGCTCCGGCAGGAGGGAGGATACCTGCCCGACCCGGGTGCCGTCAATATGCAAAACTACTTCATAAAACAGAAACAGCCTCTTCAACCGAGGAGAGGAAATTGACACTCCTGCCCCGATTGCTCTCACGGATGAAATCACGCCAGCTCTTGCTCGTCAGGTGGGAGAAGTCACCCACAATGGCCAACTTCATCCTGTAGTTCGAAAACTTCTGCAGTATATCACCCGCAACACCGGTCCGAAGATCAAAGAATTCCGGACTGAAGGATTCAGAATGAATGATTACCCTGTTACAACCGGCGAAACTGATCTCGCCCAGCAGGTCAATCATCTCTGAGGCCGAGCTTATTATAACCTCCCCTCTTGCCAACTCCGCAACAGGTTGCCGGGATTCGTCGTTATGGTAGATAATCATATTTTACAATTATGGCTACCAGGTTCTGGCATTGATAGAGGATGTATATACTTGATAAATAGCATCTTCAAGTTCAGTTAACTCTACAACTCCGTTCCGTCAGTCACACGGTCTGAATACCCTGCATCCTTCACTAACCTTGTTTTTTGAAGACTGACAACAGAAAAAATGCAGACATATAAATTTATAAATAAGTGCGAATTATCATACAAAATTTTGTAGAAATCTGCTTACTATATAAGAAATTTGCACAAACTTATCCTCTAAACCAGTGCTGCAGAAGGTATATTTGGCGAACATTTAGAATATTTCTAAAACCGGATACATCGATGATACGATTCCCTTCCCTGGTTTTCAGAGTATTGTACCGTTATCTCGACAAATGGGATAAGCATCACGAGCTGATTTTTATGAATTTCGGATTTTCCGAACCCGGAGTGTCGATATCATTGGATGAGATTGACAAAAAAACCGGTATCCTGTACAGTTATATCATCATATGGCTGATATGACTGATCTTAATCACAGGGATATCGTTGAGGTAGGAAGCGGTCGGGGTGGCGGACTGGAATACATTGCAAGAAAATTTATGCCGGCCACTGCAATCGGAATTGACATTGAAGAAAGCATTGTGGCTTTTTCAAACAAATTCCATCAATGCCCAAATCTTACCTTCCTCACCGGGAATGCCCAGAAGCTGCCTCTTAAGGATAACTCCTGCGATGTTCTGCTTAACCCACATTGCAGGGGTAAGTTTGTAAAGGCTTGATATTATGGACTGTCATTTTTAAAAATTTCAGCAGGGGTCCCTACAGATTTTTTTCTTGTGAAGGGGACATATTTATATTTTAGCAAGTCGTAAATTGCCTTGGTCACCTTAGTTGGTTCCGTGCATTGTCGTATTAAAATGGTTTGCCTTTCGATGTTTACCACGCTTGTTGTTACGCACTTTTGGGTGTTCATCGAGCGTACAATTTCGCGCCAACCGGAGTTCATTCCATTTTGTTTCAGCTGATATCTTATGGTTGCCACTAACCAG
>JAVVEL010000050.1:0-11568 GCA_032260385.1 Bacteroidales bacterium | reverse complement strand
CTGATAAGTGCCTCCATGGTATACCTGGCTGCGTGCAGGGCTTGCTCCGACCCGGGGATTCGGCCCTTTGTATTCTTACAAAGGTAGAGCAGATGCTCCTCAGCGGTATTATCGGTAAGTGCCTTATTAAAAATTGATTTAAGAACCTCTTCAGGTGCCTGGGAACTTATATTGAAGGAGAGTGACAGAAAAATTAATACTGTGATAATGTACTTCATAGTAAACCCGTTTATTGATATATAGTTAAAGATTGCCTAACGGCGAGCTTGAATCACTCGCCCCCTAAGCCCCGGGGACTCGCAACTATCTATACCTTTATAGGCCCCCACCTCAAATTAAGATCATGCATCTATATTGGCGTATTTAGCATGCTTCTCGATAAACTCCCTTCTCGGAGGCACCTCATCACCCATCAGCATGCTGAATATACGGTCTGCCTCAGCTGCACTGTCTATGCTTATCTGTCTCAGTGTCCTGTTTTCCGGGTTCATGGTTGTGTCCCATAATTGTTCGGCATTCATCTCACCGAGACCCTTATAACGTTGCAAACTTACATTTGAATCTTTACCCTGCCCGAATTCTTCGACAAAATTACGAAGCTCCTCTTCTGTCCAGCAATACCTGCTGTTTTTACCTTTTCTCACAAGGTACAGGGGTGGTGTAGCAATATAAAGGTAGCCTCTCTTTATGAGTTCCTGCATATACCTGAAAAAGAATGTCATAATAAGTGTTGCGATGTGTGACCCGTCAACATCGGCATCTGTCATTATAACTATCTTATGATATCTCAGTTTTTCCAGGTTCAGTTCCTTACTGTCCTCTGCTGTTCCGATATTCACGCCCAGGGCAGTGAAAATATTTTTAATTTCCTCGTTATCGAAAATTTTATGTTGCATTGCCTTTTCCACATTGAGGATTTTCCCCCTCAGTGGCATTATAGCCTGGAATTTCCTGTCGCGTCCGGCTTTTGCCGTACCTCCAGCAGAATCACCTTCAACGAGAAATATTTCGCAATTTGCCGGATCGCGGTCAGCACAATCGGCAAGTTTCCCCGGCAGGCCGGAGCCAGAGAGAACATTCTTCCGCTGAACCAGTTCACGAGCTTTACGTGCAGCATGTCTTGCTGTTGCTGCAAGTATTACTTTCTGAACTATAGTCTTTGCGTCTCTGGGATTTTCCTCAAGGTAGTTTGAAAGCATTGTGCTAACTGCCTGGTCAACAGCACCCATAACCTCGGAGTTCCCGAGTTTTGTCTTGGTCTGACCTTCAAATTGGGGTTCAGCGACTTTGATAGATATTATTGCTGTAAGCCCTTCCCTGAAATCATCACCATTAATATCGAATTTGAGTTTTGCTGTTGAGCCTGAATCCTCGGCATATTTCTTAAGCGTACGGGTGAGCCCCCTCCTGAAACCTGCCAGGTGTGTGCCCCCTTCAATTGTATTAATATTATTTACGTACGAATGCACATTTTCCGAAAATGAGGTATTATACTGCAGGGCTATCTCAACAGGTATGTCATTTTTTTCAGTATTGATGGAAATGGGATTCTCAGTTAGTTTTTCCCTTGTACTGTCGAGGTAATCGACAAATTCCTGCAAACCTGTATCCGAATAAAATACATCCTGCCTGAAAGTATTGCCGTTACCATTTTCCTGCATTTCCCTTTTGTCAAGGATGGTAAGCCTTATCCCCTTATTCAGGAATGAAAGTTCCCGCAACCTGGCGGCCAGTATTTCATACCTGAATTCAGTTTCCGCAAATATATCCCCATCGGGTTTGAATGTTATTATGGTGCCCGATTTAACGGTTGTCCCCTGTTCCTGAACATCTGACTGGGGCTTTCCTTTCCTGTATTCCTGGAAATATATTTTCCCGTCCCGGTGAATTTCAGCCCTGAGTGAATCCGAAAGTGCATTAACAACAGATACTCCCACACCATGCAAGCCCCCTGATACTTTATAAGATTCTTTGTCAAATTTTCCTCCGGCATGCAGGACTGTCATAACCACCTCGAGTGCTGACTTCTTTTCTTTTTCGTGGTAATCGATTGGTATTCCCCTGCCATTATCTATAACAGTTACTGAACCCTCTTCGTTAAGGATTACATTTATTTCAGTACAGTAACCCACCATGGCTTCATCAATTGAATTATCAACCACCTCATATACAAGATGATGTAGCCCTTTAACACTTACATCCCCAATATACATTGCAGGCCTCTTCCTGACAGCCTCCAGCCCTTCCAGTACCTGGATACTGCCGGCTGAATAGTCTCCATTCCCCTTTTGCCTCTTATCCTTTTCACTCATATTCCTGGTTTTATTTATTCGTTTAGTTATACTGTAATTATTGCCTGGGCTTTAAAAGCTAAAGCCGTGATTTAATCAAATAAGTTAAAGCTTAATTTTACGTTTGATCTTACTCTAAAACATGTTCTCATGCAATTGAAATACACCCTCTCCGGAAATATCTTAGAAATACTATTAAGTTCCTGATTAAGCATTACTTAAGTAATGACACAAAGATAACTAAAATATAGCATTTTACCTCTTTTGCATACTAAAAAAAGAAGCGATTTTTTAACAAAAAATCAACAGATACCAGACTGATTACTAAATAATTAAATAAATGATATAAAATTTAAAGGCTATATGTGAATCCGGCCATGAAAAGGAAGCGCTGAGAGGGGTAATAATTCCACTCGTAATACCTTTCAAGAGCAATATTATTCAGCCTTGCCCAGAACGACAGTATCTTTGTATAACGGTATTCCAATCCCAGGCTCAGGCTCACATTCATGGGCAATTCTGCCAGGGTATAAGGATCAGGCCCCAAACCTGCATAGCGCTTTGATATAGCATGAATATCCGCATGAGCAATAATTTTATCACGCAGGTTATAATTTATAATCATGCTCCCTTCCCATGATGGTTTATGCCATGCTTCATCAAGATACTCCAGGGTATAGTTATAATATCCTGCCTGGGCTGACAGTGATAGTTCTTTATTTATTTTGCTGATAAAACCACCTTTAAGCTCAAGCAATTCACCTGTATCGTAAACCGGGACAAGTCCCCGTCCGTGTAATGTGTCATTTTTAAAGAAGACCATATTTTCAAACATTGAATATGATGCGCTGAGCCTGTAACTGGTATTCAGACTGGCATGTCCGGTAATTCCCCCCCTAACCCTAAGCTTGGTGTCGCTTGGTAAAATTGAATAAAGATTAAGGGATGGCTCAACAGGGCTTCCCGGGACATATTTTACAATAAAGGGATTAATATACACTATCTCACTGGCATTGTTATTTTTATAATCGCCGTCAAGACCAACATACATATTAAGAACAGTTGGTATTATGCTGAACTGTAACTTCAGGTCGGGATAAAAGAAGATTCTTGTCCTGTAGTCAACAAACTGCTCATAATAATACCTTGCATCGGCGATAAATTTTACACCAAGCCTGTATTCCCAGTTAGTGCTTTTTTTACTGATAGATGGAAAAATACTCACTTTGTGCCTGAATTTATCCTCTATTTCAGGGATAGTTAAAAATTCATATCCCAGGCCCAGATTTGCATAGAATATATTAACATCATAGCCCAGCTCTGCAGTCACGCCGGCAAGATGCTGAGAATACTCCTTATTCTGATGCAGGAGCTCGTAATGCAGACCAATATCATAATATATTTTTGATGAATCGAGCCTTGTGGAATAATAATTAATCTCTGCCCTGGGGTTCAGATATTCTATTTTCAGATTTTCCTTTTCAACCTCTGCCAGTGCAAGTGAATCAGGCACTCCTCCATAGGCGTATCTTCTTATATGGTTAAAATTAATGTTTGCGTCCAGTGATGATCTTTTGAAGAACCTGGTGGTATAAAGCCTGGCCTTGTTATCTACATAAGCTCCATATGCCTTTAGATTCTCGTCTATCTTCAATTTACCAAAGCTTGACTCGTGTCCTATATAAATACCAGATCTGCTTTTCCGTGAGCGATCACTGCTTATGCTTAATTCCGCCAGGGGAGAAAAATAGTTGCCAAAGCCAAGGTTAACAAAGCCCTTATATAACTTTGCCAACGGATCCGGCTGCAAACGGGCAGCGCTTATTGTGGTAATCTCATATTCAGGCATAAAGGGCCTGGCATAAATCATATAATGAAATTCCGGTACAGTAAGGCTTGTATCACTAATTTCAGGCAAGAAATTTATTTTGCTGGCTTTATTAAGGGATGGTTTGAAAGGGTTATACAGGGTAACCTCCCGGCGAAGCTCTTCTTCTCCCTGGGCCCTCACGCCTGCAGGGAAGATCAGCAGGCTTAAAACTATATAAAATAACAACCTAATATTCATAATCAATATATTGATTTAATTGTTCATAAAACGGGTGGCAGCTGCCGGATCAGGATTGATATTCAGACTATCAGGACTCACCTGGCTTTCCCGGTTTATCTCGTCAAGTTTTGCATTTACTTCATCTAGAATGCCGTCGTCTTCAACCTGGTAGTAATCTTTCAGACTTTGAAGGGTTGCCCTCGCCTGGAATTCATCTCCTCTCACCAGGCTTATATCGGCCAGCAGAATAAACATACGTGCCATCCAGTACTGGTGAGGTGTATTCTGATCAATGAATTCATAAACAAGCGTTTCAGCATCGTCATAATCACCTTTCATATACAGTATCTGAGCAGCACGGTATTTTGATTCAGCCCCTTCACTGCTTGTAACCTCTACTGCCACTTTTCTGAAGTCATTGAGGGCACGTTCATAATTACCCAGGGCATAATATGATTTGGCCGCCTTGAAGCTGGCTTCCCGTGCCAGTTCTTCGGTAAGCAGTTTTGAATTCAAGAGGTTTTCGGATGAGCTTAAAGTTTTTTGGGCATCTCCCATGTTATATGCTGAACGCAATTTACCTACCAGTGCTTTAAGCTCATTGTCCGGTAATTCAGCCACCCTCTCCAGTTCATTATAATAATAATAAGCACTGTCGTATATCTCTTTAAGATAATAAATACCCGACAATGACTGATATGTTTTCTCAAGGAAAGGATTATTGGGTGTTTCTGATACTTCAGAATAATATTTGAGGGCCTCTTCCGTCTGGCCTGATTCTATCAGGCATTCGGCAAGATAGAAGCAGGCATTCAACCTGAAGCTACCCTGTGAAAATTCATCCAGATAGTTACGAAATATCTGGCTGGCTCTATCACAATTTCCCTGTATGTAAAGATTCTCACCTGATACATAAAGGAGGCTGTCCCTTTCGCTTGAGCTAATATCGGCATAGCCCTCAAGGTTTCTGACATAGGCAAAATAGGCTTCCACATCATTCATATCAACATAGGTGTTCCTGAGCCCTGTAAGTGCATTACGTGCCTCGGGTGTTGACCGGTATTTCTCTATTACCTCCTTGAATCGCGTAATTGCTCTCTCATTTTCACCCCTGTTGTAATATAGTAATCCAAGCTGAACAATAGCCCTGGGGACAAAGACGGAACTGGGATATGAATTTATGATATCAAGGAAATCCCTCTCACTTTCAACGTCCTTATTAAGTCCTGTGTAAGCCCTTCCCCTCTCAAAAATAGCATTCGGTACGAGTGTGGAATTAGGATATTCATTTATCATTCGGGTAAGTACCCGTGTCTTGGCATCCTGATCATGCATAAGGCCAAGGGCAAAACCCTTCTGGAACAAAGCATAATCACTCCCGGCAGCTGAGTTCTCTATTACTTTATCATAATAGCTTATCGCCTGCCCGTACCCTGTATTTATATAATAACAATCTGCTATACGGTTATAAACATCGGTAAGAATTTTGCTTCTGCTATCTCTTTCAGCCGATTCGAAATTCTTAAACCACCTCAAGGCTTCAGGATAATCGCCTTTATTATAGTATATATAGCCCATATTGTATGCCACCATCCTGTTTTCATCAAGGTTTGATGAACCTGGTATACCGATGAAAGCCTGGTATTGTTCAAGGGCCCTGTCAGTCTCATTGAGGCGGTAGAGTGATTCTCCTTTCCAGTAGTGAGCTCTTGCCCTTAAGGCATAATCGTATTTTCCATATTGCAAGGATTTATCAAACATTCCCACCGCAGTGTTCAGGTCAAGGTTTTGATATAACTCCAGGCCTCTCAAAAAAGCTACTTTCTGGTATGCTCTCTCCAATCTTTCATCCTTGTATGCAATACGGTCCAGCGACTGTATTGCAGCCCTGTAGTTTTTTACCTTCATATAGGCGGACACGAGGTACTCATAGGCCTCTTCAATATTCTCTGATGCAGGAAATTGTTCAATATATTCCTGGAAGGCCCTTATTACTTCACCAAAGGGTGAATAAACGGTTTCATAAGTCAGCTTGGCGAAATTAAAAAGTGCATCCTCTTTTATTTCCCTGTCATAATCCATCTTTGCAGCAGATGAGAATGCAGCCCTTGCCATGTCTTTCAGATTTTTTCTCAGGTAGCAATCGCCCAGAAGATAATATGAATGCTGGGCCAGCTCGTCACGTCTCCTTGTAACTTCCTGGAAAAGTTCGATGGCCCTGTCATATTCCTCATTCATATAGTAACAGTAAGCCAGTTGATAGCTCCCGTCACGGCCGGTTCTTATGGCCCTCTTCAGGTGCTCTTCAAGATTGCGGGCAGCAGACTGGTAGTCGCCTTTTTTAAAATAAGCGTCACCAATAAGCCTGTACAGTTCTGACTTCCTTTCTTCTCCTGCAGCATCAATAAGCTGAGGCGCCATTTCAAGTATACCATCATAATCTTCAAGGATATACTTTATCTGTACAATGTAAAAAGGAACAATATCCCCGAACGATTCATCATCTATCAACCGTATAAATCCGTCATAGGCTGTCAGGTACATCTTTTCTTCATAGGCTATGTAAGAAAAATAATAAATCGCCGGCTTACTGTATTCAGTATCAACATCCATCAGCTCTGAAAAGAAAAGCATGGCCTTCTTCCTGTCGCCTTCCATGAAGTGGGAATATCCTGATTTAAAATAATAGGATGACAACCTGTCTTCTTTCAATTCAAGCCTGTCTACAAGATCATAATATCTGGTTGCACTTCGGTAGTTTTTTGCCTGGTAAAAATTTTCGGCAAGCTCCAGCCAGGCCTCATTTTCCAGGGGGTTATCCGGATTGCCTGCAACAAATTTCTTCATCCTGTATTCAGCATCACCATTAAATAGCCTGGTGGCACATACTGCAGCAAGATATTCGGCTTCAACGGTTTCACCTGATTTGCTTTCTCCGGCATCCCTGAGATAAGTATCAAAAAGACCCAGTGCCATGGCATATTTTTCTTTACCAAAGAGATCCTTAGCCCGCTCAAAATCTGTCAGCTCCCTTACATAGGGCTCCGCTTTCTGGGCTAGAATTACTGAATGACCGCTTATCATTATTAACAAAATGATAACCAGGCTTTTGAAATGCAATTTATATCTGGAATAAATGTTCATAATAAGTGCTTTTTCTGTCTTAATACAGAATCTTAATTACTTCTAAATGAATTTCTTACATTAATAAAATTGATTAATGCAGTTTCTGCTAATTTACAACTATAAAACGCTTGATAGGGGCCTTTAGTATTGATTTTATCAACATTGGTGTGTTAATTTTAAAGCAGGGGGCAGGGAGCAGGGAACCCGGGATTTTACTTTTCCCTTTTTCCTTTTTCCTTTGTACTTTTGTCTTTTGTACTTTTGTCTTTTGTCTTAAATAGAAACCATGCAGGAAAACAACATGCCCCTTGACACCATAATTTCCTTTAAGGAATGTAATATATACCAGCAGGATCACCTTGTATTGAGCGATGTAAATCTTGAAATTAAGAAAGGTGAGTTCGTATATCTCATCGGGAAAGTTGGGAGTGGCAAGTCAAGTGTTATAAAAACAATCAATGCACAATTGCCGCTTGAAGAAGGTGAAGGAAGGGTAGCAGGCTTTGACCTTACAAACCTGCGCAAAAGGGATATCCCTGTTTTAAGAAGGAAGCTGGGCATTGTTTTCCAGGATTTTCAGCTTCTCACCGACAGGACGGTTTATTCCAACCTGGAGTTCGTTCTGCGGGCAACCGGATGGAAGAATAAGGCAGAAATTGATGAGCGTATTGGCCAGGTACTTGAAAAGGTTGGACTCGGAACCAAAGGCTATAAAATTCCACATCAGCTTTCGGGCGGGGAACAGCAAAGGGTGGTGATTGCCAGGGCCCTCTTGAATGATCCTGACATCATACTGGCTGATGAACCAACGGGAAATCTTGACCCTGAAACATCGGAGGATATAATAAAAATACTCAGGGATATAAGTAAGAACGGAAGGGCCGTTGTTTTTGCCACACATAATTATACACTTCTGAAAAAGTATATTGCACGCACCTTAAAATGTGAAAAAGGAAAGATAACTGAAACCGACCACGATGAGGAGCTCGAGTTTATCTGATTGCTGCCTGTTCCTTTAATGTATATTCAAAAACTTTACGCCACCGCTCCCATTCACCCTCATCGGCAAGAGATGTGTTATGCCAGATACTTACAAAAATCCCTCCCACTTCTTTAGTTCTGTTTATCAAATTACTGATTGATTTAAGGGTTTCTTTCTGATCATATCTTTTGTATTTCATATACGTAAGTTCCACAAACTGGTAAGGTACAATTGTTACCCGGCTTGTTTCCTCCCTGAGAAGGTCATAAAATTTAAAGGGTCTGGCCAGGCCTGCTCTGAAACCTGGCTCTCTTACATGGCCCATGGTATAATCCTCATAAATTCCGAGAGATTCAATGAGCCTGTAGGTATCAGCAATGGTGAGGAAAAGGTGATGTTTTCTTACTTTTGTTACTTTCTTGCCCGCAGCATTCTCGAGCATCATTTTCTCCCTGGCAATCAATTTTGAAAAATTAACAGGCCCGTAAGAAGTGCGAAGGCCAACTACATATCTGCTGACAAGCCGCCTGAGCAATTTTCTGTAACATTTCCTCCCGGGTCTTATGCTATTATTATTAATACCCTTCCCGGCTCCGGCAGAAAAAAAATACAAAACCTCACAATCATACTTTTCTGCTGTTGCATTTATATAACTATAAGTGTCATATTCATCCTTCATCCTGCCTGTCATACAGCTTAAGCGTTTACCCGGATTCTTACCCTTAAGCATATCCCCGAGAAGGCCGGAAAGGTTATGCCATAATCCCCGTCCTTTATATGCAAAAGGCTCATCTACATCAATAGTAAGAAGACAGTTATACTTCTTTGCCGGAATCAGCAGACCGGGATAAAGGAGCTTCAGGGTAACGCCGAGACGGTGCGACCATATATCCACAACCGGCAAATCAAGGAAATCATGCTTATAGGCCAGGCTCGACTCAACAGCAAACCTTCCGTGCTCATCACTTGAAAGGGGAAGATATTCTTCATACCTTGATGCCATATAAAATGCAAAGGAGAAAATATCCAGCTGAAATCCGGCTTCAGGTGGCTGCTGAAAAAACAGTGGTATCCCATTAAAATGAGCTACCCAGATCTCCTGGGGTCGTATGCCTTTTTCAAAAAGCAAGCCTTCGGGCTGAATAAAAAGCCCGCCAACTGCCCGGTCATAAGAATAATTAATCAGGGGCAAGCCCTCAAGAGGAGAATCAGTGATAATATATGACAGTCCAAGTATATTGCCCAGTACCAGGTCAACAGCATATTCCAAGCGGGGGGATTGATCAGTAGTATATACCTGGACATCAAATTTCATACAGTAAATATAATTTTATAATAGGATCAGAAAAACAATAATTCAGGTTACTAATCCGGTTTCTGTAGCATATAACTCGTATATCCGGTTCTTTACAATATTTTCTGTTTCCAGTATTACCTCCAGTACTTCCTCAAAGCAATTATAAAGCGGAGCGAGTCCCATTCTTATGGTATCGGGTGGTCTGAAATCAGGGATAATAACATATTTCCCCCTGCTATCATCAATAAGCGCCTTACAAATCCTGTAGCCTTCCCTGTGCTTCAAAGAGATATGCGAACCCCTTTCATCATCTTTTTCCGGTGATCCAAGTCCAAATCCCAGTGGTTCAAGGTAAGTATGATACAATTCAAGCAAAAACCTCGTTAAGCTGAGACTCTTGTTTCTTATATTATCTATTCCCGCTTCCAGTAATATGTCAAGTGATGGTTCCAGTGTACATAAGGAGAGGATGGTGGGTGAACCCGTCATATACCGGCGTGCCCCGTCCGAGGGACGGTACTCAAGGCTGAACTCAAAGGGATCCTTTTCTCCCAGCCATGCCCATATTGGTGATACCGCTCTATCCTGCAGGATCCTGTTAACATACATAAAGGCCGGTGAACCGGGTCCTCCGTTAAGATACTTGTAGGTGCAGCCAACAGCCATATCCGCTCCCGCAGAATTCAAATCAATTTTAACGGCGCCGGTAGCATGACTGAGATCCCATATTATAAGTGCACCATTTTTATGAGCATAGTCCGTAACTCTTTTCATATCGTACATAAAAGCACTCCTGAAAGAAACATAACTAAGAACTACAACAGCTGTGTCACCATCAATACTGTTGAACAACTTTTCGTAATCGATGTCTATCCCGTTATCACTTGTGACAAGCTCCAGTCTGTGGCCATCATTGATATTTTTTATTATCCCCTGAATTATGTACAAATCGGAAGGGAAGTTAAGATTATCGCTTATTACCTTTTTCCTGTCCTTTTGCATTTTCAAAGCTGCGTTTATCAGCTTATAGAGATTGACAGAGGTTGAGTCACAAGTAATTATTTCATCCCTTGTGCATCCGGTTAATTTCGCCAGTTTCCCGGAAACTCTCAGCGGCATATCCCACCATCCCTCATTCCATCCTCTGATCAAACGCTCACCCCATGCCCTTGTTATAAGCTGTTTGGCCGTTTTCTCAGCTGCCATGGGCATCATACCCAGAGAATTTCCATCG
Source organism: Bacteroidales bacterium (assembly GCA_032260385.1). GTDB lineage: Bacteria > Bacteroidota > Bacteroidia > Bacteroidales > VadinHA17 > UBA9300. The sequence goes on along the minus strand of JAVVEL010000050.1, from coordinate 588 downwards.
AAATAAATTAATTTCTCAGGTGTTTTAAAATAAGACCTGAATTCACGCAGGACATCTTCTTTGTCAGCCTTAACGGCCTTTTCCCTGTACCCTTCTTGATTTTTCATGATGCTATTATAAGCATTTAAAGAATAAATACGAATTTAATCTTTTTTCAAGTATCTCTCTTCATGGAATTGGCAGAAAGGTCTTCCATATTTTTATTACCTTTATGCGCATCTTAATTCTGAATATAATTTTAACCCTAATATCTTAAAATATGGGAAAAGGAGATAAAAAAACCAAGAGAGGAAAAATAGTAAGAGGAACATTCGGAGTACGCAGAAGGAAGAAAAAGAATAAGGAAACACTGCGGGATATAAAGGCTAAACATGTGAGGGCGGAGGCTAAGGCTAAGGCTGAGGAAGTTGTGAAGCAGGAAAAAGCCAAGGTTGAAGAAAAAGCTGAAGCTAAGGCTAAGGCTGAGGAAGTTGTGAAAGAAGAAAAAGCTAAGGTTGAAGATAAGCCTGATGCTAAGGCTAAGGCTGAGGAAGTTGTGAAGCAGGAAAAAGCCAAGGTTGAAGAAAAAGCTGAAGCTAAGGCTAAGGC
>JAVVEL010000049.1:0-11789 GCA_032260385.1 Bacteroidales bacterium | reverse complement strand
CCTCCCTCTACCAGTTCCTGATAATCCTGGTTCTGTCATCAATCATAAGCGGATCACTGCTTACAGGTAAATCAGTGCGTACAAGCCTCAGGGGGACCAACATTGAAAGGCTGAACGGAACCCAATATACAATAAGCGCCGGAGACCGTTACTTTCCTCTCAGCCTGTCAGAAAGAATGGAAAAGAAAACCGGCAGAGGTATTGAAGGAATACTCGAAACAACAGGCTGGGCAAGTAATCTTAAAAATGGAATATCAGCACTCGATATACAGGTCCATGGTATTAATGATTCATTTTTCAGCTTTGGATCACCGGTAAATGATTTGCACCTGGAAAAAGGTGAGGCAGTCATCAACAGCAACCTTGCCCGTAAGCTGGAAATAGTAAAGGGTGAAGATATCATTCTTCGTTTCCCCGAAATCTCCGAGATACCTCTTGAATCGCCATTTACCCCGGAGGAGGATACCTACAGCTCACTTGTACTTACCGTAAAAGAGATACTGGAATCAGAAGGTCCGGCCGGCTTCTCCCTGGGAATTAACCAGGCCCAGCCATTGAATGTATTCGTATCACTGGAAGAATTCAGCACTTTCTTTGACGATAGCCTGAAAATTAACCGCATCCTTGTCAATACAGGCCTTTCAATGACAGCCGAGGAAACAGGAGGTATTCTTAACAGTGTATTTACCCCGGGAGATGCCGGCTTCAGCACCAGGCAATCTGCCACCACTGAAATGGTTGAAATATTATCTGAAAGGATTTTTCTGAATGACCGGGAACTTGAAGATATCTCCGAAGCACTTCCCGGATCCGGTCCCGTTCTTACTTACCTCGTGAATGAACTGTCCCTTGAAGGGAAGTCAACACCATACTCTTTTATTTCAGCCCTGCCGGAAAAGCTTTTCGATCAAACACCAGGGGGAAACAATATCATCATAAATACCTGGCTTGCCGATGACCTTGGCGCAGGCCCCGGTGACAGCTTATCTGTATCTTACTACACTGTCGGACCCTTTAAAAAGCTTACGGAGAAAAGGCATGTCTTTGTTGTAAGTAATATAACCGGAATGAGATCGGAACTATCCGATTCACTCCTGATGCCTCCTTTCCCCGGAATATCAGGAAGGGAATCATGCAGCAGCTGGGACGCCGGTTTCCCTGTCGACCTCGATGCCATAAGGGATAAGGATGAAGACTACTGGAATAAATACAGGGGAACACCCAAGGCATATATCAACTATGACATGGGTAAAGATATATGGGTAAATAATTATGGCCGGGCCACATCAGTGAGGGTACCCGAAGGATATTCTGAAGATGAGATAAAGGACATACTCACGGAACATATAAAACCCGGGCGTATGGGCTTCAGGATAACTGACATAAGGAGAAAGACAACAGATGCAGCCAGGAACAGTGTTGACTTCAGCACACTATTCCTGGGCCTGAGCTTTTTTATTATTCTCTCCTGCCTGGTTTTGCTGGTAATGGTAATGAATATGCATTTCGACGACCGCAAAAAACAGGTCTCCACACTCAGTGCCATGGGATTTGGAAAGTACAGGATACTTAAGATCCTCCTCCTCGAATCAGGGGCCATAGCTTTTGCAGGAAGCCTGGCGGGAATATTCACCGGGCTCGCTTTCAATAAGCTGATCATAAAACTATTAAACTCTGTGTGGAAGGGGGCTGTACAGACTGATACTCTGCAAGCATTTGCCGATCCTGCGAGCATGATTGCCGGTATGGCCATCACCCTTGCACTGGTACTGGCTGTGATAATCATTAAGCTCAGAAGGCAATTAAGGGAGAGCAGGGAAGATCAGAGTCCCGGAATAGGAAAGACCAGGAAAATAATCATGAGGATACTCCCGCTGGTCTCACTACTGGCAGCACATGGTTTTATGTTTGTCGCGATATTAACGGAGGGGCATAATACAGAATTATGGTTTGTTACCGGAAGTTTCTTTTTTATTTCCTTCCTGTTCAGCATTTATAGGATCATCAACCGCAGGTATAAGAAGTTAGTGTCCATACCCGTTTCCAGGAACAAATCTTCGTGGTCCTACTATGCTCATCATCCTTCAAGGGCCATCACTCCTGCTCTTTTTCTTGGTGCCGGCTTGTTTACGGTAATAGTTACAGGAGCCAACAGGAAAAGCTTTGACACCGGACTCCTGTCTCCGGAAAGCGGCACGGGAGCTTATATATTATGGGGAGAGACAGTTACACCGCTTGTTCATGATCTGAACAGTGACAGGGGAAGGTACGAGTATAACCTGGAAGAGGAAAAATACGACAGCCTGCAGTTCATACAGATAAAAAGGAAAGATGGTGATGATGCCAGCTGCCTCAACCTGAACCAGGCTGAATCGCCTCCCATTCTCGGGATTGATATCACATCCTTCGTTGAAGATGGGGCCTTTTCCTTTGCCAGCAGTATAGAGCACAGCGGTGTTGATGATCCCTGGCTCCTGTTAAGGGAAAAGGTAAATGACAGTACTGTTTATGGTATCCTTGACCAGACAGTCATGCAGTGGAACTTATTCAAGGAAGCAGGTGATACAATTAACTACACAGCAGAAGACGGAACAGTTATCAATGTAATAATAGCTGCCGGCTTAAAGAACTCTGTTTTCCAGGGGAACGTACTGATGGGTCTTGAACATTTCAACAGCTTCTTTCCCTCAGTGGGAGGAAGCAATATCTTTCTTGTAGATGGCAGCGCTGACAGGATTAATGAATACCGTGAAGATCTGGCTGAGAGCCTGTCATCCTATGGTGTTGAAGTAAGCACCACCTATGACAGGCTTGCATCCTTCAGTGTTGTAAGCAATACTTATCTTTCGGTATTTATGACCCTTGGCGGTTTCGGCCTGTTAATGGGAGTGCTGGGTATGGGCTTTGTACTTCTCAAAAACCTTGACCACAGGAAAAAGGAATATGCATTAATGCTGGCCACAGGTTTCAGCCAGGGTCATATCAGGAAAATGATCCTGCGGGAGCACCTGCTGATACTGGCTGCCGGTATCATAGCAGGCACATTATCCGCACTCGCAGCCACCCTGCCTTCATTAACCTCGGGTACACAGATCCCACTCGCCATGCTAGCGGGAATAATAGTAATGCTTGCTTTTACAGGCTCGGCAAGTATTTATTTTACAGTGAGAAAGATAGTCAATATGAGCCTCACTGAGAACCTGAGAAAGGAGTAATTATTTTTACTTCCTGCCCAGGGCAATCAGGCTGTTCTCGGTGCGGAAAATCATCATGCCATCCGTAATGGCAGGTGTGGTCATGCAGACATCCCCCAGTGCAAACTCACCAATTATCCTGAATTCAGGTCCGGCCTGAACGACATATACAACACCGGGAACACTGTTAATAAATATCTTCCCATCTGAAGCAACAGGTGATGCGAGGAAAAATTCAGCCTTCCCTATCTTTTCCCTGTATATCTCTTCCCCGGTTAGGGCATTGTAGCAATGCACCTGTCCGTTCAGGTTCAGGTTATAGATATAATCGTCATATAAAAGCAGGCTTTGTATATAGGAGCCGCCCCTGGGATGGTACCATTCAACACCTTCGTTTGATGTTTCTCCCTCTTCAAGTGTAATATCTCCTGAAGCTGATTTCTTTACAGCAATCACCGGAGAGAACCTCCCGTGTGCACTGTTGAAATATACCAGTTCTTCACCCACAACAGGTGTTGGGATTGGTATGTCCCCTCCTCCTGACATCTTCCATACTTCCTCACCTGTAAGAAAGTCGTACCCGCCACGGTGCTTGAAGCCGTTTACAGCAACAATATCCCTGCCTGCATAAGTATATATATTCGGGGTGCACCAACCAGGGTATTCGTCCCTGGATGTTTTCCATAATTCATCCCCTGTTTCGGCATCAAAAGCCGCAATAAATGAGTCCTCAAGAACATCCACCTGCACCACTACCACTCCCTTATGTATTATTGGCGAACTGGCAAACTCCCATTCAGCTGCTGCCGCTATAAAGAAAGCCGATTTTAAAAGGCCGAAGTCTTTCTCCCATAAGAGGCTGCCTTCCATATTGTAGCAATAGAGACCCTCGGAACCGAAAAATGCTACGGCATAATCCCCGTTTGTTGCCATGGAGGTGTTGGCATGAGTTGACATTGGATGCCTTTTCACCTCCGGTATTCCGGTGCATGGGGTATCCTCCCATATAATGTTACCTGTATTTTTGTCGATGCAATATACCTTCCATTCGTGGTGGGAGTCATCCTCAACAGGTTCCACGCTACCACTCATGAATGTTCTTAAACCACTGGTATCCTTTTCACTCACTGCCGTTGTAATAAAAACCTTATCTCCCCATATAACCGGGCTTGAAAGTGAAAGTCCGGGGATCTCCTTCTTCCAGAGGAAATCAGTCTCACCTCCAGTCTTCCATAATTCAGGCAGGCCGGCTCCATCGAGCACCCCTGATGATTGGTAACCCCGGTAAGCCGACCACTGACGTTCAGGGTCCGGGCCCATGTTCTGGCAGGCAAGGCAAAGGGGAAGTAATACAAGCAGTAAGATGAACGACAGGTTTTTCATAGCATTATAATTCATATTTGCTGCAATATAATACTATTATAAGAAATCAGGCAGCGATGTGATATTTGTTATTCGCCGGGTAAAATAAGGAGGTATACTCATCAGCCTCATCGCATACATGATCCTCATCAGCTTCATCAGCCTTATCGCATACATGATCCTCATCAGCTTCATCAGCCTCATCAGCTTCATCAGCCGTAATAATTTTATTCCAAAAAAAAAGCTGCTTTAAAAAGCAGCTTCTGTTTTGGATAATCGTTATCTATCCAAGATAAGTTCTGAGCAATTTGCTCCTTGATGTATGTCTTAAGCGTCTTATTGCTTTTTCTTTTATCTGCCTCACTCTTTCGCGGGTCAGCCCAAATTTCTCACCAATCTCCTCAAGCGTCATTTCCTGACAACCGATCCCGAAGAAAAATCTTATTATATCCCTCTCCCTTTCAGTAAGGGTAGTCAGGGCCCTGTCTATCTCGCGGGCTAAAGATTCGTTTATCAAGGATTTATCTGCTACAGGAGAGTCATTATTAGGCAGTACATCCAACAGACTGTTGTCCTCACCTTCAACGAAGGGAGCGTCGACCGACACATGGCGACCTGATACCTTGAGGGTATCCGTCACTTTTTCTTTGGGAAGCTCAAGTACCTCAGCCAGCTCTTCCGGCGATGGGGTACGTTCATTTTCCTGCTCGAACCTGGAGAATGCCTTATTGATCTTGTTAAGTGAACCTACCTGGTTCAAAGGTAATCTGACAATTCTCGATTGCTCGGCCAGGGCCTGCAAGATACTCTGGCGTATCCACCATACAGCATAGGAAATAAATTTGAAACCCCTGGTTTCATCAAATTTCTCAGCTGCCTTTATCAAACCCAGGTTGCCCTCATTAATCAGGTCGGGCAGACTCAATCCCTGGTTCTGATATTGTTTGGCCACAGATACAACGAAACGCAGGTTTGCCTTGGTCAGTTTTTCCAAAGCAGCCCTGTCTCCTTTCTTTATTCTCTGTGCTAATTCAACTTCCTCCTCCACGGTGATCAACTCTTCCTTACCAATTTCCTGAAGGTACTTGTCCAAAGATGCACTTTCCCGATTGGTGATGGATTTGGTAATCTTAAGTTGCCTCATTTATGTCTCCTCAAAAATTTTCGCAAAGATACTTCTTTTATTAATAGTAAACAAAATAATAAATTCCAAACACAATATTCCGGCCATCATCCGGCCGGGCTTTAAGCTTTAATTATTAGACTGGCTGGTAAATATTTTTATTGCCGGAACTGGTAGCTAAAATAGGTCCCATTTGATTGCAAACCTTTGAGAGATTCCAGTTTGGAACCATTCCTGGTTGCGCTTTTTATATCTTCGTAACTGTTTATATCTTCTCCGTTTACTTCAAGAATTATGTAACCTTCCCTGATACCGAGATCCTGAAACCTTCCATCCTGGACTCCGGTCACTTTCATTCCCGTACTTATCCTGTATTCACTTTTGTCCGCCAGGGTCAGAGGTTCCAGTCTCACCCCAAAAATAACTCCGCTATTTTCTCCTGCTACCACAACATCAGTCCCACCGGCCAGGTTCCTGAGCACCAGGTCATATTCATGCCTTTTGTTATTTCTCGTTACTACAACTCTCACCCTGTCCCCTGGCCTTTTTCTGCTTACCCGTTCCTGAAGCTCGGCAGCGGTATCGGTCTTTTTACCGTCGAAATTAATGATTATGTCACCTGTCTTCATACCTGCTTCTTCAGCTGCACCACCGGCTACTATATCAGTTACATAAACACCTTTCAAATTATCAATATTCTCCTCTTCAGCCAGTTCTGCTGTAACATCAGTTATATTTACACCAATAATAGCTCGCTGTACTTCACCATATTCCTGCAAATCTTCCACAACCTTTTTAACTATATTGATGGGTATGGCAAAAGAATTACCGGCATAGGCCCCGCTGGGAGATATTATGGCAGTATTGATACCCACCAGTTCTCCGCTGGTATTTACCAGTGCTCCACCGCTGTTACCTGCATTCAAAGCAGCATCGGTCTGAATAAAGGACTCAATCCTGTACTGTGAATCAAGTATACCAAGGCTCCTGCCTTTTGCACTAACTATGCCTGCAGTCACTGTTGATGTAAGGTTAAAGGGATTTCCAATGGCAATGACCCATTGCCCGAGTTTCAGTTCATCACTGTCGCCATACCTTACATATGGAAGTCCTTTCGAATCAATCTTCAGAACAGCAATGTCGGTACTTGGATCGCGTCCTATAACATTTGCACGAAAGGTCCTGTTATCGTTCAGGGTAACATCAACCTCATCGGCGCCTTCGATGACATGATTATTTGTAATTATATAACCATCTGAACTTACAATAACACCCGATCCATAACCTTTAACCTCCCTTGGCTTATTGTACTGTTCCCCGTAGAAAAATTCCATTATGGGATTTTGGTATGAATAATTCTGAAGTGTTTTGGTTTTTACATGAACAACCGTATGGACAATGTTTTCTGCCACCTCTGTAAAATCAACAAGACCTTCCTGTGGTGCAGTAAAAACATTGGTAAAATGTGCCGGCACCTGTTCTTCCATACCTGCAATTCCCGTTCTTAAAGGCTCATCCAGGAATCTTGTATATACAAACAGGGCTACCAGGGCACTCAAAATAGCTATTGCAGCTATTCCCGCTATCTTTCTTCCGCTCATAGTATTTTTATTTTATTATATTAAACAATATGTTTACTGAAATCCAAAAACCATACCTTTGTACATGTTTAGTATATTTATAACACGTTTATGGTATAATTTGTTACTTAAATGTCAGTCTTTTTTACAAACCTGACAATTTTTCATGGAGCTTTAACAAGTATTTAACGAAATGCAAATTATTTTTAACAAATATCATGGAACCGGTAATGATTTCATAATTATTGACAACCGCAAAAAACGTATTAATAAGGCTAATGAAGAACTAATCAGGTTTTTATGTGACAGGCACAAAGGAGTGGGATCTGATGGCCTGATACTTATTGATGAACATGAAAAGTATGATTTCGAAATGAAATATTTTAATGCAGATGGCCGGGAGGGAAGCATGTGCGGAAACGGGGGCAGGTGCGCAGTGGCCTTTGCAGAAAAAACAGGCATCGGCAAGGGAAAAGGTTCTTTCCTGGCCAGCGATGGGGAACACAGATATGAGATCAGGGGAAGTATTATTTCAGTGAGCCTTCGCGATACCCGTCCTCCCGTCATTGTGGAAGGGAATTCCTTCATCGATACAGGGTCACCCCACTATATAATAAACGTGCCTGATTGTGAAAAAGTGGATGTTCATGAAAAAGGTAAATTGATTCGTTGGTCTCACAGCTTTGCTCCCGGCGGTACTAATGTTGATTTTGTGGAACATAAGGTTAATGGCATTTTTGTACGCACATATGAGAGGGGCGTTGAAAATGAAACCCTCTCCTGCGGAACAGGAGTGGCTGCGGCAGCTATATCAAGCAAATGGGGAAAAGAACAGGGAAAATTTAACCTACGGGTTGAGACACGGGGAGGCACTCTTGCAGTGAGTTTCAAAACCGGTAAAGGAATAATTACAGATATCTGCCTTAGCGGTCCGGCCGAATTTGTGTTTGCAGGAATAGTAGATTTTCAATGAACTTTTTATAAACCCATAAATATTTCTACGATATGAAAAGAATTAGCAGAGTAATTTTTCTGGCAGCAGCCGGAATTCTCCTTCTTGCCGGATCCACCTTTTCCCAGCCCGGCATGACAGACATTTACGAGAAAATTGAAGGGGTGGAAAACAATTTTGAGTACCTTGGACACAGGCTTGATGTTATTGAAAAACAAATTGATGACATTTACTGGTACAATAAGGTGGGCGACGTAGCCTTTATTGACAAGGTTTATATGACAGGACCTCCCCTCGCTCATGAACCAAACCCCACGGCTCAGGGAGCAGGCAATCCCGTAAAATTCTGGTCCTATATTTTCATCCCCAGGACGGCTGAGAACGGCAAGAAATACCCCCTGCTGGTTTTTCCCCATGGCGGTGTCCATTCCAACCTGGGCACTTACTATACGCACATTATAAGGGAGTTAGTGACCCAGGGCTATATTATAGTCGCAGCCGAATACAGGGGATCAACCGGATACGGTGCATCTCACTACAGGAAGATTGATTACGGAGGACTGGAAACTGAAGATGTTGATGCCAGCAGGCAATATATGATTGACAATTACAGCATTGTAGACAAAAACAGGGTAGGAATCCTTGGCTGGAGCCATGGCGGTCTTATTACCCTCCTTAACATATTTGACCATCCTGAAAATTACAAAGTTGCTTTTGCCGGTGTACCGGTAAGTGATGTTATTGCCAGAATGGGATACAAAACACAAAGCTATCGCGATCTTTATTCGGCTGATTACCATATAGGCAAAACAGCCTACGAAGATGTGGAGGAATACCGCAGGAGGTCACCCGCCTGGCAGGCACACAGGTATCAGGGGACACCATTATTGATTCATACCAATACAAATGATGCAGATGTCAATGTCCTTGAAGTGGAACATCTCATCAAATCCCTGAAAGCTGAAGGTAAAAAGAACTTTGAGTACGAGATCTTCCAGGACATACCGGGGGGTCACTCCTTCGACAGGATGGATCATATGACAGCCAAAAATATCAGGATGAAGATCTACAGGCACCTCAATGCTGTGCTGAAACCCGATAATCCGTTTAAGACAGTTAAGGACCTGCAAAGGGCAGGCTACGTATATGAATGATGAACTGCTAAGAAAGATTATTGCATTTGGTTGTTTCCTGGTGATCCAATTAAACGGGGTTGCACAGATTGAAAATGACATCAGGCTATTTGCGAATGACACTGCGTTCAGGCATGCCGGTATATCAATATGTTTAAGGGATGCGGAGACAGGAGACATGATAGCCGGGCATAATGTGGATATGGCCCTGGGCAGCGCATCCGTGATGAAACTGGTGACTACAGCAGTAGCACTTGAAACGCTGGGTCCTGATTTCAGGTTTATCACCAGGCTGGGCTATGCTGGTAATTTTAACCCGGCAGACTCAAGCCTGAGCGGCTATATTGTAATTAAAGGAGGTGGAGACCCAAGCATAATTTCAGAGTACTTTCCCGATCACAACAGGACTATTATTAATGAATGGGCTGATGCCTTATACAATGCCGGCATAAGGAAGGTTAGCGGGTCTGTGGTAGCCGATGCAATGATCTTTGACTACCACCCTGCACCGGGTGGATGGAACTGGTCGGACCTGGGGAACTATTACGGGGCAGGAGCTCACGGCATCTGCATTTATGATAATATGTACCGGATACATTTCAGAACAGGCAACGAAGGCAGCATCCCCGAGATTATAAAAATAGAACCTGAAATACCCGGACTAATCATTGAAAACAGGCTCATCTCCTTTGGGAACAGGGATAATGGCTATATATACCTTGAACCCTATGGTGACTATGCCGTCATCAGGGGTGAGATACCTCCCGGCAGGGAGGATTTTGTACTCAAAGCTTCAATCCCCGACCCTCCATTTCTCACTGCCAGGTTGCTGCAGCAGGCACTGACTGAAAGAGGTATAACCTTCGAAAAGCCGGCCACCAGCCTGAGGCTATCTCCTGGTATTGCCGATGAATACCGGCTATCCCGTAAAGTGGTGATCCATACAAGCTATTCACCTGCCCTGTCAGAGATAATCACGGCCACAAATACTGAAAGCCTCAACATGTTTGCTGAACAGTTACTGAAATATACAGGTTTGCTCTACTCAAACATGGAACGTGCTACAAGCCAATCAGGCATCATGGCTGTCATGGAGTCCCTGGGTTATTTTCTTGATGATACGGGAGGCCTTTATATGACTGATGGGAGCGGTCTTTCAAGATCAAATGCAATAAGTTCTTCCTTTATTACCTCCCTGCTTACTTATATGAAAAGTAAAAGCAGGTATGCAGCCCATTTTCTTAATTCCCTGCCTCAGGCAGCTACTAAGGGAACACTTGAGCATTATTTTAAAGATCCTGTTTTTCACAATAAGCTGAAGGCCAAAAGTGGTACATCAACCAGGATCCGCAACTATGCAGGCTATTTTACAACTTCATCAGGTAAGGAAATGTCTTTTGCCGTACTGGTAAATAATTTTGATTGCAGCAGCAGCGAAGTAACAGGGAAGGTGGAAGAGCTGCTTAAAAATGTGATTGAAGGAAACTGAGTAGTTGCTCGTTTGTCCATGCCTCCTTTAAAGATCATACAGATCAATAAGGTAAATCAGCGATGCTATTGCCGCACTCCCCAGTTGCATTTCACGTATATTGACCTGTTCAAAGGTATCATTTGCTGAATGATGAAACCAGAAATAGCGCTGTGTATCTGGTATATAACCTATCTGCAGTGTTTTAAACCGTATCAGTGGAGATATATCAGAACCACCGCCTCCACGGGCAAAGTAGCGAATTCCATATAGCCTGAAAAATTCCTCCAGCTCAAATAGCTTTTGCAGTCTTTCATCCCCGGCATTACCAAATCCGAAACCCAGAGGACTCATCACACCACGGTCTGATTCAAGTGCAGCATAATGTTTTTCGCCTTTCCTCTCAGCTTCATCGGCATATACCTGACCCCCTGTTGAAGTCATTTCTTCATTCATAAACATAACGGCTCTTATGTTCCTTTTAGGTTTAATGCCAAGCTCTTTGTATATCCTGATGGTTTCTATTGCCTGTACACAGCCACCCCCATCATCATGAGCTCCTTCACTGATATCCCATGCATCCAGATGTCCGCCCACAGTTATGTACTCATTGTATTTTTGTGATCCCCTGATCTCCCCAATGACATTGTAGGATATTGTGTCAGGATGATTCCTGCATTCAGACACCAGGTGGAGCATTGAATCAGAATCCTTTACTATCCATCTCGATAGTATTTCGGCATCATGAGGAGATATGCATACTGCCGGTATTTCAGTAATACCTGCCTGGTACCTTACCACACCGGTATGGACGAAGTCATGCATCGCCTGGGTGGGTGATCTCACTATTACCGCGAGGGCCCCGTATTTAGCAGCCTCGGAGGCACCGGACACTCTCTGATCAACAGCTCCGCCATAGCCTGCGAATGTGTTTATAAGAGTATTATCAACAGGCCGGTTAAAGAAGACTATTTTAC
>JAVVEL010000048.1:0-13157 GCA_032260385.1 Bacteroidales bacterium | reverse complement strand
CGACAAATACAAAGCCTGCCCCTTCACCCTGCCTCCTGAGTGCGACACCGGCTACCAGTTCATGAAATACCTCCTCCATGGTGGGCAACTCAATGTAATCATCAAGATATACCTCTATATCAGGTTCGCCGTAAAACCTGTAGTTCTCACTTCCCGGTATGCCAGGACTGTCAGTCACGGAATGGCTTATTTCATATATCTTGTTTACCTGGTAATTAGCACCCAGCCTTGATGCATAATCAAGAAACTTATCGGTAAAAGTAATCTTATTGTCAGGGGCCCATTCGTGCATATTGGCATAGGGACTGCCTGTTTTTATAATTATATCTTCTTTGAAATCAGCTGCCTGTATAATAAATTCCCTGTTGCCCCTGAAGGAAGGCACAAGGAAGCGGAAATTTCCCTTATCGTCAGAATCGGAATAACTGAAGTAGTTGCTTTTTCCGGGAATTGAAAGGTATAATCTCCTGTCTTTTACCGGTTCCAGTGTTTCCCTTGAAATTAATGATCCTTCGAGGTAAAGGCCATTCGTCTCACTGAAAAGTGTTTTACTGCCTTCATGGTAATCAGGAATAATATTGTCCTGACAGGCCTGTATAAAATCACTTATATCCCTTTCAGGCATCAGGGAAGACCTAACGGCAACAGAAATGCTTAAATTGCATAATTCAGGCCTTGAAAAAGCCGCGCTATCAAGCTTAAGCCTGATACTTACTTTTTTTCGTGTACCAAATACTTCACCTGCATGACCAACATTTTCAATATTGACCGACTTTGTCACATACTCATCTTCATCCGGAGGGTATTGTAGCGTATCCTGTTGAGCAGCTATAAAATTTTCTTTAAAAGGGTTATATACTGCAATGGTTTGAGAGAAGAAAGCATTCTGCCCGTAATTTCTCATGAACCTTGTGTATCCTCTCAGCATATACAATCCGCTGGTCAGGCTGTCAGGGATGGAAAGCATTCCATGTCCGTAGCCGTCACTTAGCATGAGGCGGGTTTGAGCCACAGCCGAATTATTAATACTGATCAGCTCAAGGTAACCTACAGTGCTTAATTGAGAAGTATCAGTATTCCCAAAAAGGAAGAATGAATATAAGATATCTTCGCCGGCTACATATATATTCCTGTCGGTATGCACAAAAACCCTTTCAGAATTTAAGGTCTCTCCGCATATCGTTAGCACAGGAGTCAGCAGAAGTATAAGGCTAATAATATGGTTCTTCATTTATTTTATTACTTTATTCATCATACCAGAAATCAGGTGGTACATTGGTGCCAAAGAGCCTGCAATCGGCACATTGCTCAAACCTGCTCAGTAAATAATAGGCGCCTTCGTCTATGAATTCAAGTATGAATACATACCTGTCAAGCCCTGAAATTTCTTCAATACTGTATGCAGTGTCTGTAACACAGTACTGTCCGCCCGGCATATATTTAAGAGTGTCATTCTGGATGAAAAGCCTTTCCTTTGAGACGGCCGAAACGCTGAAAAACCCCAGCACCGGTTCCACCGGATCGTCAACACATCTGATATTCCCCGGCAGTGACTGGGGGATGGGATCGTATAAGCCCCCCTGTTCCTGGGTCATCTCCTTCATGCTTTCCCAGAAAATGTATTCATCTTCGCTGATTGAATATTGCTTTAGCAGTATGCTGTATTTATGGAAAAGCCTGGTTGACGACCTGTTGTCTATCTGTAAAAGGGGATATTTATTAATTATTGACTGCTCAAGGCTTGAATTATTTTTTATGATAATGTCAGTTGATTTTTCAGCCAGCCAGCAAACACTTTTATACTGCGGGGGATAATGCCAGGGCAGGTGGTATTCCCAGACCTCCTCGTAAGTCCATCTGAAAAACCTGTTATCATTAGATGAATCAAAAGAGTCAAAAAATATTGTGTACTGGTAGAGTGGGGGATACCTTCCGTCCTCTATGTATTCAAAGCCTGCATAGAGCGAATCAATGGGCTGCACCTCGCGCATCAGCATGGGCTCTGACTCATAATTTCTCCCTTCAATGGACAGGTGCAGGGTGTATGTTCTGCCTGCTTCACCGGTAAAATTTGTTGAGTCAGAAATATAGTAGCCGGGACTTTTTTCCTGAAAAACAGCAATCCTGTTCAGATCATCCTTAACATAAATATGGGCATCAACAACAGGTGATGCAATGCCGGTAATCCCAATTGGTATCGTTCTGGATAACCTGACATAATTACTTATGTTTTCATTGGTCAGCATGCCTTCAACAACAATTACCCTGTCATACTCTTCTATCTCCGGAACAAATTTGCTTGTACAGGAAGCATACATAATGATAAAAAAGAAGAGTACATATATAATGCTTCGGAATTTCATTTCTGCTTAGAATTTGAAGTTATAGGTAATGGAAGGTATGGGTTTTGCAAAAACCGACAACTTATAACCCTGTACAAGCTGATCCTTCGTTATGTAATATATTGAGTACACATTATCCCTCCCCAGGAGGTTATAAACTGAGAAGCTCAGGCTGCTGCGGGCAAGCTTTTTGGATTTCAGACTGTCATTTATGGTAAACGAAGCATCAAGCCTGGAATAGTCAGGTATTCGGTATTTATTCCGGTCAGAGTAATGAAGAACATCTGCCCCGCCATAGGTATAGGTGGCAATGGGATAGGTAATGGGCCTGCCGGTACTGTAAACATAGGTGCATGAAAGACTGAATCTTCTTGAAAAAATGTAGTTTAATATTACTGACAGGTCATGCGGTTTGTCATAGTTGGCAGGGAACCAGTTGCCTTTATTGATTTCATCTTCACGGAATTCAGTCTTGCTCCGGAGCTCTGTCCTGGAATAGGTGTAGCTGATCCATCCATTGAGTCTGCCTGTTTTCTTTCTTACCATCAGCTCCACTCCATAGGCTCTCCCGACAGTATTGATTATATCAGTTTCGATATTCTCATTCATCAACAGTGTAGCACCTCCTTTGAAATCAATCATATTATCGATCTTCTTGTAATATCCTTCCAGAGATATTCCCAGTTTTTTAGTGAAGAGGCTTGTGTATATTCCAAGTGCAAGCTGCCTGCCCCTCTGGGGCTTGATATGTACATCGCTCAGGACCCATATATCGGTTGGTGACACAGTTGCCGTATTGGAGAGCTGGTGCACATACTGGGTGGTAGAGTTATAATTTAATTTGATCGAAGATGAAGCGCCCAGAAGGTAATTTACTGACAGCCTGAGCTCAGGGTTGAGATATTTCTGAATTATTTCACCCCCGGTGTAATTCATGGTATCAGTTATGCTTGCTTCTGACCTTGAGAAATCCGGGTGGTAGGCAAAAACTGTGGAGGGGCCGTAGGCAAAGAATGAAGATAATCTGAGACCGGCATTAACAGTGAGCCTGTCAGTAATCTTAATCCTGTCACTTAAAAACAGTGCCGGCAGCATGGCCTGCTGCTTTTCCACTATGGTTTGCCTGACCACTGATGAATCGCCTATGGCTTGCAGCCGGCCGGGAATGATGCCGTAAATGGCCATGTCGAGCCCCATATCCACCTGGTGCCTGTAAGAGGGATACCATGTGAAGTGGGAATTAACTTCTGAATAGTCAATGTCATGCATCAACTCGAAGGAATTATAAATGTCCCTCAGGCTTGATATATTATAATTGTACTTGCTTTTATTGGCTGAAAAAACGGCAATCAGCTTATTATTGAAAATATGCCTCCATTTAAGTGACATCAGTGAATTATTATAGGAATACAGGGTGTCATTATTGAATTTAAAATCGTCATGACTTATGTAGGCAGAGAATTCAATGTTGTTTTTCTCGTTTAATTCGTGTACCAGTCGCAGGTTCCCGTCGTAAAATGATATCCTGCTGTTTTTGAGACTGGTTTCATCCAGAAGTTTCAGCAGCCAGTTTGAATAGGTACTGCGTCCTGCTATGAGGAAGGAAGTTTTGTCCCTGATAATCGGGCCTTCTATCATCAGGTTTGAGGTAACGGGACTGATGCCGCCGCTGCCACTCAGCTCTTTCTTGTTTCCGTCTTTGGGGATAATATGGAGAACTGAGGAAATCCTACCGCCATACCTGGCAGGTATTCCTCCCTTATACAGTGATATGTCGTTAATAACATCTGAATTGACCGATGAGAAAAAGCCCAGAAAGTGGGATGTGTTGATTATGGGTACATCGTATAGCAGAATGAGGTTCTGATCGGCTGATCCGCCTCTTACATTGAAGCCCTGTGTGCCTTCACCAACAGTTTGTATGCCGGGCAGGAGGAGGGCAGTTTTAATTATATCCGGTACTCCCATATTGGTGGGAAGCAGTTTTACTTCTTTTATATTGAGTTTTTCCAGGCCTACTTCCATGCGTGACAACTCTGCGTTCCCCTCCGCAGTTACCGTAATACTGCCCAGGGGTATCAGGTTTTCCTTCATTTCAATATCCATAGTGCCGTTTTCATATATGCTGAGCTGCCTGTTAAGGCTTTTCATTCCCAGACAGCTGAAATGAACATTATAGTCACCCATGGGAAGAGTCATTGAATAATAGCCATATTCATTGGTCATGGATCCCCGCTGCAGTTCATCAATCCTCAGTACGGCACCAATTACAGGCTCACCGGTATTGCGGTTCCTTACATAACCTGATATGGTAACATTTCCCTTCATATCACCGGAGGGGCTGCCTATCCTGAAAAGCTGAAACTCATTCGACTGCTCATCATCAAAATAAACAGAATAGTCCATGGGTTCAATGTAATTTGTATCAGGACTGTCTGCATACAGGCGGCTCTTTATTGCATATTCTTTTGTGATGATTACATAGCCTGAATCAATGAAGAAATTGAGGTTCGATCCTGCAAATGTCTCGCTCAGGATTTCAGATAATAAAGCATCCCTGTAGTTCTTTTTAATGCTGATTTCCTCAATCCATTCAGGTTTATAGAAGAATTTTATGCCGTGTTCCTCACTTACTGCGTCAGCGAACTCCCTGAATGATTTACCTGCAAAATCACCGGAAAGGGTAATATTTTCTGCCTGTGAAAGACCCTTTACGCTGATCAGCATGAATATCAGGAACGGTATTATTTTATTCTTCATTGCGACAGTTCGCTTAAAGTGAGTCGTAATATTCCAGGACAGGAACAAGGCTTTCGGGATTGTTAAAATCGAGCCTTATATTTTCTCTCCTGATGTAACTTTTTATTTCTGCCTTCTTATCATTCATGGTCTTTAAGAAAATTTTTCTTCTTTTTACCTCGTATGCTTCTTCTCCCTTTAATACTATGAGGACATGATCATTCTGAAATTCATCATACCTGGCCTCAACGACAAACTGCGCCCTCTTCTTTTTCCATTTTTTATATAGTTTGCTTTTACCCTCATAAATGACCTGGTAGTGCCCCCTGAGCCTGCCTGAGTTTATGATATTCTTAAAATGATAATCCCTGCCGTTAATATAAAGGATAAAGCTTTCAATATTTTCATTATTGAGGATGATGATTCTTTTATTATAATAGTTGGCAAGAATCTCATCATTATATATATCATATTTTAAAGCCACATCATTAAAATGAATGCCATTTATTATAATGTCTGCCCTGTGCCATTCATCTTCCATCATGAATTCTGTTCCGTAAACACTGAAGTATTTGCCTGTCCATAACCTGCCATTGTAATACAGCTGGTTCAGTATTGAGGTATCCTGCACTTCGTAAAGAGCGGGACTGGCTTGTGGAAGATAAAAGCACATTCTTTCTTCCGGCTTTTCCGCCCTGCTTATAGCTGCAATGATTATTACACTGGAAAGCAATAAAAGATTTCTCATCCCGGTTTCAGATCATTAAAGCCTTAAAATTAGCTAAAATACCGTCCCCATAAATAATAATCAGTCCTAATACCCGCCATGATGCTTTAGAACATAGTATTCGCATCTGTTTTGCATTTAAGGTTCGCATTATTTCGCATTTTTAGAAAATGTATATCTTACACTTAACACCCTGGAATACTAAATCTTCACCAGTATTTTGCTGCTAACTAAATGTTAAAGTTTTCTCGCATGGGCATAAATTCTCTTATTGGTTTTTTGTATATAAAATAAAAATCTTACTTTTGGTAGCATATTATGAACCTAAAACTTAAATTTATGAAGAAACTAACACTGGTTTTCTCATTGTTTGTACTAACGGGATTGTCAATCCTGATGGCGCAGACAGTGGTAATTAATGGTACGGTTACCTCATCAATAGAGGGTGAAGGGCCAATTCCCGGTGTACAGGTAGTTGCTCAGGGTACCACCATTGGTACCACAACTGACGTAGACGGGAACTACACCCTGGCCGTGCCTCAAAGTTCCAGGACTTTGATTTTTACGTTTGTAGGTATGAAAACCGTTGAAGAGACAATTGGTGGACGTACTACTATAAACGTTGTCATGGAACCTGATGTTCTGGGTATTGATGAGGTGATTGTTACCTCACTCGGTATTACCCGTGATAAAAAGGCGCTTGGTTATTCTGTACAGGATGTCAGCGGCGATGAAATCATGAAGGCGAGGGAATCGAATATCGTGAACTCACTTCAGGGTAAGGTTGCCGGCGTGCAGATTACCATGGGCGACGGTGGTGTGTCATCCGGATCAAGGATTATACTAAGGGGGCTAAGCTCACTTACTGCAGGATCCAATAACCAGCCACTTTTTGTTGTTGACGGGGTTCCTATCAGTAACTCCTATTCACAGCCCGGTGCCTATGGAGGACTTGACTATGGTAATGCTGCAATGGACATTAACCCTAGTGACATTGAAACCATGTCGGTTCTGAAGGGAGCCAACGCAGCTGCACTTTATGGATCAAGAGCCATTAACGGTGTTGTGCTGATTACAACCAAAAGCGGTAAATCAAGGGCCGGTAAAGGCCTGGGCATTAGCCTTAACGTAACAAATATGTGGGATAATGTACTGGTTATGCCTGATTACCAGGATAAGTATGGACAGGGTGCAGACGGAGAATTTTCCTATGTCGACGGTGCCTATGGCGGACTGAATGACGGGGTTGATGAATCATGGGGGCCACCACTTGATGTGGGGCTTATGATACCCCAGTTTGACAGCCCTTATGATCCTGAGACAGGCATTCGCCAGGCTACACCGTGGGTTTCACATCCTGAGAATGTTTCCAAAGACTTTTTTGAAACAGGGCATAAGAGGACTGTCAGCCTTGCACTTGCAGGGGCAACTGATCAATCAAATTTCCGGCTCTCATTGTCCAACCAGGACATTGCAGGTACAATGCCTTTTACAGACCTCAAGAAAAATACCGTTCAGCTTAATGCCGGAATGGATGTGACCGACAGGTTAAATGTGTCCGGAGGAGTCTCCTATATTAACAACAGGTCTGATAATATCGTTCAAGGAGGATACAGCCAGGGTAACCCCATGCAGTCAATAGGACAGTGGTTCGGGCGCCAGGTTGATGTAGCCTACCTCAGGGAGAATCTGGATGAGATTGACCCGGTAACCGGCTATCCTGTTAACTGGAACCACAGTTATCACGATAACCCCTTCTGGCTGCTGAAATATAATACCAATTCACGTAACAGGGACAGGATTATTGGAAACATTAATTTGAACCTTGATATCACTGACTGGTTGTCATTCAGGGCTATGGCAGGAAATGACTGGTATGTTGAAGACCGTGCCCAGAGGACGGCCCATGGTACAAACGGTGACCGCCTTGGCGGCTACGGTGCACAGTCATTGAGGCGGAACGAACTTAATGCCAACGCAATGTTCGCTTTTAATAAGGACTTCGGAACCGATTTTAATGTTACCGGTACTCTTGGGGGTGAATACAACCATTATGATTACCAGTACCATGCAACAGGTATTGCCGATCTTATTGTTCCTGATCTGTATGCCGTAAGTAATGCCGCTGTGCAGGCCACAACAGGTTTGTCCGAAACACACACTGAACTGCAGTCTGTTTTTGGGACACTTAACCTTGGTTTCAGGAATTACTTATTCCTTGACCTGACAGGACGAAACGACTGGTCATCAACACTGCCAATGGATAATAACTCATATTTTTATCCTTCAGTATCACTTGGCGCTGTTATAACGGAAGCACTGGACCTTCAGTCCAATTTACTTTCCTACGCCAAGATCAGGGGTAGTTATGCTGAAGTAGGTGGTACAGCCGGAGCTTACCAGCTGAATGGTGTTTACGGTTCATCGAACCCCTTTAACGGTCAGCCCTCACTGGGATACACAAGTACTATCCCTCCACTGGGTCTTAAACCTCAAAATAAGCAATCACTGGAGTTTGGTGGTGAATTCAAGTTTTTCAACAACAGGTTGGGCTTTGACGTAACCTGGTATAAGGAAAATACCATTAACCAGATTATGAGGATTGCTATTTCAAGGACCACAGGCTTTAGTTCTAAAACAATTAATGCCGGTAACCTTCAGAATATGGGTGTTGAGTTGCAGTTATATGCCTCACCCGTTGAAACACCTAATTTCAACTGGGACATAAACCTGAACTGGGCAACCAATGAGAATAAGGTCATTGAACTCCTGGTTGATGAAGAAACAGGAGAAGAGACACTGAATTACCTGTATTTATATAATGCATCATGGAATGCCCAGGTTCATGCCCGTCCGGGTGAAGAATACGGAATCCTGTGGGGTTTTGCCATGGTCAGGGAGAATGCCACCCCGGTATATTATGATGAAGCTGAAACTCAGATTTCACACTGGAATTATGATGGCCGTTACCTGATAAATCCCAATAACGGATTGTATTACAGGTCCAACTCACGTACCAACCTGGGTAATGTTTATCCAGACTGGTTCGGTGGTATAACCAATTCATTCAGGTATAAAGACCTTACAGCCAGCTTTACTGTTGACTTCCGCAAAGGCGGCAAGATATTCTCAGTAACTGACTGGTTTGGTGCTTATGCAGGTGTACTTGAAAAGACCGCCGTACTCAATGAGAATGATGTTAATATCCGCGAACCTGTAGCTGAAGGTGGTGGTATAAAACTTGAAGGTGTATATGGAACCATTAATTCCGATGGAACTGTCCAGCTAACAGACGCGAGTGGAAACCCGGTTTCTGAAGCTGTTCCCAATACCACCTTCGTGAATGCACAGACCTATTTCAAGGATTACTGGGGCAAAAATGAGATATCAACATTTGATGCTGATTTTGTTAAGCTGCGCGAGGTAGCAATAGGATATGATTTCAGGAATATAGACTTCCTGTCACGTCTCGGCGTAAGAGGATTAACACTTTCATTTGTTGGAAGGAACCTTTTCGTATTCTATAAAGATACTCCTGATATTGATCCCGAAACCGGAATGGGTGCAGGTAATTACGTAGGTATGGAAACAAATGCTATTCCAACTTCCAGATCATTGGGCTTCGACCTTAAGTTGAATTTCTAGGTGTAATAATTAAAAATTCAGATATATGAAATACTTAAAAAACATCCGAAATATATTGCTGGTTGCATTCCTGATTCTGGGAATCGGATCCTGTACCAAGGACTTTGAAGAAATGAACAAGAGTCCCAACAGCCCGGTCGATGTGCCTGCAATTAACATTTTTACAAATGCTGTCTATAGCTCGCTCAGTTACGAACTGGGCAGTTGGCTTCAGCATACCTACCTCGGCTGCTGGTCTCAGCAGTGGACTAAGGTTCAGTATATTGATGAGGACAAATATGAAACCCGCGATATGTCAGGTTATTTTGACGGTCCTTATTCAGGGGCATTGAAAGACCTGACCATCGTAGTAAATAAAACAACAGAGGAAGGAAATGACAGGTTGCTGGCCGCTGCCAAGATTATGCGTGTTTGGAATTTCATGCGACTTACCGATCTCTGGGGTGACATACCTTATTCAGAAGCCCTACAGGGCTTCCAGGCTGATGGTATAATAAAGCCAAAATATGATGCACAGGAAGATATCTACATGGCTTTAATGGCGGAACTGGATGAGGCTAATACCCTCCTTACCGGTACTACGGTGAACTTCGGCACCGGAGATATCATGTACGGCGGTGACCCGGTAAAATGGAGAAAGCTTGCTAATTCGCTGAAGCTAAGGTTACTTAATCGTTGCGCAGGAACACCATGGTCATTTACTTATGATATGGTGGATCCTCAGGCTGATGTAACCACAAGCCCTGGTGCTGCTGCATATGCAGGAGCGGATGCAGATATAGCTGCCATGCTTGCCAATCCTACACAGTTTCCTATTTTTGAGTCAAATGGAGACAACGCAACACTCGTGTTTCCGGGACAGCCTTACAGGAATTGGATATTCAATACTCTCTACGCAAGGACTGACCAGGGAACATCACAAACCATGGTTGACTGGCTGAAGGACAGGGATGACCCGAGATTGCATATTTATGCCCAGCCGGTTCCATCAAGCTATGACCTTTCTGATCCTGCCGAAGATTTCTCAGGATTGGATTATAATGGATTCCAGAACGGGAGCTCAGAATTATCTGCATATTTCCCGGGGGTTTCCCTTATAGGTACGGCAATTGCATATGATGAGTATGCACCGGTATACCTTATGACCTATGACGAGGTTGAGTTCATCAAGGCTGAACATTATCTCCGCGTGGCAAATGACGGAGCTGCCCAGGATGCATATGAAGCAGGTATAGCTGCCAGTATGTCAAGATGGAAATGTAACGACGGTGGCACCGTGTCACCAAGCTATAAGTATGGTGCATCACAGGTTGCTACATTACCCGTTTCTTATCCTGTTGACTATGCCGCTTACCTGGCTCATCCACTTGTTGACTGGGGTGCTGCTGCTGATGCTGCACATAAGTTCCAGCTGATATGTGAGCAGAGATGGGCCGCAATATACGGACAGGGTGTCCAGGCCTTTAACGAGGTCAGAAGAACAGGCTTCCCGGCAAGGGTCTTTGAGTATGAACTTGAAGCTACCGTTTATCCGAATCTTGGCATACCTATCCGGATATGGTATTCGGCAAGTGAGGAAACATACAACGGTGAGAATCTTGCAGATGCAAAGAACCGCCAGAATATAGAAGAAGCCAATGAAAGTATGTTCAGTACAAACGGAATACAAAGCCAGATGTGGTGGCATAAAAGAAAGAATCCTATTCCAACAGAGACAGATCCGCAGGAATTCTAGCTCATAAGGAATAACTGATATAAAAGGAGAGCCTTATTTGGCTCTCCTTTTTTTTCATGTATGATTTTAATATCTTTGGTAAGATTTTTGATATGTGTTATTGAACTATTCCACCATTTAAATTATTGTTGACAAAGCCATGAAAAGAATTGTTTTTCTTCCATTTCTTGCTTTTTTGTTGTCCTCTTCATTTGCCTTCGCACAGGTGGTATATGAGTCGAACATTTATGAACATATGGACTACCTCCGGAGAGACAGGTTAATATCTGATTTCAACCCAAAAGCATATGAAAATATTGACGGAACGCCCTATCTTATCCAGGAGTTTGAAGATGGGAAGGTTTATTTAAAATCCGGAGAGGTGCTTACAGGAAAATTCCGTTTCGACCTGTATGCTAACCAGGTGCAGTTTATTAATGAAGACATCAGGTATGTTATAGCCTACCCTGAGAAAGTTTACAAAATTGAACTGAACGGTAATGTTCTGAAATATATCGATTATAAGATTGATGCAGGTATTGATTATGACTATTTTATTACACTCGTTGAAGGCTATTATTCCCTCTACCTGAAGAAAAGCAAAACACTCAAAGACCCGGTGGCCACAAAACCTTATCAGCAGGCCCGTCCCGCCAGGTTCCTTGATCATAAGGATTATTATTATATTAAGGCAGGGGAAATGCCCGCCCAAAGAATCAGGAAAAAAAAGGATATTGTTAAGATGTGCGGTGAAAAGACTCCGGGTATCCAGAATTATATGAAAGAAGAAAAAATCACTTTCAGTAATGAATATGACCTGGTGAAACTAATGACGTATATTAACGGACAACTGCTTGATAATGAATAATTAAAACAGGCATTATGGATATAATAAGGAAATTGTTGATCATACCGGTGATTGCTTTTATGAGTCTCTCTTTGCAGGCCCAGGAAGAATGTGAAGTGCTTTCGGAGAATCTCAAAGATGAATACAGGGGTAATTGCAGAAGGGGACTGGCTCATGGCTATGGTGAAGCACAGGGTAAGGATCACTATATCGGCGATTTTAAAAAGGGCTTACCCCATGGTAAGGGCCTTTATACCTGGTCAACAGGAGAGAAATATGATGGTGAGTGGAAAAGGGGACTGCGTGACGGTGAAGGGACATATTATTTTTTTGCCAATGGTAAAGATTCCGTAATCTATGGCAAATGGGTAGATGACGAGTATGTCGGTGTTTACAATGAAAGACCTTATAATGTCGATTTCAGGAATAATGTAGGAAGGGTAACCTTCAATAAAATCTCTGATGATCAACAATATGTAAGGCTCAAATTCATAAGGAACGGCGGCGAAAATACAAATATAAGCGATCTTATGCTTACCGGCAGCAGCGGGGTTGAAAATACCAGCAGGCTGTTCACAGGCTTTGAGAATGCCGAATTCCCCTTCAAAGGGAGGGTGAAGTTCTCCGCTCCAAATGCTTTCTATTCGGCTATGCTGACCTGTGAACTGAGGTACCAGATCTTTGAACCGGGAGCATGGGTGGTTTCAATAAGCTATTAAGCTGTCCGCCATAAATTAGCCCATGAAGATATTCCTGAAATATTATGCAGTGTTCCTGCTCTGTTTTGTGCACACCTCTTTCCTGGGGGCACAGAAACTATACCTTGAAGGTAGCATAACCGATAATGAGAATAAGATAAGACAGGGTTTGATCGATTACAGGGACTGGAATTATAATCCGGAAATTTTAAGGTTTATTCCCGCTGGCGGTGAAACACCGCTTATATTCAATCCGTCTGCTATAAAATCCTTCTCAGTTAATAATGAAAGTTTTATCAGTGCCACTCTTACTGTTGACAGGACTCCCACCAAGATGGATGAACTTCAAATTGACGGAAGGAGAAAGCTTGCTGAAGAGAATGTCTTTCTGAGGGTACTGCTTGAGGGTGAATCGGATCTTTTTTATTACAATGAGAGGCTGTCA
>JAVVEL010000047.1:0-13413 GCA_032260385.1 Bacteroidales bacterium | reverse complement strand
CACCTATGTCAAGGTGGCGTTTAAAAACAATATTGTAAAAATCCTTGTTCTCACCAGGGCATATATCATCCCTGGTAATATATAGCTGTATCCTGCCTGCTGAATCCTGTATCTCCGCAAATGATGCCTTACCCATTATGCGACGGCTCATTATCCTGCCCGCCATTACCACATCCTGGTAGTTCTTTTTGTCGTCATCAAAAGAGGCCAGGACCTCACCGGACAATACGTTCGTTTTGAATTCCTCGGCGGGATAGGGGTCAATGCCCATCTTCCGGATCTCTTCTAATGATTCTCTTCTTATCTTTTCCTGTTCGCTGAGTTGCATGTTTTCTCTTTGTTTCAATAAAGTGCAAAAATACGGAAAATATTAGGTTTATAAAGAGGATGGAGTTTAGGAAGTTTATAAAGTTGATATACCTGCAGGCAGGTTATGAACTCAGTTATAAATAATTACTAAAAAATAAGTAAGTCTACGTAAAAAATAGTTGCATTACTGCAAAAATAGTTTTATGTTTGTAGCAGGCTTCTATGTCGTGGAGAAAAAAGAAGAGCTTCTGTCGTGGAGTAAAAAGAAGAGCTTTTTAAATGATAGCAGTAAGGAAAGGCATAAATATTGAACAGAAAACCTGGTAAGCAAAACAAGACTGAAGAAAGCCAGGCAGGGAGTGAAAAAAGACAGGTGTAAAGGTTTTTGAAATTTTAGAAGAATAATTATAAGGTTATGAAAGCGAGACTCACGAAGGCTGAAGAAGAAATAATGCTGGTGCTATGGGAACTTAAGGAGGCTATTGTGAGGGATGTGATAAGCAGGCTGGAAGACCCTGACACTCCCTATACCACGGTCTCAACAGTGATAAGAATTCTTGAGAAAAAGGGTTTTGTTGCGCACAGGGCGGTAGGTACCACGCACCTTTATTACCCTGTACTTTCAAAGAAAGAATATCTTAGGAGCTACCTCGGGCGCATTGCAAAAAGTTATTTTGACGGCTCCACCTCGGGTATGCTGACTTTCTTTGCAAGGGAGTCTGACCTGAGTATCAAGGAGCTGAAAAGTCTCATGGAAGAGGTAAAGTCTGAACTTGAAAAAGAGGAAAAAAATGGCAGGTAATATATTTATATACATTGGTAAAGTGTCACTTGGGCTGGCAATCATCAGCCTGGTATACTTGTTTTTCCGGAACGATTCCAATCTCCGCCTAAAGCGTTTTTACTTACTGGGCGGTATTTTAGCCAGCTGGGTCTTTCCTTTTATCAGATTTCCCCGCCTGATACGGGTGGGAACAGAGCAGGCTGTGGCAGTACAGCCTTCATCCTTTAATGTTGAACAGCTTGCCACAACGGCAGCAGCTGGTGAGCCGGCCACACATTTTGACTGGATGCCGCTTGTACTGGCATTGTATTGTGCCGGCGTCTTATTTATCCTGCTAAGAAATGTTTCCCTGTTTCATAAGTGGAAGAAAAGGCGCAATGGGGGGAGCTGTGACGGGGGTAACATAATTTTCACGGACGGGGAACAGATCTTTACCTTATTCTCATGGATCTTCATTCCGGAAAAATACAGGAATGATCCCGGGATAGAACCCGTGATACGGCATGAGCGGGCTCATATCAGGCAATTGCATTTTATTGATCTTATTATAGTTGAACTGACAGTTCTTCTGACATGGTTCAACCCTTTTACATGGCTTATTTCCAGGATGATAAAAGAGAATCACGAGCACCTTGCCGACAGGGAAGTGCTGGCAGGGGGTATTAACCCGGCTCGTTACAGGGCCCAGCTTCTGAATTTTACTCTCGGAACGGAGTATTTCAATCTGGGGCACTGCTTTAATCATTCATTAACAAAAACAAGATTTAAAATGATGAAAAGAACAACAGTAAAGAAGATTGGTATTATCAAGTATCTACTGGTAGTACCTGTTATTATCCTGGCACTTGGTATATTAACCGGTTCGGAGATGCAGGACTGGGATGGCAGGGTAAAAGGAAAAATTATTTTTGCGGATACAGGTGAACCGGCCACCGGTGCATCAGTCATAGTAAAAGGAACGACAAACGGAACAACAGCCGGCCGTGAAGGTATTTTTGAATTGGAATGCGACAGGGATGATATGCTTGTTTTCTCCTTTGTTGGTTATGAATCAAAGGAACTGAAGGCATCATGGATCACAGATGAGCCTGTCACGCTTGAGTTTAAGAGCTACGAGATAAACCTGGAAAGGGTGAAGGACAAGGAGGGTGTCCGGCTTAAGTCTGAAAAAACAGACAAAGTGGTAGCTGGCAGGAATACCACCGAAGAGATTTTTATCGTTGTCGAGGACATGCCAATGTTCCCGGGAGGCTTAAGTGCCCTTAAATCACATATCTACGATAATGTTAAGTATCCTGAGAAAGCCAGGCGTGAAGGTATTGAAGGCAAGGTGACGGTTGATTTTGAGATTAATGCGAAGGGTGATGTAGAAGATGTAAGTGTCAGCCAGAGCACCTATGCAGGATTTGATAAGGCAGCCATGGAGGTATTTAAGGATATGCCACGGTGGGAACCGGGCAAGCAGAGGGGCCATCCTGTTAAAGTGAAATTAAGTATTCCCGTTGAGTTTAAGCTTGGCAGGGAATAATCCTGGATATAAGCCAAACAGGATAGGGGTGCCTTGTATTAAGCGGGCACCCTTTTTATCTTAAGGCCTATGGGCCTTAGCGGTATAAACTCCGCCTCCGTTATCTTTGAACGCTGCCGGACTTTCGCTGCATAAACCCCGCCCACTTAATTTTATGGCTACTGTGACTTACCGGGATAAACCCCGCCAGGCAGAGGAAATGTTGAAGAGAATATTATTGCTGAAAGCGTGATCTGCCAAGGTGCTACTCACCAAATATTTCTTTGTAGATTTTATGATTTTCCCCCGGCTCGAATGTTTCCGTTTCAAAAGGTATCATCTCACGGGCTTCATCCGGGCTGGAGGCCAGTCCGGCAGCGTACATTATAAACATGGCCGCACCGAGTACGGTTGTTTCTTTCTTATCAATAATAGTAATGGGCACCCCTGTGATATCGGCCCTCACCTGGTTCCACAAGCTGTTTTTCGATCCTCCTCCCACACACAGTATATTATCAGTTGTGAAGCCTCCTGCCTTCTCAAGTGCCATCATCCCTTCCCTGAGCCTCAGCGATAAGGCTTCCAGCATGGCGCGGTAAATCTCTTCGCGCGTCGATTCCATACTGAGTCCGCTGATCTGACCCCCGCCACTGCCTTCACTTTCCTCGAAGAACTTTGGCACAATCCTTATCCCCCTGCTCCCGGGAGGAACCATGGAAGCCATGGATATCATTTTCTCATGCATCTCATCCCCACAATCCGGGAACATGTTCCTTCCTGCCCACTCGAGCATGCCCGAAGCTATCCACTGGTTCCCGATATTATACAGGCCGGGAACAGGATCCAGCTCCGTGCTAATTGAATTATCCAGCTGTTCCTTTCCCGAGCGGTACTTGCCTGAGCGGACCATCAGTATCTCCCACGTGCCTGAGCTCAGCACCGGTTGATTGATCCCGGCACCCGAACCAAAAACTGCAAACTGTGTATCATGACCGCTTGCTACAATAGCTATACCTTCGGGCAGACCGGTAAGCTCCGATGCTTTTTCACTTACCCTGCCCGTTATCTCACCCGCTTCGGCCAGCTCCCCAAACAGACCGGGATCAATCCCTATACTGTTCAGAATGAGAGCTGACAGTCCACGATCAGCAGCGGAGGTAAGCATTGATGTGCCTGCCATGGTGATATCGTTTTTCATCTCGCCCCCGAGCATATAGCTGAAAATGGAAGGAGCGAACAGCCACCTGTGGGCTTTCTCAGGCAGGTCAGGGTGATTCTCCCTGAGCCAGACAAGCTTGTTAATGGTATTGAAGCTGAAAGGCAATAAGGCTGATTCACGGTACAGTTCCCCGGGGGGCATATATTTGCCTATATCCTTCATTACCGGTGTTGTGCGCTCGCACTGCCATGATATAATAGGGTAGAGCATCTTCCCGTCTTTACTGAAAAGAGCGCCGTCAACACCGAAGGTGGTAACACTTACTCCAATAATATTGCTTTGCTGGATAGCGGCGGTGACTTTTCGTGAGGCCCTGCAGAACTTGTCCCATATCTCATCAACATCCCATATCCTGTATTCCGGGTAAAAAGGGTCGGGCCTGGTATTATTGGGAAATGATGCTGATTTTAGTATTTCCCCTTTCTCATCTATGGCATGAACCTTAACGTTTGTGGCACCGCAATCGAAAACAATGGAGATCTTTTTTTCGCTCATAAGAATAGTCTTAAGCTGTTAATATGCCTGCTGCAGTCATATGATTATTTTTTTGCCTTATCCCCCCATTTAACTGCCTGACTTATGTCAGCTGATAATAATATTATTTGTCGCACATCCTGTTTAAATTGCCTTGCGGCAGCCATAATCATGCAAAACTGCAGGTATGATCATGCTGGACTGCAGCAATATTACTGCTAAGCATACAAAGGCCCGTATGTGTTGCATGCCCTGTAATCGCTTCCTTCAGGATCCATGCCGTAGGCGTTCCAGGCCGAGGGCCTGTAAATACTGTCAGCAGGCACATTGTGCATATTAACCGGTATCCTGAGCATTGAAGCCAGTGTCAGCATGTCGGCTCCCGTATGGCCGTAGCTTGATGCACAGTGATTGGCACCCCAGTTGGCCATCACCGAATATACATCTTTGAATGCTCCTTCACCTGTAAGCCTGGGAACGAACCATGTGTTCGGCCAGGTGGGATTTGTCCTGTCACAAAGCAGCCGGTGCACCTCACCGGGCAATTCCACCGTCCATCCTTCTGCCAGCTGGAGCACCGGGCCCAGTCCCTTGACAAGGTTTATCCTTGATATGGTAATGGGCATGCCGCCCGCGGTGTCAAACTGCGAGGAGAAGCCGCCACCCCTGAAATATTCGGTAACTGCTGCCGGCCAGCTGGTGGCTTCAAGACAGTCTTTCACCTCTCCGGGGCTTATCTCCCGGAACGGCTTGACAGCCGGCTTGCCGTCTTTTTGCTGCCTGCCTGAAAAATCCAGTGCCGAGGCACCTGAGTTAATCAGGTGGATGATCCCATTCTCTGCCTTGCCTGAAGGTTTATGCCCGCTTACCCTTTCGATGGCTTCCGGGCTCCAGTAGGTACGTATATCTGAAAACATCTGGGCTGTATTGCTTAGCAGGTATCCAAAGAGCATGGAAACCCCGTTGAGGCTGTCATTTTCTGTTGCCAGCAGGTGGGGCGGACGAATACCATTCCAGTCGAATGATGAACACAGGATTGCTTCCATGAAATCACCATTGGGCATATGGTCGGTCCACTGCCTCTGTCCCTGGAAACCGGCCACGAGGGCATTGTGTCCCATGGCCTCCTCACCGAAGCCCGCATCTCTGAGCCGTGGATTGCCAACCATCAGGTCGCGGGCTATAAGGGTCATCTTCACCACCGTCTCCCAGTCTTTTTCCTTTTCACCTGCTGAACGGGGTTTCTCATTAGTATCTTTACCTTCTTTACACCACTTTTTTGTCCATGCCAGTGCCCTGTCGAATTCATCCCTGTCATATATTTCCTCGTTGATCCTCCTGTTGAATTCGCTCATGTCAACATATTCGTTCCTCATGCCCAGGTATTCCTGGAAGAAATTTTCATTTACTATTGAGCCGGCTATACCCATTGATACGCTCCCCATGGAGAGGTAAGCCTTGCCTTTCATATATGCCACGGCGAGACCGGCCTTTACAAAGCGCAGGATCTTTTCTTTCACGTCACCAGGCACAGTGTTATCGCCTGCATCCTGCACGTGGCGGCCGTAAATGCCAAAAGCGGGCAGTCCTTTCTGTGTGTGTCCGGCCAGTGCAGCAGCCAGGTAAACGGCACCCGGCCGTTCAGTGCCGTTGAAGCCCCATATGGCTTTGGGTCGCAGAGGGTCCATGTCTATTGTCTCACTCCCGTAGCACCAGCACGGTGTGACGGTGAGGGTAAGGCCCACATCTTCTTTTTTGAATTTTTCTGCACAGAGTGCTGCTTCTGCAACACCTCCTATGGTAGTGTCGGCCAGCACGCATTCCACCTTTTCACCGTTTGGATATTCCAGGTTAGAGCTGATTAAAGCGGCGGCTGTCCTCGCCAGGTTCATTGTCTGTTCCTCGAGGGATTCCCTTACTCCTTTTCTGCGGCCGTCTATTACCGGCCTTATACCCACCTTCGGGAAAGCTCCCGCGGGCCACCTGTGGTCCTTGTTTACCTTAAACTGATTTTCACTCATCTTACTATACAATTTCAGAAAAACTTAGAGTTCTTATTTGATCACCGTGTTGCTCACGAAAGCAATCTTCCTGCTATCGGGCGACCAGCTGTTGACATTCATCGACCCTTGCCCTCCATAAAGATAAGCAATTACCCTGGGTTCACCACCCGCGGCAGGCATCAAGCGGATATAGACATTTTTATAGAAAGGGTGGTCATCGGCCTCTACCTCTTTGCTGTAGGAAATAAAAACCAGCCATTGGCCGTCAGGTGAGACATGGGGGAACCAGTCGTTATATTCATCAAAGGTAAGCTGTTCCTGCCCGCTGCCGTCCGGATTCATTCGCCATATCTGCATTGTGCCGGTCCGGCTGGAATTAAAATATATATACCTGCCATCGGGTGAGTATTCTGATCCGTCATCAAGTCCCGGTGCATCAGTCAGACGAAGTTCCTGACCTGTCAGCAGGGATATCTTATATACATCAAGGTGATCTGCCTCATTACGACCTGCAGTGTAAACCATAAATTCACCATCAGGTGAAAAGCCGTGCAGGTAGGACGGGGCCTCGGCGGTAACCTTTTCCGGTGTACCCCCTTCAGCAGGCAGGACATATATAAGCGACTCATTGTCCGGGTGTTCGGTGTGGTCACTTATTCCCAGCAGTTTGCCGTCAAATGACAGCACATGGTCATTATTATTGTTAACGGCAAAGCCGGTATTTATCTCATCAATTGAAAAAGTCTCAAGGTTAAAACCGTACAATCTACCCTCACTGTTATAAATAAGCTTATTCCCGTCCGGCGTCCAGTTGGGTGCCTGCAAAGACAGTTGAGAGCTGTGGATAATTTCCCTCTTCCCGCTTTCAATATCCAGTATTTCGATATGGCTTCCGGTATAATCCTGGTAGGGCACAAAATCCCCCGGCGCCGGGATTACCAGGCGCACATTATCGAAAATGGCTGTTTCTTTTACATCAGCCTCATGTGAGCAGATAAAAAGCCCCAGGTTTGCCTTTTCTTTTAATGGGAGACCGGTCACTTCAACAGAAGTAAAAGGATCACCTTCAAGGGCACATGAATAAATAAAAGTGTCTCCCTTACGTTCCAACTGGATAATGCCGGGGCCTGAAACTGTTGATTTTACTTCTTCTGTCTCACCTCCTTCTTTTTTCCTGTACTGCAGGGAGCTCAGGCCGTCGCCATGAACAACAGCACTTACATGCGCAGCCGCCCCACCGGGTGAATCACGCAGCATGATACCCATTTTGCGGTGGGGGTTAACACCTTCGCCGGCAAAACGGACACGTGCACGCATTATAAAATTGCCTTCAACGGGCAGGGATGCAAAATGAAACTGATCGGAGAAGGACCAGATATTTTCACCTGCACCGGTCAAAAGGTACTCACCCGTTTCAGCGTCATAGCCAGTCGCTCCCTTTAAAGCCGGCTCACCTACATCGGCGGCAGTATCGAATATTCCGACCGGCTCTTTATCCCGTGGGCTGCATGAAAAGGTCATCACACTTATAATAAAGAGGTATAAGGGCTTGATAAATAAATATTTTTTCCGTTTAAAAATTTTCATAACAGGCTTTAAAAGCCCCACCTGTTCCTTACCCACAGTTCATCTCCCAGGTCCCACCAGCGGTTGACGGCTGACCTGGCAAAATCATTTGAATAGCGTGTCAGGAATTCACGGGCGAGCATAGGATCTTCCTTGTATAAGCCGGCAGCTTTTTGCTCAATAAATTCAACTTCATCAAAAGCTTTATCCTCATATTCCATCACAACAGGTACCATCATTTCTTTTCCCAGGCCCCAGTTAACCATGGCCAGCCTGTTAGCCCTTCTGAATGCCCACATAGCAGACTCGGTGCTGAAATGATCCTGCCCGCATACATAAAAACTTTCCGGCAGGCTCAGGTTTCCTGCATAAACAGGTATCCTCGGGCTCAGCGTTGGCACATCGAGGCCAAACCATATCCTTCCCCCTATCTCATCCGGCAGCCAGTCGCGCAACTGCACGATGAATGAATAGGCGCAGTACTGTACTGCGATAGGCCTGTATCTTTCAACAGAGCCTTCTTCCAGTGTGTTCAGAAGGTTACGCAAGTCGCCTGACATCCATGGGTGAACAGAGGGGCTAATGATGGTGTCGGTGTAACTGTTGCCTTCCTCGTCACGACGAGTTACCGGCACCTTCAGGTTTTTTATCATCTCCCATTCGGTGCCATCGTAGGTAGTGCGGTAAAACTTCATTACATCCCTGATATCAACTTTCTTCTCGGGCCTGACAGAAAAGGGTAATTCCTCATCATCATACTCGAGACCGAGCGAAGGAGCAAGTGAGCTCAGCACATAGTATTCGCGTATATTAAAAGGCTTTCTTCCGGAATATGCTTTCCAGAACTTGAATGTTTCCTTGCCATCCCAGAAACCCATCTCTTTTGCAACATCGTAGACGTTGTCAGAAACCATGAAATAGTCTTCATTATCAGGGTCGATCTCACCAATCCTGCATATATTGGCTGATATCCCGACATGGTCGTCAGGTATGCGCTGTGCTGCCCAAACCCCTCCGATATTGTCAGGACCTTCGCCCATAATCTCCATGTGCCATACCTCATTCTTGTCGGCTATGGTAATAGCCTCGCCCGAATCACCATACCCGTATTCCTTTATCAGTTCACCTATCAGCCTTATCGCATCGCGTGCCGTTGTACATCTCTGCAGTGCGATCCTTTCAAGTTCCTCGATGAGGAACATGCCGTCGGGATTCCTTAATTCCCTTCTTCCACCGAAGGTTGTTTCGCCAATGGCAAGTTGTTTTTCATTCAGGCAGGGGTAGGCAGTATTTAGATACCCGAAGGTTTTTTCTGCTTCCGGTATTTCTCCCTTAACTTCTATATTCTCTTCACTCCATCTCGAACTGGTATGCATGGTGCCCCATCGTACCGGGTGCATGGTGCCGGGCTCATGTTCCTCTGCAGGCACAAACTCCAGCCAGGTACGGTAGTAAGCATCACAGGTATGACTGGTTATTACTGAACCGTCGGTGCTGGCTTTCTTGCCAACCATGATGCTGGTACAGCTTTCATTATTGAAATTTTCCTGTCCCTGTCCCGCTGATATCACAGGGAAAAGAAGGGCAGCAAACAATACCAGGGACATCTTTAAGAATTTCTTGTTATTCATTACGCTTTATTTTTCAGTTAATAGATTTAGATTTTTAAAAAAATAAATATAGAAATTATGCCGGCACCGTCAACAATTAAAAGTATGTTATTTAATTACAAAAATTGAAAAAGCGCCCTGTTATACCTTAATGGTACAAAAATTGATTATTTATACCTTTGTAATGAGGTAAAATAAGACCGTTTTTATTCAAAAGCTTATCTATCAGCCTGATCCGCATAATAGGTAAATATGTCTATTTTCATTAGATTTGTATATTGAAATGACGATTATGATCTACAAGGATAATACACTGAATAACAGACGTTTGCCAAGATGGCTCAAGATGCAGAGGGCCAGCGGGGAGAGCTATGTAAAGGTAAAGAACCTTGTTGAGAACAAGCACCTGCATACCATATGCAAGAGCGGCAATTGTCCCAATATAGGTGAGTGCTGGAATGCCGGTACTGCAACCTTCATGATACTTGGAGATATTTGCACAAGGTCATGCAAATTTTGTGGTACTATGACGGGCAAACCCCTGCCTCCCGACCCTGAGGAGCCGGAGAATCTTGCCGGGTCGGTCCGTATGATGGATCTCAGGCATTGTGTTATCACCTCTGTCGACAGGGATGACCTGCCCGACGGTGGTGCAGCATTCTGGGCAGAAGTTATCAGGAAGGTTAAGGAGCTTAACCCGGGAACGACAATAGAGGCATTGATACCTGATTTCAGGGGTGTTGAGAAAGATATACAGAAAGTAATTGATTCAGGCCCGGAAGTTATAAGCCATAACCTTGAGACGGTTGAACGGCTGACACCGCAGATACGCTCGGCGGCTAAATACAGGCGCAGCCTGGATGTACTGAGGTACATGAGCGGTCAGGGAGTGAGGACCAAATCCGGTATAATGCTGGGACTGGGAGAGAAGGAAGAAGAGGTGTATGCCAGCATGGATGACCTTCTTGAAGCCGGGTGTTCCATTCTTACCATCGGGCAGTACCTGCAGCCCTCACTTGCACATATGGAAGTGGTCGATTATGTTGATCCGGGCACGTTTGAAAAATACAGGAAGGCAGGCCTGGAGAAAGGTTTCCTCTTTGTTGAAAGCAGCCCTTTAGTGCGTTCGTCATATCATGCGGAAAAACATGTTAAGAGAAATTAAAAACAAGGCATACCTGTGGAAAGGGAAGTGATTTTTGAAGATCTGGGTTTAAGAGATTACAAGGATACCTGGGATTACCAGGAGCAGCTGTTCAGCGGGATGCTGGACATCAAAATGAAGAATCGCACACCGGGTCCCGGTGAAAGGATGGAGCAGGTGCACAGGCTGCTGTTCGTGGAGCATCCTCATGTATATACCCTTGGAAGAAGCGGATCCGAGAATAATCTCCTTGTGAACCATATACAGCTGCAGGCCAAAGAGGCATCATTCTACAGGATAAACAGGGGAGGAGATATTACCTATCACGGATCGGGACAGATAGTAGGTTACCCTTTGCTTGATCTTGAGGAATTCGGGCTGACACTCAGGGAGTATATCCACCGGATAGAGGAAGTGATAATACTTACCCTTGAGGAGTATGGTATTGAGGCCGGTCGTATGGAAGGAGCCACGGGGGTGTGGATTGACGGGCAGGAAGGTTCGGGGGGACAGGCACGGAAGATATGTGCCATAGGGGTGAGGGCCAGCAGGTTTATTACAATGCATGGCTTTGCCTTTAATATCAATACCGACCTCGACTACTTCAACTATATCAATCCCTGCGGTTATACTGATAAGGGCGTTACATCCCTGGCGAAAGAGCTGGGAGAGGAGCAGGATTTTATGAAAGCCAAACAGATGGTAAGGAATCAATTCGGGAAAGTTTTCGGAATAAACTGGAAAAGCTGATAATGGAAAAGAACTGGGTTATAAAGGAAGCGGGCGATAATGTTGTGGTAAAGCAACTGATGAACAGTCTTGATGTACCACATGCACTTGCCACCCTTATGGTGCAGAGGGGTATTACCAGTTTTGAAGAGGCCCGTAGCTTTTTCAGGCCCAGCCTGGACAACCTCCATGACCCCTTCCTGATAAAAGATATGAATATTGCCGTTGACAGGATCTCATCTGCTATTTATAAGAATGAAAAAATACTTATCTATGGTGATTATGATGTGGACGGCACAACCTCGGTTGCCCTCCTCTATTCTTTCCTGAGGAATATTTACCCTAATATTGATTTTTATATACCTGACAGGTATAAAGAGGGTTACGGGATCTCATCACGGGGTATTGATTATGCCCATGCAAACAATTGCAAGCTGATGATAACCATCGACTGCGGCATAAAGGCGGTGGAGAAGATCAAATATGCGAGTTCACTGGGCCTTGATGTTATCATCTGCGATCATCACTTTCCCGGCGATACTGTTCCCGATGCCACAGCAGTGCTTGATCCCAAACAACCCGGCTGCAATTACCCGTACAAAGACCTGTCAGGTTGCGGTGTCGGCTTCAAGCTTATACAGGCATATTCCAGGGTCAATGGTATAGCCTTTGAAGAACTGGTGCAGTACCTCGACCTGGTCGCCATAAGCATAGCCTCGGATATTGTTCCTCTAACCGGGGAGAACAGGATACTGGCTCATTTCGGACTTTTGCAGCTTAATGAGAATCCCCGGATGGGGATAGCCAAGATCATAAAGGATTCGGAGATAAGAAAGAGGATATCTATTGAGGACATCATTTTCAAGATAGGACCCAGGATAAATGCTGCAGGCAGGATGGAATCAGGCAATAAGGCTGTTGAGCTGATGATTTCCGAGGATGGTCTTCTTGCCGAGGAGATGAGCAGGGAGATCGGTAACTGCAACAGGGACAGGCGCTCTGTTGACCGAAATATTACCACCGAAGCCCTCCGGATGATATCGGCTGATCCCAGGCACCTGAATGCACGAACCACCGTGCTCTACAGCCCGGGATGGCACAAGGGTGTTATTGGCATAGTGGCTTCCAGGCTGATAGAAACACATTACAGGCCAACTGTTATCCTGACTGAATCGAATGGCTTTGCCACAGGCTCAGCACGCTCGGTGACGGGTTATGACCTCTACAAGGCAATTGAGGCCTGCGGTGACCTGCTGGAAACCTTTGGAGGTCATATGTATGCAGCAGGGCTTACCATGAAAAAGGAAAATGTTGCCCTTTTTGCAGAAAGGTTCGAGGAAGTGGTTTCAAAAACCATAGCGGAGGACCAGATGGTGCCACAGATTGTCATTGATATGGAGCTTAGTTTCGGTGATATCACTGAGAAATTTCACCGTATCCTTGAGCAGTTTCAACCTTTTGGACCCGATAACCTGGCGCCCATCTTCATGACAAGAAGCGTGTATGATACAGGTATGGGCCGTGTTGTGGGGCAGAGTGCCGAACACCTTAAGCTGGATCTATGCAGCGAAGCAACAGGCACCTCCAGTATACCGGCCATTGCCTTCGGGCAGGGTAACATGCTGCCACTGATAAAGGAAGGCCACCCGGTCGATGTGTGCTACAGCGTCGAGATGAATGAATTCAAGGGTTTAAGGAATCTGCAGCTTAATATACGTGATATACGACCTTCAGCTGCTAAAAGCTGAAATAAAGCCGGAATTTGTACTCATCAAATGTATGATATCCGACCTTTCTGCTGCTAAAAGCTGAAATAAAGCTGGAATTTGTACTCATCATAAATGTCATATCCGTCAACTGCGGCCTCCAGCCGTGAAGCAGCATATTTAAACCTTATTTCCACCCTTCCCTGCATTTTGTATGATATCACTATGTATGACCTGCTGCCTTCGCCGTAGAGTGCTTTGACCACCGGGTTATACAGGAGGTCATCTTCCCAGGCAAAAAGCCTGCTGTCGTACGAGCCCGTTTGAAAGACAGCCAGCCTGGCCCTTACCTCCAGTGGAAG
>JAVVEL010000046.1:13043-14267 GCA_032260385.1 Bacteroidales bacterium | reverse complement strand
ATTCTCAATCCTTCGGCCAGGGTTCTGCTGTACAAATATTTCCTATGATCATTTTTCAACCTTGAATATATAAAAAGGGCTGTAGTGCAAATGAGAATAAACATGGAAAAGGCAAGTATTATTTTCCAGGTCAGTATATTGGAATAGATCTCAAGTGTAAACACGAATAATAAGCTCAGGGTGAACATCCAGCCGGTAATTTTTAGGTCGCGTCTCCTGGTTTTTACCGCCATCCGGTCAAGTATGGAATACCAGTTCATTACAAGTTCTTCCGAGGCTTCAAGCTTCTCCGGTTTATCAAACAGGCATTTTTTTGATCTCCTGATACCTTCACGGTCGAGTCTTGCTGAATACCTGTTTATTTCTTCAATCTTATCCAGGGCATTCTTAAGTGTTGTGTCTTTCAGAATATTTTCGATTGATAAACTTTTACCCATCCCGGGATTTTTCGATATTCCGCCAGTAATTTTTTTTCTCTCGCTTGGCAGAACAAACACACTGCCTTCATATATGAATGTACTTTCGGCAACAGAGTTGCCATCTCCCATAAGTTTGTATTTCACGATATCTGCGGTGCCTCCCCTTTTGCCTGGTTTACCATCCCACATGGCCATAAGTATAAGGGAGGTATCGGCCACAAGTTTACCCGTGGTAAGATATTTCTCAGGCCTGCCTGACTCGCTACCAGCTTTCGGCACGATGAAACTCCTCTTCGCCTGCTTCAGCAGTTCATCAAATTCCAGGTCGGAATGATTATCAAAATTGTCCCTGTATTCTTCAGCATTGAAAGGCATGGGCACAATAAGTTTAAAACGTTCACTGTATTTCTCATTCTCCATCTTCATTTTCAGGAAGATGTTTGCCACAAACCTGTCGGCTCCCCCGGCAATAGATGAAATAAGGTGGAGGGGTGAACTGGGATAGCGGCTAGCCAGATCAGCAAACAATTTTTCAATCTGTTTCCTGTGCTCTTCAGTCGTTATAGTATCTGTATGACCAACTACACCAACGGTTATCGGTATTTTCTTTGACATTACAAGGCTGATCCTAACTTATATTATACAATTTTAACTATTAGGCAATAATATCCCTAAATATGACTAAATAAAATATGCTGGCAATAAGATATTAAAAAAAATTTGACTTTGCTTTCCCAGGGGTGTAACTTTGTAAATGATAACTGCAAAAGCAACAGACCTGTTGCGCGCTTCTTTATTCAGGGCA
>JAVVEL010000046.1:0-12943 GCA_032260385.1 Bacteroidales bacterium | reverse complement strand
GCTTTCCCAGGGGTGTAACTTTGTAAATGATAACTGCAAAAGCAACAGACCTGTTGCGCGCTTCTTTATTCAGGGCAATTAGTAAATACTTTTTAACTGCCAGTCTTATGTTCTTATATTCCGAAAGGTAAATCTTAAAAAGACCAATAAATATTTATTACTCATCATTGGATTTGTAAACCACAAAACATACTGTCATGAAGACTAAAAAACGACTTAACAGTGTTACCACTGAAAAATTATTCACGTGGCTTTTTCTCATTCTGGCCTTCACCGTATCATGCCAGAGAGACGATTTCTTTTCAGACCCTGCTCTTGATGCTGAGTTTAAAGCTAAAACCACAATCACTGAAATTGAGCCCGGAAGATATGGAGGTTATGTTGCTGATTACGGATTTGACTGGGTGATTTCCCTGCCCGAGGCTTCTGTATGGAACAGCCAGGAGTACAGGTATATGATCATTTACGCCCATGGAATGGTTGATCCCGTACCTTACGCACCCATAGAACTTCCTTCGGATATGATCGGAGACAGACCTGTCGAAGAAATTATCGTGGCTAATAATATGGGATATGCAAGCACCAGCTATGAGGACAATGGTTTAGATGTTCTTGATGCCGTTGAGAACATAAAGGAAGTGGCAGATATTGTGTCCAATTTTTTTAAAAAATACAAAAAAGACTACCTTCCTCCTGATCTTATCTTCCTGGGAGGCCCATCGGAAGGAGGTCTTGTGACAATTAAAACAATCGAAAAATACCCGCACCTGTTTGACGGTGCTGTTTCGATTGGCGCCCCAATAGGCGATTTCTGGAATCAGCTGCAATACATGGGTGACTTCCATGTGCTATTTAATTATTTCTTTAAAGATGAACTGGAATATCTGAAATTAAACTACGGAATTGACATTGGCAACCCAAAAGAATTTATTGAAGAAGCTACAATGAATGCCTGGAAATTCGGTAATTTACAGGAGCTCATAAAGGGTATCCTTGTCACTAATCCCGATAAGGTAAGGCAGCTCATCAAATGTGCAAAGGTAACTGTTGATATGACCGATGAAATTGCTGTTGGAACGGCAGTGCTTGAACTCCTGAGGTTTAATATTATTCTGACCAATGATATCCATGACAGAATGGGAGGTGTTCCCTTTGACAATACAAGAAAATGGTACTGGGGATCAGATAATGACTGGAAGCTAAACATGGAGGTGCAGCGCATACGTGCTGACTATACGGCAAAATCTCAGGTAAGAAATTATGAGACTACCGGGGAAATTGAAATACCGGTGGTTACTATTCACACTACAGGTGATCATGTGGTACCATTCTGGCACAACCCTAAATACCGGTATAAGGTATTCGTTAAGGGAAACAGCTTACTGCACACCGGCATACCTGTTAATAATTACGGTCATTGTACCATCGATGAAGCGCATATCATGGCAGCACTGTATATAATCATATGCAAAGTAAGGTTAATGGATTACTACGAGGTGTCAGGCAGTGCGTTCGAATCTCAGGAGCAGATGGATACTTTTAAAGAGATTCTTAAAGATAATTCGATAGAGGTAGAATTCAGATAAGTCTGGCTAATAATAAAGTAAACGAGCAGCACGCCCAAAGTGTACTGCTCGTTTGTCGGTTTTAGGTTTCCCGCCTCTACTTGAACCTTCTTAAATGCCAGGATTCTCAGTCAAGCTAAGGCGGAAGGGTAAGTGGATTCTATTCGTGGAGGCCGCATTCCCTGGCTGAGTTTGTTTCCCACCACCATCTGCCGGCACGAAAATCTTCTCCGGCTTTGATGGCCCGCGTGCATGGCTCACAGCCTATGCTTACATAGCCTCTGTCATGCAGAATGTTATATGGAACATTATTCTGCTTAATGTATTCTTCAATATCTTTTAATTTCCAATCCAGTAAAGGATTATACTTATATATACCCCTCGTTTCATCTATCTCAATAAGCTTGTGCTTATCTCGTCCTGCTGACTGTTCAGAGCGTATCCCCGTAACCCAACACTTAACACCTTTGAGTGCCCTGCTGAGAGTCTCTACTTTTCTTATATGGCAACATTCCTTCCTGTTCTCAACGGATTCATAAAAACTATACGGCCCCTTTTGAGATACCATCTTCTCCACGGACGCAGTTTCAGGGAAATAGGTTAATATCTTCCTGTCATATTTCTGAATAGTCTTGCTGAATACCTTATATGTTTCTTTGAATAGCCTGCCTGTATCGAGTGTAACAAGTTCAATATTTATATTATTACTGAAGATCATATCTGTTATAACCTGGTCCTCAATCCCAAAGCTTGTAGTAAAAACCACCTGGTTCTCATAGAGGCCGGCCAGCAGTTTCAAACCTTCAACTGGATCCTTTCCACTGACCATTGTCAGTACCTCGTCCGCTCTTTTCTTCATCATTATTTCCTAATATTATCCTCTTAATTGATTTTGTTGATTAAATATTATTTGGTTCAAATTTAGCACTATCTTGGCAATATTTTATGACGGTGTGTTAGCGAACGTAATTCTTATAGCAATCCATTTATATCTGCAAGAAAAATAAGCAATAAAGAAAGACCGAATGCTATCATTGGTGCAATAATCCACATTAAAAAAAAATTCTTTACTTCAGTTTTACGAAAAATATTTCGAGTTCCTAATTTCGCAACTCCAATACCTAAAATTGCTGCTACGTTTAACTGTACTAAGGATGTAGGAATCCCTTTGGTAATTGATGCAAACAATAGAAGGCTCGCCGACACAAAAGAAATTACAACCGCCTCAAATTTTCCGAATAGTATAATCTCTTTGCCCGTGTTATTAACAATTTTATGTCCAAAAATTGAACTACCTATTCCAAAAGCTGGCGCCACTATTAAAGTAGATAGAATCATAATTAAAACAAAATTATCACCAACTGAAATATTAAGTTCATTTGCTGTCATCGATGCAATGGGACCAGCTGCATTTGCAACATTATTGGCACCAATTGAAAATGCAACATAAAGTGACACAATTACTAAAATACCATTATAAACAGGTTTAAGATTCTCATTTTGTGCTCTTGGCATTGTTAGTCCTCTTTTTCTCATAGGACGGTAGATATATTTTCCTATGAATAAGCTCAGAAAAAACGAAATTATTGGTAGAATAAACCAGGTAGGAATAATTTCAAGAAATAATTTATGAGAATTAAATTCATGAAAATACAAAGAAACTGCTATTACAGACAAAATTGTTGCCTGACTCGTTGATTGTGGTATCCCGACCAAATTTGCAATCAAAAGTGAAATAGCAACTGAAAAGAGTATTATTGATACAACAACAAAAGTCATCG
The DNA here is from genome assembly GCA_032260385.1 of Bacteroidales bacterium. Classification (GTDB taxonomy): domain Bacteria; phylum Bacteroidota; class Bacteroidia; order Bacteroidales; family VadinHA17; genus UBA9300. The sequence continues at coordinate 9,597 of JAVVEL010000046.1, read as the reverse complement.
TTTCTGGCGATAAAAGATCCTTACCGAGAGTTGACCCTGTTCCTTTTCCTGCGATAATAGCACCTAAGAAAACCATAATTCCAAATAATCCAGGTATAAGACTTTTCCTGATTACATTAGCTCCGTATGCCGCAGAAAATGCCGGGGCTGTCCCACTTCCTCCCATCGTTATTGCTAAAAACAATGCTATAATGTACGGGATTAGTAGATGATTAAATAATGGAGACATTCTATTCTAATCTCTTATTGTTGTTTGATGTATTTTAAAATATATTCAGTAAATCTTTAGTAATCCCTTCCATTGAGGATCTGATTTAGGATTATTCAAAGCACAAATGAAAGAAATATGTTATAGAACAGCAATAGGTTTAAAATGGTATTTAAATAATTATAAATACTTACTAAAGTTGATAAAGTGTATATGGTTTATAAAGGGGTAAAGTAGGAAGCCTTAGCCTAACTTTGTGCGCAGTAGCCGGGCACGGTTCTGTTGAACCGCGACAGCGGAGGAGGGAGCCTGGGCAATTATCATCCGTGTTTTGATAATCTCAGAATTAAATAGCCTGTAAGGCCTGAGATCAGTGAACCGGCAATGATCCCGACTTTGGCTGAGTTAATCATTTCAGGGTTCCCGGCAAAGGCAAGGTTTGCAATAAAAATTGACATCGTAAAGCCAACACCGGCGAGGAAGGCAATTCCGGCCAGTTGAAAGCCTGTCACACCTGCGGGCATAATCGTCAGTTTCAGTTTTCGCCCCAGCCAGGTGAAGAACAATATACCTATTGATTTCCCTGCAAAAAGGCTAATCATAAGAACAACTATTATTTTATAATCAAGGCCCATACCTGTGCTCAGGTTTACCCCTGCATTGGCAAAGGCAAAAATGGGGATAACAAAGTAGGCAACCCAGTCATGCAGATTATGTTCCAGGTGTTGCAGGGGCGACTGTACCTTACATGTCCAGTCCTCAAGATCATCAATATATTCAACCTGTTCTTTTGTAAGCACAGGACTTTTACCATCGCCAGCCTCCTTGAAATCATCAACTATATCGCACAGATTTAAGGCATATGTTTGAACATCAACTCTTTTCCTTATAGGAATGGTAAAAGCCAGCAATACACCAGCCACTGTTGGGTGCAAGCCTGCCTTGAGGAATAAGAGCCACACAATCACACCGGCTGCAAAGAACATATATCTTGAATAAATGCCCCTGGTTGAAAGTAATATAAGTATTATTATAATGGCAAGAGCAATTATGAGCAGTATCCATTTAATTCCCGTGCTGTAGAACAGGGCAATGAGAACAACAGCGCCTATATCGTCCACAATAGCGAATGCGGCCAGGAAAACCTTAAGGCTTATATGAACCCTGTTTCCAAGCAGCTGGAGAATTGCAAGTGAGAATGCGATGTCAGTTGCTGCAGGAATACCCCAGCCATGTGAAGTCCCGGGGTTCCTGTTTAGTATTATATAAAAACTTATTGGGATAATCATACCTCCCAGTGCGGCGAAGATCGGGAATGAGGCTTTCTTGAAGCTATTCAGGTCTCCTATGATCGTTTCCCTCTTTATTTCAAGTCCGATCAGGAAGAAGAAAACTGCCATCAATCCGTCATTTATCCAGTGAAGAAGTGATTTGGACAGTTCAAAGCTGCCTACCTTAATTCCAATTTCGTATTCCCAGACTGATTCGTAAACGGGACCTAAAGAAGAATTAGCCAGGATAAGAGCTATAACTGTTGCACCAAACAGCAAATAACCACTGAAGCTCTCAATTCTTACAAATTTCTGGAACGGAGTTATTATAAGCTTATTAAACATTGTTTACAGGTTAGAGCACAATAGATTATTTATATTAACTAATGAAAGCACCAAAATTAATCAACTTATTTTTTTTAATTGACCGCGATCCTGTAAATATTAATACTGTACGGAGCTATTTTCAGCATCTTAATATTTGACAATTTTATTGGCCCGTTAATGAGTACTTTTTCAGGTTTACCAGGCTCATTATAGGCCATGTCATCAGGACCTGTAATTGACCAGTGTTCGGCCGCTAATCCGGCTTCTGCATTTTCAAGCCCGACAGTCAGGGTAAGTTGTTCCCATGTAGGATTAACTGCTGAGATTACAAGGGTATCAGCTGATTCATTAAGAGTGGCGGCTATATCCAGGGGTCTGGTTTCACCCTTCACTTTTACGGGTATTTTCCCGAAGCTGGCACGGTAAAGTTTAAGGACCTGGCCGGTTGCAGCCATTACTGAGTGAGTAGTGTTGGCTTTTATGCAACCAATAACATTAACAGTCTGGGCATAATTTGCCATGTATATTATATCTGTCTGTCGTGAAAATTCATTCATCCCTGCTGCAATCCCAAGCGCATCCCTCAAAAAATAGCGCGTTCCAAGTTCACCATAGATATGGGGTCCGTACCAGTAATTATATTCATCAAGGCATATTCGGATATCCTTCCCTGCAAGGGCCGGTATTTCTTCTCTGTACTTCCTGTGCGCATCCGCTTTAGCCCTTATGGCACCGGGTATCTGTTTCACATGGGTCATCAGTCCTCCCCCGTGCCAGTCCTGGCGATAAAAATGCTCACTGACCATGTCCATATTATCCGAGCAGCGGGAAAGGATCATTTCATCCCAGTCTCCAACATCACCTACTGCTACGAGCACAATCTCCGGATCAACCGATCTCATGGCTTCGGCAAAATTGTTATGTTTGGTAACGAATTCTTCGGTTGACATATGTCCCAGCTGCCAGTTTCCATACATTTCATTTCCTACAGACCACCATTTTACTTTCCAGGCCTCGGGGTCACCGTTCTGAGCCCTAAGTCTTCCCATTGGTGTATCCATATCGCCATTGCAATATTCTACCTCTTGCCGTGCCTGTTCAACATTCCCCAACCCTGCATTCACTGCTATATATGGTTCCGTATTAAGCAGGCGGCAAAATGTTATGAATTCATGCAAACCGACATCATTATGCTCTATCCCGATCCATGCGGGATTTTTTCTCGGTGGTCTTTTATCACGCGGACCAATGCCGTCTTTCCAGTCATAGCCACTCACAAAATTGCCTCCAGGCCACCGGTATACAGGTGAATCAAGTTCTTTCAGAAGAGTCATCACATCTCTCCTGAAACCTTCAATATTATCAGCGGGCATAAGACTTATAGTGCCTATGTAGAGGTTACCCTTTCCTTCTGCGCCAATTTCGATTGAAGCATTATGAGTAAAAACACCGGAGGTAAATTCCAGCGGGTACTCGGCATAGCCTTTCTTAAATGATTCTATTTTGACTGACTCCTTATAATTACCTGAAGAAAGAGTAAGGGTAACATTTTCTATGCCACTGTCAGCCCTTATCACTATCCTGCCTGTATATTCCATTCCTTCCAAAAGCCCCAGTCCGTCCTGGACCAGAGCCACCTCTTCTCCTGTTCCTGCTTCAAGTATGGGAGTAATATCACCAACATAGGAATTAGTTTCGTCAGTTTTCACCCTTTCCGGATTACCTCTTATCTTCCATTCCGATTCATCTGTGCCGGGTATAAAGAAAAATTTCCTGTCTTTTATCATTTCCGCCCATATACCCCCGTAGATGCAATGCCCCAGATGTTCAATAAACTGGCCATAGATATATTCTGACAGGGGTTCACCCCTGCTGTCAACATCGATTATAACAGAGGGCTTGAATTTTTCTTCGGACAGAAGCTCAAATTTCAAATCGTCGAACCATACTCGCCCAGTTGCACTGCCATCCAGGCTGAACATACATGAGACAATAGCGGCATCGTTGTCACCTGTTTCAAATACATATTCAATTTTTTGCCAGTCATTACTACCTTTATAATCTGCCGCTTCCACGGGCATGCCGTCTATTCTTATTCCTGCCCCCTTATCTGTTCCCGGATCAAGGTCATCCGTCTTTATCCAGCCTGTAAACCTGTATTCAGACCAGGGTTTAAGATTAACCCTGCTATACCATCTCCCATAGGAAGGTGAAGTACTGTAAATTGTGAGGCTTTTATTTCCCTCTTTAGCCTCAAAATCATAAAAAAGCACAGCCCCTCCCCTTCTGTTTTCGGGAGTCCAGAACAATACTTCTGAAGAAACTACTTCTTCTGCCGACCCATTTCTCAGCTCGCCCCATTTTGAGCCAGTAAGAGGTTGGTTGTCAATGCTATTACATGAAACAATAATTAAAATGGTAAATAACAACGGAGATAATTTCATTTGTATGTAGTTTTAATATGTTAGTGTAACAATGCCCACTCAGTAGACTTACACGGATATGGAAATCCGTACTGGCGAAGATAGCCTAACCTTAGCCTTTCTTCTTCCCTGTTATCCAGTTCACGAGTCCTTTTCTTTCAATGATCTCCTTAAGCTTATCCGGCAGTGGTTCGAAGTGTATTGACTTTTCTCCCACAGCAACTTTTCCCTTTTTAAAATCGATATTAACCTTATCACCCCGTTTATATGCTTCAACGGCTTCAGGAAGCACTATAAGCTGCAGGCCCTGGTTAATGGATGAACGATAGAAAATCCTGTTTACTGATTTAACTATAACAGCTTTTATTCCTATATATGCGAGTCCCACCGCAGGGTGTTCACGTGAGCTTCCACATCCAAAATTTTCCCCGGCCATAATTATGTCATCTTTTTCAGCCATTGTGCTGAAATTTTTGTCAAAGCCTGCAAAGAGGTGAGGTATTATGGCTTCAGGATCGGAACTGAGAATATTATATGTCAGGTTACCTGCAAACATCTGGTCGGTGTTCAGGTTGTCACAATCGCTATAGTCCCATACCCCCCCCGTTTTCCTGTTTTCATTCCCGCTAATAATTGAGCTGCCCGACTCTTCCCTTTTGATTATATATTTCTCATTGCCTCCTTTTTCGCGTGGATCCGTTATCTTCCCCGTAAGAGCTGAGCAGGCCACGGTTGCAGGTGAGGCGAGGTAGATCTCAGCATTCTTGTTTCCCATTCTTCCCGGGAAGTTCCTGTTAGCGGTGGATATAACAGTAAAACCATCGGCAGGTATTCCCTGACCGGTCCCGAGGCAAGGGCCGCAGCTCGGGCTAAGGATATTTGCTCCTGCCTCTACAAGTGTTGTTATTAGACCTTCACTGATTGCATCAAGGTATATTTCCCTGCTTGCCGGTATCACAAGCAGCTGGAAGCCTTCTTTCACTTTCCTGCCTTTGAGTATTTCAGAAGCTATCCTGATATCTTCTATTCTCCCGTTTGTGCACGTACCTATGAGGCCCTGCTGCACTTCGGTACCGGCAACTTCAGGCAGTGCTTTAATATTATCCACATTGCCCGGGGCAGCAACGAGGGGATAAACTTCATTAAGATTTATGTCAATCTCACGTATGTAAGAAGCCCCTTCATCTGCCCATACTTTATTCCCTTTTTTCCCGCCAAGGAATTCATAAAGCACTTCATCAGCCGGGAACACAGCATTCTTTGCACCCATTTCAGAAGCCAGGTTTGCTATTGTCATCCTGTCGGATATGCTCAGGCTATTAATCCCGTCGCCATGATATTCTATTGACATGTAATTGGCACCTGCTGTTCCTATCATACCTATTATCCAAAGTGACAAATCCTTGGCAAAAACGTTCTTATTCAGTTTGCCATGAAGTGTAATTTTCATTGATTCAGGTACCCTGAACCATGTTTCACCCCTGGTCCATAGCCCTGCCGATTCGGTTCTGTCTATTCCGGCGGCCATGGCATTAAAAGCTCCTGCGGTACATGTGTGGCTGTCGCTTCCAACTATTATCATTCCCGGAAGTGCATGATATGACATTATCTGGTGACATATACCCCTGCCTGCATCGTAGAACTTATCGATCTTGTTTTCCCTTACAAAGTTGCGTATATCCTGGTACTGTGTTGCAAGCTGGGCATTAGTTGGAGGAGCATTATGATCCAGTACCACAAGTAACTGGGAGGGGTCAAAGATTTTACCGGCCCCCATTTTTTTGAATGTTTTATCTATACTCGCCGTATTATCATGGGTAAGCACTATATCAGGTTTTCTGAAAACTATGGCTCCTTCCGGAGCATTGAATATTTTTTCGACGAAGGTCCGGGGCTTCATTGGTAAGAGTTTTAAATTTTAAGAGTTTATGTGGTTTAATAACAGATCTATAACAGTCCTCCGCGTTTGTATATTTCCATCTGGACATCACTGAAGGGCTTAATTATTGCACTATTTCCGGTTTTAAGGTTTTTGAGGACACCTGTTTTCAGGTTAATCTCAATTTCATCCCTGTCTTTCAGTTTCAATTCACTGAGACTTTCACAGGTGAGTACGGGAAAGGCAGCATTTATTGCATTTCTTTCGTAGATAGCACCGAAAGATTCGGCAAGCACAGCCTGTACGCCAAGCGAAATAAAGCAATCGACTGCCTGCTGCCTTGAGCTACCCGATCCAAAATTTTTGCCTGTAATGACAATGTCTCCTTTTTCGGCTTTCCCGGCAAAATCTTCATGGCCTTCAAGGTTATCGAAGGTATATTGCCCCATTTCTTTAATATCTGTGATCGATAGATACCTGTTGTGAAATATCATATCGGTATCGATGTTATCTCTTAAAATTATCCAGCATCTCCCCTTAATTATTTCAGGTCTTGGGGCTTTCTTCTCCTCAGACTTTTCCTTTTTCAATGTTTTTGGTCCGGGGCCTTCATATTTAAAGACTGCAGGCTCTGCAGGGATATTGCTTTCATGTGTAATAAAGCCTGCAACAGCAGATGCTGCAACAGTTGCCGGTGATGCGAGGTAGACGCTTCCCTTCCCCTGCTTACCCGGGAAGTTTCTGTTACCGGTGCTAATAGTTATCTCACCGGGACCATTCTGTCCTACCTGTCCTGCAGCACATCCGGCGCAACCTGCATTTGAGACCAGTGCTCCCGCTTCTTTAAAAATATTGATTATACCTTCTTCAAGGCACTGATTCCAGACTTCATCGGTAGAAGGCACGATTTTCAATATTACACCGGGAGCCACCTTCCTGCCCCTGAGAACTCTGGCAGCAGCTCTCATATCTTCCATTCTTCCATTGGTACAGCTGCCAATAAAGGCTGAATCTATTTTTGTTCCTCCTTCACGGTCTATGCTTATTGTATCATGCGGTTTACCCGGCCTGGACAGCATGGGTTTGAAAGAACTGACATTAAGGGTAAAGGTCTTCTCATACTGGGCATCCTTAGCGGCATATACAGGTTCAAATTTATTACGGGCCCGCGAAGAACAATAAGCTATTACATCCCGGTTAGGAGGGAAGAGTATTATGATCGCTCCCATTTCAGTTGCCATGGATGAGATGGTTATACGGTCACCCACCCCCATTTTTTCAATACAATCACCATATATTTCAACCGAATAACCAAGCAATGAATTGGCGCCAAATTCATTAAGCATATTTAAAACAAGATCTTTTGCATATACATTAGCCGGCATTTCTCCTTCCAGGATAAGTTTTACCGATGGCGGGACCTTAAACCACACCTTACCCTTATCCCAGGCAGCAGCGACATCCTTATCACCCATACCCTGGCCAAAAGCCCCGACAGCACCAAGTATGTTAGCGTGTGAATCGGTTGATATAGCGGTGGAACCCGGGTAGACATAACCTTTATCGATAAGCAGGTGTGTACCGATACCAGCATCAATATCATAGACATTTATACCATGCTCACGGGCAAACAGGCGGCATATATGTTGATTGACCGCATACTTCTGGTCTGACCCCGTAGGGTTACAGTCAAAGGTAAAAAGTGTTTTTTCAGGGTCGTCAATTCCCAGGTCATTATCCCTGATATTTTTAACTACATTGGCCCCTCCAAAATCGCGTGCCACTCTGGCATCAATTTCAACATCAACAATATCACCGGGCCTGACTTCACGTTTTACCGAGTGATCCGACAGTATCTTTTCAAGTATTGTCATTCCCATATTCTAATAACTTTAAATGTTTAGTAAGCGGAGAATGTACTATGGCTGCTTATTTCCCCTTCAAATAATTATCATTACTCTCCAGGGCTTTCTCAAAAATCATTTTATTGAACTGTGAGATATCACTTAGTGCTTTTGATTTATCCTTATCCCACAGTTCAACAATATCATGGTCAAAAGCTTTTGCCAGTTCATAGTATTCTCTTTGCAGCTTGTTTTTATAATCTCTTCGTTCCTCTATCCTGTTCCCATAATCTTCATCAACATAATCGGTCACCGCCATAAATGACCACCATGATTTACCGTTTTCCCCCTTATACATATCATCGGGCACATGATAGTGCCTTTCATAAACCCTATCAGGATCATCGTAATACCCGAAAGAAGGAGGAAAATCTTCAATGCCGTAATATACAGGCATATAAGCGTGAACGCATCCTCTCCTGGGTGCTATCCACAACCTGCATCCCGTTTCAACAGGCCTGCCATCTCTCAGTTCCGCGATAAATGACATCTGCTGATGACCGGCACAAATATTCATAATCTTGTTTTCATGAGGGTTATGCAATGTATAGTGTTCGGAATCATCAAGCTCAGTGCCTTCATAATGATTTCCAAGGATATCAATAAGATCATCAATATCAAGCGGTTTTTCAGGCACAAAGCTTACAGGCATCTGATCATCAATGGCAAAATAGCCGTCAGAAAGTTTATTGACACCAACCCACATGCGACCGGTATTTGACATACTTTCTGCAGACCTGGGATTGCTATATACATCCCTGAAGATAAATTCCTCGCTTTCAGGCTCGTACCATTTCCTGGTGATGGCATAATCTTTAAGACCGGGCGAGCACAGGTAATTCTCCTTATCATCAAAATCGACTTCCTCAATAATATAAAAGTTTGGAAGGTATACAACGTGCTTATCGGGAATTCTCATTGCCAGCCAGTGTTTCCCCCTTACAACCGACAGCATCCATGCTTCTTTTGTATCGGCTATGGTATACGTTCTGCCGGATGCATTGTATCCAAGTTCCGAGATAAGGCTTCCTGCAATCTCAACCCCATGGCGGGCCGATTTTGCCCTTTCGGCAACTATCTTCCTGAGATTATATCCGATACCACCATCCACTATCTCACCTTCACGCTCAATGGAAGGGCACGAATTGGATGTTATTAATACACCATTCTCATTAAGGAAGTTGTCAGCAAAATCCTGTCCCGGCATTTCAAGCCATATATAGCCAAGAGTGGCATCGGCCTGGTCTATGACAGCCCCGTTTTTCAGAACAATCTTATCCCCGGGCAGCTTATCAGCACGTGTTTTGTAAAGGTTGACCACCTGCATTCCACCGTCGTCCTCATTATGTCCTATCAATACATGACCGGTAGCTGACGCATCCTTCCCTACTATTATTGTCGAACAGTTGAAAGCTCCGGGTAATGACTGTCCGCTTACAAAAGCCGTAAGAAGGACAAGTACTGTTAATAAGCCTAATTTTTTCATATTATTTTTCTTTAGCATGGATAAAAATATAAAATGTTATTTAATAAGTTAAAGGTTTAAGATAAGAGATTAAATTGATAAGTAAGAATGAGCCACTAA
>JAVVEL010000045.1:9343-14600 GCA_032260385.1 Bacteroidales bacterium | reverse complement strand
AACCTTGAATACCACTGGGTAGCCTGTTTCCTTAGATATTTTAACTGCTTCGGCCGGTGATTTGGCCAGCCGGGGCATTGCCACCTCAATCCCGATGGCATGGAGCAGCTCCTTTGATCTTTTCTCTGACAGGGTTCCGGATTTCTCATTCAGTACGTGGCTGAATATTTTTCTTATCTCATCACGGTCGAATTTAAAATCAAGCGATATATCCCTTGGTGTTTCATAGAGTATTTTCAGGTTGCGGGAATATTCCACGAGGGTCATAAACGCTCTTACGGCCTGCTCGGGTGTGGCATAGCTGGCTACATTATTGTCATTGAGAATCCTGATTCCTTCCTTCATCTGTTCACCACCAAGCCAGCTGGCAAGTATGGGCTTTTTTGTTCCTGCCTGTAGTTCACCGATGGCTCTTGCAGCAGCAGCGACATTGGTCATGGCCTGTGGAGTCAGTATTACCAGCAGGGCGTCAACATTTTTATCCTCCAGAACTATGGAAGCTGATTTGGCCAGCCTCTTATACCTGTCGTCACCAATAACATCCACGGGATTGCCATGTGACCATATTGGGGGGAGGCTGGCGTTCAACTTTTCCATGCTCTCATCACCCAGCCTGGCCAGAGTGCCACCTTCGTCTATCAGCGTATCTGTAGCCATAACACCCGGACCGCCGGCATTGGTTACAATAGCCAGCCTGTCGCCTGATGGTATTTTACCCCTGCCGATAAGGGCCGCACAATCGAAGATCTCACCAATGTCATACACCCTGGCAATACCTGTTCGCTGGAAGGCTGCATCATAGATATTATCTTCAGAGGCCAGCGCTCCTGTATGCGATGCTGCCACAGCGGCCGACTCCGGGAAGCGCCCGGCCTTGTACACTATGACAGGCTTGGTCCGGGCAAAAGCACGGGCTGCCGACATGAAATTCCTGGCGCCGGTAATGGACTCAATATAAAGGATAATATACTTAGTTGAATCATCAGCCCCCAGGTAATCTATCAGGTGACCGAAATCTACATCTAGGGCGTTACCCAGTGAGATAAAGTAGGAGAAGCCTATCTTTTCTTCCCTTGCCCTGTCGAGCACAGAGGTGCAAAGGGCACCGGACTGGGAAATAAAGGCTATGTTACCTTTCCGGGGGAGAGAGGGGGCGAAGCTGAGGTTAAGCTTTAGTTCAGGAATGATTATTCCCAGGCAATTGGGACCAATGATCCTCATGTCGGGGAAGCCCTTCCTTATCTCTTTTACCTCGTTTTCAAGCTTAAGTCCCTCTTCACCCGTTTCCCTGAAACCGGCCGACATTATTATTATGCCGTTGATACCTGCTTCACCACATTCCTTTACCCATTGAGGCACTTCATCTGCCGCACTGCATATAACGGCAAGGTCGGGCCTGCGTGGGAGGCTGTCCAGTGAGTTGAAGCAGGGAATGCCCAGCACAGCCTCACTGGTCCGGTTAACCGGGTAGATAACACCTTTGAAACCGCTGCCGATCAGGTTTGTAAGCACTTTGCCGCTTACACTGTTAGGATTTATGGACACACCTATAATAGCTATCCTATCCGGCTTAAAGATAGGGTCCAGATAATTTTCGGTCATAAGAAAAGAATTAGTACAAAATGCAAATAACTCCGGGTCAGCCTCTTACATCCTTAGTTTTTTGAAATCTTCTCTCATGCGATCCAGGTCGGTCAGCCATGATTCAATATCTTCCTCATGCTCAAGCTCATCATTTAATATGCTTATGGCAATCTGGTGGGTGGTATGATCTTTACCGTGAGTAAATTCAGCTATCTGCTGGTACCTCTTTATTGCGCATCTCTCACCTATGAGATTTTGTTTTAGTATTGCTTCTACATAAGGATCTGTTGGTTCTTCATAATCACATTCTGCATGCTTTACCCACTGTGTAGGGTTCAGAATGGGTGTTCCGCCTATTTGTATGATCCTGTCGACTACCATAACGGCATGACTCAGCTCTTCGTCGGCATGAACCAGTAACTCAGGCTCAACTTCACTTCTCATTGGCCCTTCCATGATCCTGGCACCTATCCAGTACTGGTAATAAGCCAGCCACTCCTCGGCGAGTGCCCCATTGAGCATTTTTATAAGTTCTTCAGTATCAAGCTTTAAAATTTTTACAGCATCTTGTCCCATAATGTCCGTTTTAGGTTAGAAAATTAAAAATCAATTGAACCCTAAATTTACTGAATAAGACACAATATCCAAAAAAGAGCCGGATGATTATTAAACATGTAATAAAAAATAAATAATAATCATGTTTTAGCTAACTTGGCCCGGATAATATAACTTGGCCCTGATAATATAGCTTGGCCCTGATAATAACTTTAAATCAAGAACAATGAAACGTATTAGCCTTATTATTTCACTGCTTATGCTGGTGGTATTTTCTGCCGGTCTGAATGCGCAGGATAAGAAAGTAATAAAAAAGATAATAGAGATTGGCACCACCGATAACAGGTCGATGGACCACCTCGATATTATCAGCAACCGTTTTGGCGGGCGACCGGTTGGTTCTGATGCATATGAAAATGCAGCAGAGTGGTGTGCATCACAATTCCGCGAATGGGGAATGCAGGTAGAGATGCATGAAGCGGGTGAGGTGCCGGTGGGATTCAACCGCGGACCCTGGTTCGGAAGGATGCTCGCAGAAGACGGTATGATACTGCATTTTGCCACTCCTTCATATACAGCAGGCACCAAAGGTGTACAGAGGGGGCATGTGATGCTCGAGCCAAAGACAAAGGCCGAATTTGAAAGAATGAAGGGAAAGCTTAAGGGTGCCTGGGTTCTTATTTCAGGTATGAATAACGGCTGGCCTGTTGATTATTCGGAGACGGGCGATTCGATAAGGGCAGGCATAATAGCCGAAAACGAAGAGATAGCCCTGAAGAACCGCGAGATAATGAGGGCGAACCGGGAGAAAGAGGAAGGCGAAAGAGAGGAAATGCTTCCCTACAAGGAAGAACCGGCTCTTTTTTATAAGGAGATGGTTGAAGCTGGGATACTGGGAATAATACAAGCATCGCCCGTTCCCATCAGGGCGCTGTATGACAGGAAAAATATTAACAACGGAACGCTGACATTTGATAACCTTCCAAAGGTCCCCGATATTAAACTGAATGAGCACCAGTACAGGATCATTGAGCAGAAGGTTAAAGAACGCCAGTATTTCCAGCTTGAATTTGATATCAGGAACCACTGGAAGCCGGGACCGGTAAAATATCATAATGTAATCGGAATAATACCAGGCACAAAATATCCTGATGAATATGTTATAATGGGTGGTCATCTCGATGCCTTTGATGTAGCGACAGGTGGTGTTGACGATGGTTCGGGTATTACTCCTCATATGGAAGCAGCCCGACTGATCATGGAAGCAGGGGGTAAGCCGGAGAGGACAATAATATGTGCCATATGGGCAGCCGAGGAATTCGGTCTGCTGGGGTCAAAAGCATGGGTAGAGGATAATAAGGATAAGCTTGACCGTATAGCGAATTATTTCAATCGCGACGGCGGGCCTACCGTTGCCAGCAGCCTGAGTGTGCCCGAGGCAATGTATGATGATTTTGAAAAGGTCTGTGAGCCCCTCAATGATATTAATCCTGATTTCCCCTTCACACTCAGGACGAGTGAACCACGGAGAAAACCGGAGAGGGCAGGCGGCTCAGACCATGCCTATTTTGCCATGAACGGTGTACCTACAATATCATTCGGGACAGGCGACCCAAAGGGTTACGATTTTAATTACGGTGAGATATGGCATACCGAAAGGGACCTTTATAATATGAGCATACCTGAATACCAGGAACATACTGCTGTTGTTACGGCAGTGGTTGTTTACGGGCTTGCCAATCTTGATCACCTGCTGTCAAGGGAAGGCATGTTCCTGGAGGAATAATATTAAAGCAGAGACGCACGATCGTGCATCGCTGCAATTTTCAGCCTGCTGCCACGACTGTTAAATTATTTTAACCAGTCATTTAGGATAAGCTGCTGCATTGGATCCGGATCAGGAACTGCAGAGATCCTATAGCTCACCGATTTAGCAGTATCAGTGACCACGCTGATATCGCGTTGGAGGTAGCGGTGTTTTACCTTAAATTGCAAGGTGTCGCCGGGTATCGTGTGTTTTAGAATCTCATCTAATGGTCTGTCTTTCAGTGGCTGGTTATTGATTTCCAGGATTACATCATCCACACTCAAACCATAAATCCAGGCAGGTGAGTCCCGAAGTATGGAAGTGATGACCGTTTCACCACTTATATCCCTGGTTGTGGCTCCGAGGTAACTGCCCCGGACTGGCTCTGCTACCGTAGCAATCTGTAAACCGGCGTAGCCAAGATATTTATTGTAATCGATATTGCCTGTTGTTGAAACATAGACATCAAAAATCTCATCCAGTGATGTGCCGGCAATTGATTCACATTCTGACCTGAATTCATCCCCGGTAAAGCCACGCTTTAATTCCCTGTAATACCTGAAATACAGTTTTCTCATTACATCATCAAGCGATTTCTCATTACCCGTCTCCTTTCTGATTGCCAGGTCGAGCAGCATTCCCAGGGCACAGCCCTTGTCGTAATATGATATTGTGGCATTTTGAGTATTACTGCTCCTGTTGAAGAAATTGATCCATGTATTGAAGCTTGATTCAGTGGCCGACTGGTACCTGCTGCCCGGGATACTCTCATAGGTCCTGATTGTATTTCCCAGGTAGTTTAAGACATCATCCCCGGTAAGCAAGCCGGCCCTGTTCATTATCATATACTCATAGTAAACGGTAAATCCCTCCGATACCCAGAGCATCTCAGTGTAGTTTTCGCTATTGTAGTCTAAGGGCCATATACCGGCAGGACGTATTCTTTTTACATTATAGAGGTGAAAAAATTCATGTGTAATGAAGTTCATCCATCCCTTATTCCTGTCCTTATTTTCCTTTTCATAGAAGTTACCCCTGGCATAAACTGCCATTGAATTGGCATGTTCGAGCCCCCCCATACCGCGGTCCATTATCAGAAAGGTGTAATGCTTATATGGGATATCGCCAATAAGTCCTGTGGCCACCGGGATAACTTTCTGAAGATCTTTTTTAAAGCCTGCAAGATCAGTGGCGCCCGGATTTTCAACGGCAACCGTATAGGGTATATTGTCAACTTCAAAATGAAGGAGCTCCATATTACCTGCCAGGATCGGGCAATCGTAAAGGACATCGTAATTATCTGCAAGGAAG
>JAVVEL010000045.1:0-9243 GCA_032260385.1 Bacteroidales bacterium | reverse complement strand
TATTTACAGAGCCGGCAACACTGTCAAGTCCGGTACACACTGATTTCCATTCACTGTAGGGTATGATTTTCACCGTGGATGGCTGGTCAAGCTTGCCAGACGGGTACATAAAGACTGCGGTGGGCGATATGAAAGCCCTGCCATAATCAAGGTAGGCATCGGCCACCGAAACCCTGTATGCATATACATCATATTCAAGCCGCAGGTTTTTCAGTCCTTGTTTATTTATCTTCCAGGTGTTCTTATTTGTTTTTTCCCATTGAAGACTTTCACCCTTGTCCCCTTCAGCCTTAAATGAGCTGATATTTGCTGCATAGTTCATTATCCAGTAATAGCCCGGGGTCCAGTCGGGCAGGCGTAGTTCAATATAGTCTCCCGGATAGTTACTGACCTGCATAAGAACATGGAAATAATGTGTATTTGGTTTTTCCATGCTTACAGTGTAGTCAATGGTGATATTATCCTCCTCGTTTACAGGGTAAGCATTTATTGAAAATAATATGAAAATAAGGAGGGAAATAAAGGAAGACCTGGTATACATGGCAGAGTAGTATTAGGTGACTGATTTTAATTAGCTATTAAAGTTAATCAAAACAAGTCTGAATTATTCCAGGAAGCGACGGCTTTTTTCATTATGCCTTGCGCCTGATATTTTCTGAGAAAGAGTATCAAGCATGTCAATGTCATCCGGGCTGAGAATGACATCTGCTGATAAAATATTTTCTTGTACATATTTTTTCCTTTTCATTCCGGGGATTGGTATGATATCATCTCCCCTGTGAAGGAGCCAGGCCAGGGCTACCTGTGCCGGTGTAAGATTTTTCTGTCTGGCTATTTCCTCAACTACTGATAAGAGCTTTACGTTTTTTATGAAGTTTTCTCCCTGGAACCTGGGTATCTTCCTCCTGAAATCGTTTTCCGGGAGGTCGGCCTCTGATTTTACTGACAGGGTAAGCAGCCCCCTGCCCAGTGGACTGAAAGGTACAATTGCAATATTGTTCTTTCGGCAGGAGGGAATAACACTTTCTTCCAGGTCCCGTGTATTAAGTGAGTACTCTGACTGCAGGGCAGTGATAGGGTATACACTTAGCGCCCTGTTTATTGTTCCGGCTGAAACCTCCGACAGGCCCAGGCTTCTCACCTTACCCTGTTCAACAAGTACTGACATTGCACCTACGGTTTCTTCTATGGCTACGTCTTTGTCGAGCCTGTGGAGGTAGTAGAGGTCGATATAATCTGTTCCCAGCCTTTTGAGGCTTGCCTCGCAGGCTTTTTTCACATATTCGGGCCTTCCATTAACGGCCAGGTCCACATCCTCGCCCCCCACGAAGCCGAATTTTGTAGCCAGGATAAGCTTCTTCCTGATTCCTTTCAGGGCCTCGCCGACAAGTATTTCATTATGACCGTTACCATATACGTCAGCAGTGTCAATAAAATTGATACCCTGATCAACTGATTCGTGAATAGTTGCTATTGATTCTTTCCTGTCTCCCTCACCATAGGCTCCTGACATGCCCCAGCAACCCAGGCCGATAGCTGATACTTGAAGGCCTGATGATCCAAGTATTCTTTTTTCCATGAAAGTAAAGATAAGGGAAAATAGTATGAATTGTGGAACAAATCAACTAACCCAATTAGACGCTTCAACAGTTCAACCCCAAATTAGTATTCCTTAACACATAGGTTTAATATCGCCCCGGAAGCATTTCTCACTTTTTCTCCCCGTATGATCTCCGGTATTATCCATATGCTTTCAAGTGAGAGATGCAGTTTTGCCCGGAAGGTTGTAAAAATCCCGATAATATTTGTCATGCGGAGAAAGTATCGCGGACACGCTCCAGTGCTGTACCTGTACCGAGAATGTTCAGGATATCCCCTTTTCTGAGGTAGGTATCACCCTTCGGAACAAAGAGGTCATTATCTCTTTTTACCATTATCAGTATTGCGTCTTTGTGGAAGGAAATATTTTTCAGCTGTTGCCCGTCCATTGCAGGTTTTGTTATCATGACTTCTTCAACGGTAAAATGTTCAAAGCTTTCCACCAGGGAGTGGTAGGTTGTTGGTCGTATGATAAGATTTTCAATTGTGGTTGCAAGAACCCTTGTTGCATCAACAGTCTCAACATCAAGGTGTTTAAGTTTTCTTTCAGTATTAAGATTGCTGGCCATTGATACAATTCTCTCATGCTGAAATTCTCCCCTGAGCATGTCACAGATTTTGATATTTGTATTTTCAGTTCCGGTATCGACGAAGACCCAGTTATTTGGGTCAATTGCTATCTCCCTGTATGAATCCGGATCAAGCCCGTCAGCCAGGAATGAGCAGAATCCCTTTGACAGAAGTTCTTTATGCCTTTTTTGATCATTTTCGATTATCACCGAAACCTTTTCGTGCATGTTCAGGCGGCGGGCCAGCAAAACCCCTTTACTGCTGCCTCCTACGATTACCGTCCTTTCGGCCGGTGTTTCAATTTTGTTATTCAGAAGGTTATACAGGATGGGGGATAGTATACATGAGATTATCGCCATAATGATAAACACTGCATTTATACCCGGTGAAATTACTCCAAGCTCAAGGCCTATAGCAGCTGCGGCGATAATGAGACTCAGACGGGTGGAGAGCAGCACTCCCCCGGAAAGGGCTTTTCTCAACCCGAATAGTTTCGCCCAGATCAAAGAGGGAAGCACTTTAATGGCATACATTAAAGCCAGGATTATTAAAAGTACCGGGAAGAGCGACGACTCAAATTCTTTCAGGGCAGCGGGTTCAAATTTAACTCCCACCATTATGAAGAAGATAGGGATAAAAAACCCATAGCCCATTCCGTCAAGTTTAACCATCAGCAGTGAACGCTCCCTGTGAAGAAAAGCAGACAGGAGGATACCACTCAGGAAAGCTCCCAGCAGGATTACTTCGGAGCTTATAAACTGACTGGCAACCACAAAAAAGAATACCAGCAGGGCTGTTCCCCTGATACTAAGCTGGGAGGCTGCATGTGCGAACTGGAAGGATATCTTTTTTAAAAGGCGTAAATGCCTGAAACGGTTCCCTACCCTGTACATCAGGTAAAACAAAGCAAAGATGAGGAGTATGAAAAGTATTTCAAGCCTGAACCCGTTTTTTAAGACGTAGGCCGTAAAAGTGAAGAGGACAATACTAAGTATATCAGCAATGGCTGCGGATGTAACTATCATCTGCCCGTAGCGGCCACCTGTCTCCCCCCTGTTCTTCAGGACAGGAAGTATTATTCCCACCGAGGTTGTCACCATAATAAGGGCAAAATACCAGGTATTACTGACACCGACCAGGGATGACACACCTGCCGACCCTGCATATGATATTACCAGGCAAATGATAAAATATATTGTGGCCATCAGGAGTGGGTTGTTCTGGATGATCCTCCTGTTTAGTTTCCTGCGGGGAAAGGATCCTACAATATGATCCATATTAATCTCAAGGCCACTGAGAAACATAAGGAAGATAAAGCCGGTCAGGGCAAGGAACTCAAGGATCTTAATACTTATTTCATCTGCACCCGTAAGAATGTACCTGCCGGCAAAATAGCCAAATACAATTTCCAGCACTACCGAGGGGACTTTCTTCAACCTGAGCAGGGATATAAGCATTGGTACAATCCACGCCACTGCAAGTACAACGAGCAGGGGCCAGTAGTCAAAATTAAGCGATATGCTGAGGAAATGTGTCATTCATGGACCTAAATTAAGTAATATACTAATTTTAAATGAACCGGAATATTCATTTTTGGATATATTGCCTGTAAAACATACGAGAATAATTGCCCTGAATACTATCCATTTTCGATTATACTGCCTGTAAAACATATGCGAAAAGCTGTCCAGAATACTATCTTTTAATATGTTTGCTTAAAATAAAAAGTAATACCATTAATTATGAATATGAAAAAGACTCTTTTTGTATTATTCCTGGTAGTACCGGCAATGCTGGTGGGTCAGAAGAAGGCACTTGACCATTCTGATTATGATAGCTGGAAGAACCTGAGCAGTGCTAAAATAACTGATGACGGCAACTTTATCAGTTACGAAATAAATCCCCAGCAGGGTGATGGCATGCTTTACCTGTACGACAGGAAAAATGCTGCCAGCGACCTGTTTGAAAGAGGTAATAATGCTTCTTTTTCACCGGGGATGAATTATTTTGTTTACAGCATAGTGCCTCCCTACGCCGAAACAAGGCAGGCAAAACAGGACAAGAAGAAGCCGGATGAAATGCCCAAAAACAAGCTTGGCATAAAAATGCTGGGAAGTGATGAAACGACTCTAATTGAAAGGGTGAAATCGTTTAAAATGCCTGAAGATGAGGGTAACTGGATGGCTTACCTGAAGGAGAAGTCCCTGCCTGAGAAAAAGGAAAAGGAGGAAGCAGAAGAGAAAGAGGAAGAACAAGAAGAGGCCAAAGCCCCTGCAAGAGGCAGGCGTGGAGGCGGAAATAACGGGGCTGAAGGAACGGAATTAATCATAATCAATCCTGTTGAGGGGGTAGAACACAGCGTTAACGATGTAGTAGAATATGAGGTTGCCGGAATGGGAACGGCCGTTTCCTATGTCCAGGTTAAAACCGATACCGCCAAGGTGGAACATTATACTGTTTCTGTTTTTGATACAAAGACACAGGAGAGCACTGAAATCTTCAATGGAGACGGTAAACTGAAAAACCTGACCTTATTTAAGGATGGCAGCAGGCTGTCTTTTATTTACAGCCCCGATACATCCGAAGTTAAAATATATGACCTCTACCTCTGGGATGGGAATGAATGTTCTGAGATAGTGGATATGGAAACTGCCGGTATGACTGAAGGGTGGTCAGTAAGTGAAAACGGACGGCTGGAATTTTCCGAATCCGGTGAAAGGCTGTTTTTCGGTACTGCCGAAAAACCTGTTGAAGAACCAGAAGATACACTGCTTGCCGAGGAAAAGTATAAACTGGATATCTGGAGCTGGCACGATCCTCTACTGCAGCCACAGCAGAAAGTCCAATTACAGCGGGAACAAAACAAATCGTATGAGGCAGTTTACCATTTAAATAAATCAACTATGGTACAGCTGGCAACGGAGGACATCCCGCAAATAAGAACATTCCTCGACAGGGACGGTGATATAGTGGTAGGTATTTCGGATTTGAAGTACAGGAAACTTACCTCATGGGATGCCAGCAGGTATAGTGATTATTACCTGGTTGATATAAATACGGGCGAGAGTAAACTTATACTTGAAAAGGCCCCTTCATCAGTGGAATTCTCCCCTTCAGGTGAAAATATGCTTTTCTGGTGCATTAAAAGCAAGAGCTGGAAATCACGTAAGACTGCAGGCGGTGATGTTATTGACCTCACGGCGGGACTTGATGTGAAGTTTTATAATGAACGGCACGATACACCCAGTGAGCCAAGGCCCTACGGTGTAATTGACAAGTGGATAGAAGGTGAAAAATACGTGCTGATTTATGACCATTTTGATATATGGAAATTTGATGTAAGCGGCTCAGAAGAACCTGAACTGATAACCAATGGTTACGGGAGGAAAAACAATATATTTTTCAGGCATACTGATCTTACAGCAGGTGGTGGCTTCAGGGGTTTTGGCCGAAGCAGTGATGATAAAAAGTATCTTGAACCAAGAGAGACAATCTACCTGACGGCCTTGAATGAAGAGAATAAGGAGAGCGGATTATTCAAAACCAGTGTTAACAAAACCGCTGATCCTGACAAGATTATCATGGAAGCCTGTTCTTTCAGATCGTTTACAAAGGCTGAAGAAAACGATATAGTTATCTTTCAGAGAGAAACCTTCGAGGACTATCCCGATCTTTACGTCAGTGGGCTCAGATTTGAGGATCCCCTGAAGATATCAGAAACCAATCCGCAGCAGGATGAGTATATCTGGGGCACCTCGGAACTGGTGGAATGGAAGTCATTTGACGGGCAGAAATTGCAGGGGATATTATATAAGCCTGAGAATTTTGATCCTTCAAAAAAATATCCCATGATAGTGTATTTCTATGAACTCAGTTCAGACGGGCTGTACAGGCACTATACCCCCGCACCCAGTGCTTCAACAATAAACAGGATATATGCAGTAAGTAACGGCTACCTGGTATTTGTACCCGATATACCTTATGTTGAAGGGTACCCGGGTCAGAGTTGTTATAATGCAGTGGTAAGCGGAACATACGCATTACTTGAGAGGTATGATTTTATTGACAGGACAAAGCTGGGTCTTGACGGCCAGAGCTGGGGAGGCTACCAGATAGCTTACCTTATAACCCAGACCGACCTTTATGCCTGTGCTTTTTCAGGTGCCCCCGTGAGCAATATGACCAGTGCCTATGGAGGTATACGCTGGGGATCAGGCATGAGCAGGATGTTCCAGTATGAGCAGACTCAGAGCCGTATAGGTGGTACATTATGGGAAAAGCCAATACATTACATTGAAAATTCACCAATCTTCTTTGTGCCAAAAATAAATACACCGGTGCTAATAATGCATAATGATGCTGACGGTGCGGTTCCCTGGTACCAGGGGATTGAGTTTTTTGTTGCCCTGCGCAGGCTTGAGAAGCCGGCATGGATGCTGAGCTATAACGATGAGGAGCACAACCTGACGAAGAGGCCTAACAGGAAGGACCTGTCAGTGAGGAAGATGCAATTTTTTGACCACTACCTGCAGGATGCACCCATGCCATACTGGATGAAGGAAGGTATCTCCCAGATTGAAAAGGGCAAGAAGGATGG
The DNA here is from genome assembly GCA_032260385.1 of Bacteroidales bacterium. Lineage (GTDB taxonomy): Bacteria > Bacteroidota > Bacteroidia > Bacteroidales > VadinHA17 > UBA9300. The sequence continues at coordinate 2,477 of JAVVEL010000045.1, read as the reverse complement.
TTATGAACTGATGAAATAGGAGAGTCCCGGTCTTAGCCGGAGGTAGCGGCTTCAACCACCGAAGCCGGCCTCCGCCGGAAATGCGGGTGCTTACCTTTTAATCCTTTTTCTGGTCCTGGACCCAGACCTGTAATTACCATTGTTGTTGGAGTAAGTTTTCCTTTTGCCTGATGGGCTTTTTACCTGGCCGTTCTTAATTTCAACAACCACGGCCTGGTCTTCATAGACTGCCCTGTCGAAGACCTCCAACAGTTTTTGATCGTATGAGCGGTCAATCTCAAAGAATGAGAAATTTCTCTGTACATCTATTTTCCCTATGGCAATGTCTCTTTTACCCATGGCCTCATTAATGAGCCCGATCAGGTTTGAAGGGTTCATTCCTTTTTTTGAACCTATATTTATATAGATATTGGCGTAGTCTTTATTCCCGTTGCGTTTCCTCTTTTCAGAAACAGTCTTATCAGGTTCTATATTCAGGTTGGGAGCATTTTTGTAATAATCAAGGAAGCGGTTAAATTCGACCGAAACAAAATGTTTGATAAGCTCCTCCCTGCTGAGCCATTCCAGTTTTTTATAGATAGCCGGCATGAATGACTCTATTTTAGATTCATCCACTTCAACATTTTCAACCTTATCAATAAGGTTAAAAAGTCTTTTCTCACATATTTCCCTTCCTCCGGGAATCATTTTATAGATGAATTTTTTCCCAATCAGGTTCTCAAGCTCCTTTATGCGCCTGCCTTCGCGTGAATGGCTTATGGTGATTGATATACCTGATTTTCCTGCCCGGCCGGTACGTCCGCTCCTGTGCAGGTATACTTCGGGGTCATCAGGGAGATTATAATTTATTATGTGAGTAAGTTCGTTTACGTCAAGACCCCTGGCTGCCACGTCAGTTGCAATAAGCAACTGCAGTGTCCGGTTGCGGAAACGCTGCATTACATGATCGCGCTGGGCCTGTGACAGTTCGCCGTGCAGGGCATCGGCATTATACCCGTCCTGTATCAGTTTGTCGGCAACATCCTTGGTCTCATTCCTGGTCCTGCAGAAGACTATGCCGTAAATATTGGGATTAATATCAGCAATTCTTTTCAGTGCCGCGTAACGGTCAGATGCTTTTACAACATAATAATGATGCTCAACATTGTCTGCACCTGTATTCTTTTTACCGGCTGTTATTTCAAGAGGCTTCTTCATATAATTTTCAGCGATGCGCCGTACATCGGCAGGCATGGTTGCTGAAAATAACAATGTCTGTTTTTCAGAAGGTGTTGTTTCAAGAATAGCATTGAGATCTTCCTTGAAGCCCATATTCAGCATCTCGTCCGCTTCGTCAAGAATAAGCCATGATATGCCGTTAACCTTCAATATATTTCTCCTTATAAGGTCGAGGGTTCTCCCGGGTGTGCCCACAACAATATGGGCCCCCTTTTTTAATGCCTGTATCTGGGGTGAAATATTTGCTCCTCCGTATACGGCGAGAACCGACAGTCCCCTGGTATATTGCGCATAATTGTTAATATCCTCCGTTATCTGCATGCACAGTTCGCGTGTGGGACACAGTATCAGTGACTGAACCGACCTGTCTTCAATATCAATCTTTTGAATGAGAGGAAGTCCAAATCCGGCGGTTTTTCCCGTACCTGTCTGTGCAAGGCCAATAATGTCTCTAGAAGAATTAAGTATTTCAGGTATTATTTTTTCCTGTATGGGAGTGGGGTTTTCGAAACCCAGTGTGTTGACAGCCCTTAATAACTCCTCATTAAGACCTGTATTTTTAAATATGTTCATAAATGTAAATTGGGGTGCAAAGGTAGTCTAATTATTTTATTTTCTGCTATATAATCAGGAATATATTATTGCTGCCAAACTTTATGCTAAAAAAGCCTCCATAGGATGACTTGTGTAATACATCCTTTCCTCATCTTAAAAAAAGTATTATTCTCAGGCTTTTCAGGAATTATGACCGGTGCCGGATGCCCAAACTACAATGAGTGTGCTTTAGTCAGTAAAAGATTGGCTTTAGAGGGAGACGTTTACCGGTATTATATTGAAAGCTATTGTTGTGGCAGGGCTGAAGGCCGGTGTTGAGTGGTTAAAGGCAGAAGGGATGGATAAGATACACGGATCGGTACGGTTCAGCATAAGACCCTTTAACACTGAAGATCATATACAGGCTGCAATCGGGGCAGTGAAGGAAATAGCTTCTATCAAAAAAATATTTATTTTTGATACGTAAATAAAACGGTATGAATTATATTGATATAATAATACTTGCCTTCATTGCCTGGGCTATCTACAGGGGTTTTAAGAACGGGCTCTTTGTGGAAATAGCTTCCATAGCGGCCCTGGTGCTTGGTATATGGGGATCGATACGGTTTTCGTGGTTCACACAGAACAAGCTTATTGAATATTTTGATATGCAGGGAGAATACCTCGGGCTCATTGCCTTCATCATAACTTTTATTGTTATAGTT
>JAVVEL010000044.1:5176-14942 GCA_032260385.1 Bacteroidales bacterium | reverse complement strand
GCCACCCTGGCAATGTCTTCAGGGATTGGGGGAGCGGTATTTTTTTCCCCGCTTTTTATGCTGGCTCTCAGACTCGAACCACAGGTAGCTATCGGCTCTGCACTTATCACTGAGCTCTTTGGCTTCACCAGTGGATTAATTGCCTATTATAAAGCCAGGTTAATAGATTTTAAACTGGCCCTGAATCTCCTTCTTTTTTCCGTCCCTGCTGCTATACTGGGGGCTATCTTTTCCGATCTGTTTCCTGACCTGGTGCTGAAAGCCATGTTTGCTACCGGTCTCCTGTTCATAGGCACTCAATTATTCACTTCATGGAGGAAAGAGGAAAGGGAGAAACAGGAGAAACTTAATGTAAAAGAATTTGTAGTGGATCATGAATCTGAACTGACCGACAGCACCGGGAGGGTTTTCCACTATACGGTTTGCAATAAGAACATGGGCAGGTTATTTGCCGGTATCGGCGGTGCCTTCGTTGGCATGATCTCTGTTGGCCTGGCAGAGCTGCAGGAATACCAGCTGGTGGCACGGTGCAAAGTTCCTGCACCGGTAGCTGTGGCCACATCAGTTTTTGTTGTCGTGATTACTGTTCTGGTTGCTTCAGTGGGTCATTTCTATGATTTTGCCACCGGGGGAAGAGAAGTCCTGGGCCAGGTGATAAATATTGTGATCTTTACCATTCCCGGAGTCATAATTGGAGGCCAGGCAGGTCCGGCATTGCAGAAAAAGCTGCCCGAAGATATAATGAAAGTAAGTATATCAATTCTTTTCTTTATCATTGGTATCTTCATGTTTGTCACCCTGGTGTGAGAAGAGCTGAAAACCGCCGAACTAGCACGGAGGAAAAAGATCTTCAGGCGCGTAATAAAAAAAGCATATATATTTCAAAATAACTATTATAAATATTAATAAAGACTATTGCTATGAGAAGAAAGATGTTTTTATGTTTTCTGATTTTTTTATCTGTTTCCGTTTCATTTACCCGGGCACAGGATGATTCCTTGCAGTCGAACAATGATGAACTTGTCGTATTATGGACCAGTGACGATCCATATCTGGCTGAAAGAATGGTTCTGATGTATACACATACAGCATTGAAGCAGAAATGGTTCAATGATGTTACATTGATTATCTGGGGGCCGTCGGCTAAAATGGTTTCTGAAAATATTAAAATTCAGGAAAAACTGAAAGCCATGATGGATGATGGTGTGAAAATACAGGCCTGTATTGCCTGTGCCAGAGCTTACAATGTAGTGGATGAACTTAAGGATCTCGGCTTTGAAGTCAGGGGCATGGGCAAACCTCTCACTGATTACCTGAAATCAGATGCCGAAGTCCTTACTTTTTAGCCTAAAAAACCTGCCGGGCTAAGAGGGCAAAAAAATATTGCATTTTTATGTAAGGTTTTCTTTTTTTCACGACAGTTTTTCAGACAACATGAAAAACAAATTTCTAATAAGTTTGAAAAATGAAAAAAGCAGCAAAAGAAAACCTTGGACAGCTTCATGATCTCCTGGATAAAATTCCTTATGACACATATACGGGTAAACCCGAAGTATTATATGGTTCATCTGTGGGGCAGCATATGAGGCATATCCTTGAATTCTACCTCCTTATGATCTCAGGGTCTGTTGAAGGGGTGATTAGTTATGACAGGCGAAAGAGAGACCTGCGGATAGAAAACGACACTGACTATGCAGCACAGGTCATTAAAAAAATAACGAAAAGCCTTGATTTGCTTAAGGAAGATGATCCGGTTTTGTTTGAGGGGGATTATACGACCAATGAATCGGGCAGGAACAGCATTATAAGTTCGGTTGGCAGGGAACTGGCACATTGCATTGAGCATAGCATACACCACCAGGCCTTGATAAAAGCAGGCCTGATAGGAATGGGCATGGCAACCCTCACCGGTGAAAATTTTGGTGTGGCATATTCCACAATCCGTTACAGGGATAAGGAAAGTGTTTCAAACAGGATGTCAGAATAGATTTTAAGAACAATGTGCACAGTAAGTTACATACCTAAGGGGGACGGTCTTAATTTTATACTTACCTCCAATCGTGATGAAAGGGTTCACCGTAATACCCTCGCACCGCAGGTGTACACTATTGGTCAGGTTAAACTAGCCTTCCCGAAAGATGAGCTCGCGGGGGGGTCATGGATTGCCGCAGGCAATTACGGCCGGCTTGCATGCCTGCTCAACGGGGCTCTCATCCCTCATGAGAAACAGGCATTTCATACCCACAGCAGGGGGAAGGTGCTGGTCGACCTGGTGGCTTCAAAGCAGGATCCAATGGTCTTTTTCAGCCACAGAGACCTGTCACGAACTGAACCGTTCACGGTGGTGACCATTGACCTTAAGAATGAAAGAATATCGGGATTTACAGAATTTATCTGGGATGGATCAACAAAACAAATGAAGGAACTGAACCCGGATCTTCCGCACTTCTGGTCATCCGTAACCCTCTATTCAGATTCTGAAAGGAAGCTGAGGGAGAAATGGTTTAAGAAATTTCTCGGCGGGCAGGATTTAAGCATTAGTCCTGAACAGGTAATGTCCTTTCATTCCGGCAGGCATACTCCGGACGAGCGTGTTAATCTTGTGATGAGACGCGATCAGGGCTTGAAAACTGTAAGTATCACACAGGTGAAACACGTGGACGGTAAATTTGCAATGAAATATCTTGATCTTGTTGAGGATGAAACACATATACAGAAGGTATGACAACTGGAAGTAAACATACAGGATTTGCCATTGCACTGGCCTGGCCTCAGACATTTTGCAAGGAGCCCGGTTCATGGTATGATCCGGTCACACGATGGATTGGTATAAGCAGGAACAATTACTACAGGGCAGGCCATGCAGCTGTTGTCCTTGTTGATACAGAACAGGAAAGTTGTCATTATTTTGATTTCGGCAGGTACCATGCACCATTCAAATATGGAAGGGTCAGATCGGCAGATACCGATCATGATCTTAAAATGAACACTATTCCGGAAATATCCGCAGACGGAAAGTCCATCAGTAATTTCCGGGAAATACTTGTGGAACTGCAGCATAATCCTGCCTGTCATGGGGAGGGAATACTCTATGCTTCCTATAGCCCTGTTGATTTTGATGCTTCGTACAATAAAGCTGTCAGGATGCAGTCGGATAGCCCGATGCCTTACGGGCCATTCAAGCAGGGTGGAAGTAACTGTTCAAGGTTTGTAAATACAGTGATCCTTTCCGGAAAGCCGCATTGGTACCGGAGGCTGAGATTAAAATATTTCATACCCTTTACTCCAACACCTTTGAATAATGTCAGTTCACTGCCGCACAGGCTGAGAGTACCCATTATGCGGAAATATGTTCCTTTTACCCCTTTACGCCCCCTGACCGGGACGGAACTGATTTCAACATTACCGCCACCAGGGAGGCATCCGTCCATACCTGAAAACGCACAGTGGTTGAGTGGCGAAGGTGCCGGCTCATGGTTTGATTTCAAATTTGAAAAGGATGGTTTAAAAGTTACGCGCTTTGCACCCGATGGGACCATTGAATGCAGTGGATATTATAAAGGTTCTGTAATAAAAATGCAGGAAATCGGAGATTCATACATCGTTGATTATCCGAGTAATTGCCTGGAGGTGAAGCTGAGGTATGGCGACGGGCAACTGACTTTCCGCAGAGTTTCTTAATAATAATTAGTATCTTAAAGATTTACATATTCAAAATATGAGGGATGAATGGCTTTTATAATGTTTTTTCTCTCCTTTTAAACGGTATCATTTTATGACTGAAATATCAACTGAACAACTATCTGGGAAAACAGGTATACCGGGAGTAATAATAATTGATATTCGACCGGTTGATGCCTATAACGGATGGGCTCTGATGGGTGAACAAAGAAACGGGCATATCAGTGGCGCGAAAAGCCTTCCTTTTAAATGGACATCATACATTGACTGGATCGAGATGGTAAGGCATAAGGAGATAAAGCCTGAACACGAGCTAATTATCTATGGGTATGACAGGAAAAATATCAATACGGTTGCAGAGCGTTTTATCAGGTCGGGATACACCAGGGTTGCCGTGTATTACGGCTTCCTTTCCGAATGGGTAAAAAATGATGCACTGCCAATGGAGAAGCTGGAAAGGTACACACACCTTGTATCAGCCCCCTGGGTTCACAGCCTGATCAGCGGGGAGAGACCTGATCACTATCAAAACAACAGGTTCATAATTATTCATGCTCACTACCGTAACCGGGATGCTTACCTGAGCGGCCATATCCCCGGTGCCATTGATATGGACACACTGGCTGTGGAAGCCCCTGAAACATGGAACAGGCGGTCACCGGAAGAGTTGAAAAAAGCCTTTGAAGAACATGGTGTCACGGCCGATACAACGGTTATACTTTACGGGAAATTTATGTATCCCGACAATAATGATCCTTTCCCCGGGAGTGCAGCAGGGGATATTGGGGCCGTACGCATAGCCTTTATCATGATGTATGCAGGGGTGAAAGATGTGCGTGTGCTGAATGGTGGATTCCAGTCATGGACAGATGAAGGATATGAGATATCATATCAGGACGAAGCAAAGAAGCCTGTAAAGGATTTTGGATCGGCCATACCGCGAATGCCGGAGCTGGCCGTAGACACCCCTGAAGCTAAGAATATGCTGGCAGCGGCTGATGCTGAACTGGTATGTGTACGAAGCTGGCGGGAGTATATTGGTGAGGTAAGCGGTTATAATTATATCGAACCCAAAGGACGGATACCCGGGGCTGTGTTTGCCGATTGTGGAAGCGATGCCTACCACATGGAGAACTACCGCAACTTTGATCATACCACCAAGGAAGCCCGGGAGATAGCTGATACATGGGAGGGAAACAGTATTACTCCCGATAAGCATCTTGCCTTCTATTGCGGCACGGGCTGGCGCGGCAGCGAAGCCTGGTTCAATGCCTGGCTGATGGGATGGCCCAGGGTGTCAGTGTATGACGGAGGCTGGTTTGAGTGGAGCGCCGATCCCGGCAATCCTTTTGAAACGGGCATCCCTGAGATGCCTTAGCTGCAAACCAGTTATAAATTTCGGATAAATCATGGAAAATTCAGAAACTTCTTTAATTGAAACAGGTTCGCTTACAGTAAGTAATTTTTTATCTAAAGAAAACAGGGTTGAATTAGTTGAAGGAATTTATCGAGGGCTTACCAGAAGTCAAAAACAGATTTCCAGTCGCTTTTTTTATGATGATACAGGTTCAGAACTGTTTGAAAAAATAACAGGCTTGCCGGAATACTACCCGACACGTACTGAAAAAAGAATTCTGCAGGATAATGCCGGTGATATATCAGGTGATTTTGACCACATCGATATTGTTGAACTGGGAAGTGGCGACTGTTCAAAGATATCTATTTTACTGGATAAGGTTCCAAAGCGTAAAATATCCAATATAACATACATACCTGTTGATGTTAGCGAAGCTGCTGTACTTAAATCGGCAAATATACTAAGCTGTAAATATCACGGATTAAAAATCCACGGCGTGCTTGCCGATTTTATGAAGCATTTGGATTCATTACCAGGGAATTCACCCAGACTGATATGTTTTTTTGGAAGCACCCTCGGCAACCTTACCAGGAAAGAGGTAAATGAATTTTTACTGAACCTTAAATATTTAATGAAACCCGGAGACAAACTGCTTTTGGGGCTCGATATGGTGAAAGACCATTTAATTCTTCAAAAAGCATACAACGATACTCAGGGAGTAACTGCCCAATTCAATAAAAATTGTTTGAATGTAATCAACGATAATGCTGAGACAAATTTCAATACATCAGATTTTAGACACCTTGCTTTCTATAATGAGAAGGAAGTCCGTATTGAAATGCACCTTGTAGCATTAAAAAATGTAAGGGTTACCAGCAAATATTTTCCTAAATCCATTTTAATTACTAAAGGCGAAACCATTCATACGGAAAATTCACACAAGTTTTTGCCCGAGCATATTACACAATTGGAAAAAGTTTCCGGCCTTAATCTTAAAAAGTCGTTCACCGATGCTAACCGGCATTTTTCGCTTAACCTGTTCGAGTATCCGACATTAAATTCTTAATTATGAAGAAGAAATTGAAAATTTGCCACCTGAATGATTTACAGGAGAAAGAGCCTTCTCACTATGTTGCTAAGGAGCTTGACCTGGTGGTCATAAAATATGGAAGGGAAGTCTCCGTTTTGTATGGCCGATGTTTACACCGGGGAGCATTACTGGCCGATGGTCATATTGAGGGTGAAAATCTTATTTGTGGTTTGCATGGTTGGGACTACAGGTATGATACCGGTGTAAGTGAATATAATAATGAGGAGGCTTTGCATAAGTTCAATTCGCTAATTGAACGTGATGAATTATTTGTTGATGAGGAAGAAATTGACAAATTTCTCGTGGAGAATCCGCAGCCTTTCAGACGGAAGGAATATCATGGAGTTTATGCTGATACCCACCCTGAAGTTACTGAACCATTTACTTTATATATTAAAGAACTATCAAAAAACGGATTAAAAAACATCGGGCATCATGGTTTTATTACTTCCATGGGGGTTGAGCGTAACAAATTACCCAGATGGGAAGACATCCAGTTTTTACCAGCACAATTGGCTGTAAAACCCTTACTTGATGATGCAATAGTGAATACACAGGTTGTTATTGGGCCGGGTGCACAAAAGCCACTTGTGATGGATATTCCCGTTTTCGTATCAGATATGAGTTATGGTGCTTTGTCAAGAGAAGCCAAAATAGCCTTATCAAAAGGGGCAGAAATGGCAGGTACGGGAATATGTAGTGGCGAAGGCGGCGTACTTCCTCAGGAGATGGAAAACAATTCAAAGTATTTGTATGAATTGGCCTCCGGTAAATTCGGGTTCTCGTGGGAACTGGTAAAAAAATCACAGGCATTTCATTTCAAAGCCGGACAGGGTGCTAAAGCCGGAACCGGTGGACACCTGCCTGGACATAAAGTAAGGGGCGAAATTGCCAGAGTGAGGGGGTTGAAAGAAGGGCAGCCAGCCATCTCACCGGCCACTTTTGATGATTTAATAAGCCCTGGCGACTATAAAAGCTTTTCTGATCAGGTACGAAAGATTTCAGGCGGAATACCTGTTGGATTTAAAATAGCGGCCAGCCATATTGAAGCTGATATCGATTTTGCCCTTGAAGCAGGAGCCGACTATATCATTTTGGATGGCAGGGGTGGAGGTACAGGAGCTGCTCCTGAAATTTTGCGCGATAATATTAATATTCCTACAATACCTGCCCTGGCCAGAGCCAGGCGATACCTTGACAAGCAAGGTACGAAAAACGTATCGTTAATAATTACCGGAGGGCTAAGAATAGCCGAAGATTTTGCCAAAGCACTTATGCTTGGCGCAGATGCAGTGGCTGTATCAAATTCTGCGCTACAGGCTATTGGTTGCCTGGGGATGAGAGCCTGCCATACAAATAGTTGTCCTGTTGGTGTGGCAACACAAAAAGAAAACTTGCGCAGCCGCTTAATTATTGAAGCTTCAGCTAAACAACTAAGTAACTATTTATTGGCAACTAATGAACTCATAAAAGTAATAGCCAGGTCATGCGGGTACAATGATATCAGAAAATTCAACAGAAATGACTTGTCTACCATAAATTATCAAATTTATCAATTAACAGGTATCAATTTTGCAGGAATACAATAATACCGATCGGCAACTGCATTGGCTCAGCCAGGTGATAGCTAAAGTAAATATGGCGTTAGTGCCTGAAAAGGAAGACGATAGCCATACCAACTTTTATTTTGATGCCATTAATGAACGGCTTGTCGGCAGATGGGTAGAAACACCTCAAGGAAAGATTCTTTGTGGTTTAAATTTAACAAATCTTAGTCTGGAATGGCTAAACACTATGCTTCAAAGCCAGTCAGTTATTAATATACTGAATAAGAAACTTAAGGAACTGGAGCAGGAAGTAAGTGAATACCCGAAAAGCTTAGGACTTAATACTGACAAGATTGCCAGTCCTTTGCACTTTGAAATCCCTGATTATAAAATCCCGGCTATCCAACCTGGGGAATTAACTAAGGAAGGAATTACGAAATGGAGTAAAATAAGGGACCTGGCGAACAATGCATGCTTGGCAACAACAGGGTATTTACAGGCTAAAAGTGAAATTCGTATATGGCCCCATCATTTTGATACCAGTATTTACAGCCAGGTTACAAAATCATTGGGAATTGGTTTTGGACTGGCAATGGAAGATTCGATGGTTGGCGAACCTTATTTTTACCTTGCCGGATACAGTTCAGGGTCACATATCCAATATAAAGACGCCCCAAAATTGGGTTCGGGCAAATGGATAACCGGTGAACACTGGGGCGGCGCAGTCCTGTCCCTGAGTGAAATCTATGATTTGCCTTCTGACCTTGCGTTGGAGAAAATATATAAATACGTTAAAAGATCGGTAGACTGGTTTCTGAATCTTTAAAAACTTCTATGGCTATGGCAACAAAATTAGTTTGGTTAAAAGTTCTCGATAAAAAAGAAAACCTTGCAGAAAACAGGGTGATAGCGGTAACTGCTGGTAAAAAACAAATCGCACTGTCCCATTTTGAAGGTAAGATTTGTGCACTGGATAATCATTGTCCTCACCAGGGGGGACCGCTGGGTGAAGGAAGTATTGAAAATGGGATACTTCGTTGCCCGTGGCATGGGTGGGATTATCATCCCTGTACCGGTAAAGCTCCGGGTTTCGACGACGGTGTCGATCCTTATCCCGTTGAAGAAAGAGACGATGGGATATATGTTGGGATAGAAGAAGAGGCACCACATGAAGCAACGGTTTCAGACATTATGGCTGAAACAATGGTAAACTGGGGCGTTGATACGGTATTCGGAATGGTAGGTCATTCCAATCTTGGTTTTGCCGATGCATTGAAAAGGCAGGAAGAGAAAGGTAAATTAAAATATATTGGTATCAGGCATGAAGGGGCAGGGGCTTTTGCGGCCAGTGCCTATGGAAAACTCACCGGTAAACCGGCAGCCTGTTTCTCGATTGCAGGACCGGGTGCAACGAATATGTTTACCGGGTTATGGGATGCCAGAGTAGACCGGGCACCAATCCTCGCTCTGACAGGGCAGGTGGCTACACAGGTAGTTGGTACGGAAAATTTTCAGGAACTGGATCTGGTAAGGGCTTTCCAGGCCGTGGCAGAGTTTAACCACAGGGTGCAGCGCGACAGCCGGCATACTGAATTGATGGCATTAGCAATAAAACATGCCATTCTGAAAAGGGATGTCTCACATCTTACTTTTCCGGATGAGGTACAGGAGATACCTGCCGGAGATGAACAGCCTCAAACGCCGGACGGAAGAATCAGCATGCCTGACTACACTCCTTCCGGTGCCAGCCTTGGGAGGGCACTGGACCTTATTCATGGTTCAAAAAGACCTGTTATAATTGTAGGACACGGGGCAAGGTTTAATATGAATGCAATTATTAAATTTGCTGAGAGAATGAAGGCACCGGTACTTACAACCTTTAAGGGAAAGGGACTTATTCCTGATACACACCCACTGGCGGCAGGGGTACTGGGAAGAAGCGGAACACCGGTGGCTTCATGGTTTATGAATGAAAGCGACCTCCTGATAGTGATAGGGGCCTCTTTCAGCAAGCATACGGGTATCACCCCTAAAAAACCAAGCATTCAGATCGATTTTGACCCTCTGTCACTGAGTAAATTCCACAAGATT
>JAVVEL010000044.1:0-4973 GCA_032260385.1 Bacteroidales bacterium | reverse complement strand
CCCCGGTAATGCTGTTATCTGTGTTGATGTTGGAAATAATGCATACTCACTGGGCAGATATTTTGAATGTCAGCAGCAAAGTTTTTTGATGTCGGGTTACCTGGGATCCATAGGATTCGCATTCCCTGCAGCCATGGGTGCCTGGGCTGCCACACGCGGTAAGCGTCCTGTCATTGCTGTAGCAGGAGATGGCGGGTTTGCACAATATATGGCCGAACTCACAACATCAGTTAAATATGGAATGGACATAAAACTTATACTTCTTAATAATAATGAGCTGGGAAAAATATCAAAAGAACAACGCTCCGGAGAACTGGAGGTGTTCGCTACAGACCTGGCAAATCCTGATTTTTCGGAATATGCAGCAGGTTGCGGGGCAATGGGTTTGCGCGTAAAAGACAGAGAATCACTGCCGGAGGCTATGAATAAAATATTCCGGCACAAGGGGACGGCCGTACTGGAAATCATGACCGATGTTTTACTTGTATGATAAAAATCAGATAGCAGATTCCAGGAAGGTTGGTTCAGTGACGGTTTTCAGTCCGTTCGTCAATAACAAGAAGTTGACATTCACTCCTGGGGGAGATAATTTTATTGATGAGCAGACTGGGTCAATCTGGAATATTGCAGGCAAATGTATTTCAGGTGAAATGAAAGGAAAGTCATTGCCCCCAATTATGCATGGTAATCATTTTGCCTTTGCCTGGTTTGCCTTTCATCGGCAAGCTGTTTGATAAGAACCTGGTGCCACAGAATGAATTCACAGACCCATCAGCAGACCGCTTCATTGAAGAGCTTACCTGGTACATGGAAGCTTTCAGGGAAGGAAGGCAGAAAGGGACGCCATACTAGACTTTATCCTGGTATAAATCCCCGGTGCTTGCCAGCCTGCTGCTAGGAACAGAATATGCCAAACGGGTAAACATTAGAAATTTTCTTCTGCCAGCAGTCATTTTTTACCGGACTGTATTATTAAATAATTAGCTATTAACCAGTTGCTTAATTTAATAATATTACCTAAATTGTAGACTGCATTGTATTATACAGTCAGCTAAAAGGAACCCTTATTATGAAGACAGAAATTATTTCCTTTAAACTTGGTTTAACCAGTTGCTATTTAATCATTGGCAGAGAAATAGTAATGGTTGACTGCGGCATGCCGGGTAAATTAAAACTTTTCAGGCAAGTCCTGGCAAAAAATAAGATTGACACGTCCAGGATTAAACTTATAGTGCTTACTCATTCACATTTTGATCATTGTGGCTCTGCACGGGATATCAGGGATTTAACAGGGGCAAAAATTGCAGTTCATGAAAGCGAAAGAGAATGCGTGGAACACGATAAAGTATTAATTCCCAAAGGTGTTAACCTCTTGGGGAAAATTACTCAGCCTATGATCTTTTCTTTTAAGATACCCTTCCCTAAATTCACACCGGACATTCTTCTTAATAATGATCCCTATCCGCTTGCCGAATTTGGTATTGACGGGGAAATAATTCATACTCCCGGACATACTGTTGGTTCCGTAAGTGTAATACTGAACTCGGGAGAAGCATTTGTGGGTTGTATGGCACATAATGGATTGCCGTTCAGATTGAAACCGGGATTACCAATTTACGCTCAGGAGATTGAAGACATAAAGGGAAACTGGAAAACTCTTATTGACAGGGGCATTACTTATGTTTATCCAGGCCATGGAAAGGCTTTTCCGATAGATGTGGTTAATGGTAAATTCGGGGTTTAGATTCGCTTGTTTGCTTACCTTCTTTGCTTAAGCTCCGGAGTTCAAAGTACTCGTTAGCTAAGCATGCAGGCCTGCTTCAATTCTGCCGACCGATGGCAAAAATACGAAGAAAAACTTGCAACTGATTCGAATTTGATGTAATATTACACCAAAAAGCTATGGTTAGACAGAGTATTTCATTCACAGAACCCAATGATGAATGGTTAAAAGCTCAATTGAAAAAAAAAGAATATTCCAGCAAAAGTGAGCTTGTTAATGATCTGATCAGGCAGGCAAGACAACAGCAGGTCCAAATCGACTGGATTAGAGCCAAGCTTGATAGAGCTGAGAATCGTGGTTTTACAGACGACAGTAAAGATCAGATTCTAAACCAATCAAAGTCATTGCTCAATGGCTAAATATAGATTGAGTAATGAGGCCAAAGAAGATTTAATTCGAATTCATCATTACGGAGTAGAAAGATTTGGCATGGCTCAGGCAGATAAGTATTTTGATTCGTTTTTCAAATACTTTGACATAATTGCACAGCAACCATTCTCTTTTGAATCAGTTGATTATATTAAGAAAGGTTATAGACGCTGTGCCTGCGGTTCTGACTCCATCTTTTACAAGATAAATGATGATATTGTTGAAATATTGTCGATTGTGGGGAGACAAGACTTGAATAGTATCCTTTAATAATTAATTCTTTAGCCCCGGGCAGCCACCTGTTAATCTTTCCGCTGACCATTGCAGGTAATTATCAAAAATGAACAGTTAGTAATCTCAGATGATATAATGGACACTTTAAATTAATATCTTATATCAAACCTTCAGGACTCACTTGCCAGACAATTGATCCATACAGCAGGTCATAAAATATTAAATGGAATTTGCTAAATTAAAGCAAACGGTATCCTTCAATTAGATTATATTTATTGATAGTTACAATGAACCGGCTGCTATACATATTGCTTATCCTGGCATTTTCATTTGAGGGTTATGCCCAGTCCTCCCTGACGCTCAGGTCGATCGATCAAGCAATAACATTGGATGGAATACTCGAAAAAGCATGGCAGGAAGCTGATTCCACCAGTGCTTTCATTCAGTTAGAACCTGCAAAGGGGGAAATTTCCAGCCACAAAACGGTGCTTAAAGCTGCCCAGCATGAACAATACCTCTATTTCAGCTTCAGGTGTTATATCAATCATCCCGATGAAATAGCAGCAAGGATACAGCGCAGGGACCGGCTAAATGAGAGTGATGATATCGTTTCCATATTGCTCGACACCTACAATGATAACCGTACAGCGCTTCTTTTCCAGGTTAATGCCCTGGGGACTCTTACCGATGCCAAAGTGAGTGATGACGGGAAGAGTGTGGACTATTTGTGGGATACTGAATGGGAAGCAAAAACCTCTACTACGGATCAATACTGGGTTGTCGAAATCAGGATCCCTCTCAGGAGTATTCAATATAATCCCGGTGCAACTTCATGGGGATGTAATTTTTCCCGTTCCATCAGGGCCAATCAGGAAGTGGCATGGTGGTCTCCCGTTAGTGAAAGCTACAGGGTGTCTCAAAATGGCCGCTTAAACAATGTACAATTTAAACGCAGGAAAAAACATAACCTGGAACTATATCCATACGGAACCATTCGTTACGAAAGCAGCGATATTACAGGAGTTGAAAATAAATTTAAGGGCGACGGGGGTCTTGACCTGCAATACGGATACAGCTCCAATCTCAAGACAAATCTTACCTTAAACCCTGATTTTGCTACAGTTGAAGGGGATAAGGAGCAGATCAATCTTACACCATGGGAACTCAGATATCCTGAAAAAAGAATTTTTTTCCAGGACGGGAATGAGATGTTCAGTACACGGATACAGACATTTTATTCCAGGCGTATCGGGGATGTGATATATGGGGGCAAAGTGGTAGGGAAAGTCGGCAAGTACCAGTTTAACGGTCTGCTTGCACAAACAAGACCGGATATGGGCCATCAAATTCCCGGGGCATTGTTCGGTGCTTTCAGGATGAAAAGGGATATCCTGGAATCTTCCACCCTGGGGGTCAGTTATACCGATAAGATAACCGATACCGCTTCATTCCATACCTTCAGCCTTGATTATGTAATGAACCTGGGTGAAACCTGGAAACTTACAGGTCAGTATGCAGCAAGTATGCCGGGAGACCTGCGTTCGCACTCTGCATGGTACGTCAGGTTTGCAAGGGAGAATAATACCTATCATTATCACATACGGTTTACCAGCCTTGGGGAGAATTTTCAGAATAACGTCAATGAAACCGGTTATGTGCCTGATGATGACAGGCTGGAGATTGACAGTGATATCAGTTATAAATTCTGGTTTGAGAATACTCTTAGTTACCTCTCCCTTTCCGGCAGGAATAATATTTTCTGGAGTCAGACAGGGGTATTAAGAAGCTGGTATCTTACATACGGGGCCAGGCTCTATATGAAGAATAATCTGAGTTTTGATTTTAAGTATAACAATGAATTCAAACTACTGGACAGGGAATATTATAATTTCTATTACCAGGGAATTGCAGGATACAAGACCGATGAGGCTGCCAATGCATCACTTAGTTACAGGGCCGGTCGTAATTTTAACCGGGATTTCAACCTGGTTGAATTCGGAACGGTCTTTCAACTATTCAGGAAACTAACACTCAATTATGAGTTCAATTACCTTGCATTCGATCCTGATCCGGTTAATGAAAGTACCTTTCTTAACATCCTTGGCCTGGATTACTATTTTACCAATGATCTCTGGATTCGAATTTTTTCACAGCACAACAGCAGCTCGGACAGGATCTATTTCTACGGATTGTTCGGATGGCGCTTCAAGCCACCTTTCGGTGCAGTTTACCTGATTTACAATTCCGACAATTATTACGACTTTGATATTGACAAGCCAATACACTCCAATATACTGTTCCTTAAACTAACCTTTCCAATCTCTGTTATAAAAGATAAAGGACCTTTATGAGTAATGATCATGAGCACTCCGACCATAACATCTGGGCAGCCTACCTGCATGTGCTGGCTGATGCGCTTACCAGTCTTTCTGCCATACTCGGACTGACGGCCGCAATGATCTGGGAGCTTCCTTTCATTGATGCCATTGCTGCAATCATCAGTTCAATGGTAATCATTCGCTGGTCTGTTGGCCTTCTTCGCGATTCCGGCGGTGTGTTACTGGATATAGGATCGTCCGGCAGGAAG
>JAVVEL010000043.1:0-15014 GCA_032260385.1 Bacteroidales bacterium | reverse complement strand
GGTTCAAAAGATAAGATGATTTATCATCTCAACGGCATCTTTGTCTTCATTGTCGTGGTGGCAACATGGTTTCTTTTAGGCATAACGGAGACAGTGCCCTTTGATTACCTGTACGAATACCGCTGGTACGGTCTTGCAGGCGCCTGCCTGCTTGGCATTGTTATTACCCTGGTCCTGGTTCTGCCGGTGCCGCCAGTGAGGAAATCATTTGCAGCCGATCTCTTCCTGGGGCGGATTGAGAATCTTCAGCTAATGAAGGGAAGGGTCGATATTAAGATGTGGCTGTACCTTGCAGGAGCGGTAATGCTTGAACTCAATGTACTCAGCTTTACGGCATATCACCTTATTACCTATGGCGATACAGCATCACCGGGAATAATACTTTCGGCCGCACTTCTGACCTATTTTGTGGTTGAGTACCTCATATTCGAAGAGGTGCACCTGTATACCTACGACCTTTTTGCCGAGAGGATAGGCTTTAAGCTGGGGTGGGGATGCATTGTCTTTTACCCTTATTTTTATCCTATAACCCTCTGGGCAACTGTAGCCCTGCCTGATCCGGGC
The DNA here is from genome assembly GCA_032260385.1 of Bacteroidales bacterium. GTDB lineage: Bacteria > Bacteroidota > Bacteroidia > Bacteroidales > VadinHA17 > UBA9300. The sequence goes on along the minus strand of JAVVEL010000043.1, from coordinate 14,450 downwards.
ACACCGGCCTTCCTTCTGGTGCTTTATGTTCTCATTTTCTTTTCAGGATGGATCCTGGCCAGGGGTGCCAACATGCAAAAGTTCTATTTCAAGCGTGATCCCCAAAAATCATTTCTAGGGATAAAACCGGAGATTATCAGCGATGGCGATAAAAAATTGCTTGTTAACGGTTTCTGGGGACTTAGCAGGCATATCAATTACCTCGGGGAAATACTAATGGCCACCGGTATCATCCTTTGCACCGGTTACCCGGGACTGATTTGGCCCTGGCTCTATCCGCTATACTATGTTATCCTGCTCTTTACCAGGCAGGCAGATGATGACAAACGATGCTCAGCAAAATACGGTGCGCTGTGGGCTGCATATAAAACGAAGGTGCCCTGGCGTATTATCCCGCGTATCTGGTGATCAATCAGTCCGGGGAAATGTTTCTTATCCTAATCTGTACATTTTGCGTATATTATCCCCCATGATTCTTGCGGCCATTTTACGTGTAAATATTCTTTGCATGAAAAAGGAAGCAATCCTGTTACCCCTGCCTGTGATAGATGAAGGTTTCCTTCCCAGTTCCCTGAAACATTCCCTGACAACTTCCCTGGGCTGCTGCACCCTGGGGGCAAAAGGACTTACCCTTGCCGGGGCAGAGCTGACATATCCGGGCGTTGATGTTGCACCGGCGCAGCAGGCCATTATATCCACGCCATTGTCCTTCCATTCGTACCAGAGGCTTTCAGCCAGAATCCTGTTGAATGCTTTACCTGCAGCATAGCTTGCCAGGAAACCACTTCCCTGGAAGCCGGCCAGGGATGACATCAGCACGATGGCGCCTCTTTTCCTTTCAAGCATCTTTCTTCCGAAATGATGAACGAGCTTTAGAGGAGTTGTCATATTCACGCGTGCTGCCTGGCAATGTCCTTCGACGGGATGATCAGCGAAGGGGCCGATGTGCGACAGGGCAGCGTTGTATACCATGATATCAGGTTCATCCCCGTCCATTGATGATATTATCTGCCCGGCTGCATTTTCGCCAGAGAGATCGCATAAAATGTGGCGGACCGGCACCCCATAGTTTTCAGTAAGCATTCCGGCGAGCTTCTGCAGGGGCTCCTTCCTCCTTGCCACCAGGAAGAGGCTGAAGCCTTCCGCTGCCAGGTATTCTGCAAATGCAGCACCGATGCCCTCTGAAGCGCCTGCAATAAGAGCCTTATCCCCGTACCTTTCCTTCAGATTCATATTCAAATATATCAATTTTACAGGCGGGCCTTTCGTATTTTGATAGAAAGAGCTTGGAATTATTTGGTTTATCTATTAATTTGATGAAGATAGCTGCCTTTACATTCAAATTTAATCGTTAAATTAAGTGTCTTTATAAATAAAATTATTTGTCATGAGTCTTAATTTACTAAGGTTATCAGGTTTCTTACTGGTGATCTTTTCTTTCAGTGCCTCCTATGGGCAAAGAGCTGAACTAAATAAAGAAGAATTTGCTGCAAGAAGGCAGAAACTGATGGAGAAGGTTGATGCTGATATGATCCTGCTTTTTGGTAAGCCCGGACCTGAGACCGGTGCTCCTTTCCGCCAGGATAACGATTTTTACTATTATACCGGTATTGAGGAAGCCGGCTCAGCTCTTATCATGCTGCCCTCATCAGGTCAGTCAATATTGCTTCAGCCTGTTTTATCCCCCAGGGAGATATATGTTTCGGGTTCTAACCTATTATGCAGTAAAATGGATCCTTCAGAGGTACTTTTCGATGCTATAGTCCCAGTATCTGATCTGGATGAATACATAGTGAGGAATTGCGGCAAAAGTGGTTCGGATGTTTATATCAGGATCTCCCCGCCCGATGTTGTAAATGGGGGAAGAAGCGAAATGGATCTTCATTATGCCAGGGCTGGACGTTCACATTATAATGATCAGGTGACCCTGAATACTTACCGGGTCAATAAATTAAAACACCGCTATCCGTATATTGATTTCCACGATGTGGCACCACTTATTGATGAGTTAAGAGTCATCAAAACAGAATGGGAGAAAGAAATCCTCAGGAAAAATGGGAAGGTGTCAGCCGAAGGAGTGAAGGCAGCGATCATGGCCACCGAACCTGGTGTTTATGAATACGAGATTGAAGCGGCTGCCATGAATGTGGTCATGGCACATGGCGCCCTTGGAGCTGCTTATCCTCCCATAGTGGCCAGCGGGCCCAACACCTGCACACTGCATTATGAAAAAAGCTCAAGACAGACCGAAGACGGTGACCTCTTGCTTATTGATTTCGGTGCCTGTATGGATTATCTGACGATGGATATCTCAAGAACCTGGCCTGTAAATGGAAGGTTCAGTCCTGAGCAGAGAAAAGTGTACACCCTGTTGCTTGAAATTCAGAAAGCCTGTATTGAGTCTTATAAGCCCGGTATTGAAGAGGAGGATGTTATTGATTATGTTTATAGGAAATTGGGAACAATGGAATTTGATTTAACCGGTCTTGAGGATTATATTTCTCATTCTATGATGCCTCCTGTGGAGAACGGAGAATTGAAAATAGAAAATATAATCAGCGGCTTCGGTCATTTTGTAGGTATGGCAGTGCATGATGTGGGCGTTTACGGTGATGAAGGTCTGATACAGGGCATGGTGTTTGCGATTGAACCGGGCCTGTATAATCCTGAAACAGGTATAGGGATAAGGATTGAGGATACTGTGCTTATTACTGAGGACGGATGTGAAGTGCTTTCCGAAGCAGTACCAAAAGAAATAGAGGAGATAGAAGCACTTATGAAGAACTGACAATGGAAGATTGGAAGATTGGAACCTTCGCCTCATGATTCAATTATGAGGACCTGAATTCAATATTACTTTGGTTTATTTGCATTCTTTTTCTATTTTTGTTGCGCTAAAATTTTAGCTGTTCACGGAGAGGTGGGTGAGTGGCTGAAACCACTGGTTTGCTAAACCAGCGTACTCCTAACGGGGTACCGGGGGTTCGAATCCCCCTCTCTCCGCCAGGGCAATCAAAACAAATCCCGCGTCAGCGGGATTTTATTTTAAGGGCCACTGCGTCATGACTTTATTCATGTAAGCAGGAGGCCCTTAAAATAAAAAGCCGGAGGCTTGTTTTGATTGCTCTGAAGCTACCCCGCCAGGGGATCACGAGCGAACATCGTGAGCGAGTAATCCCCAGTCATTCTTCCTTGAACTCAACTCCCTTCTCCCTCATAAACTCCTTTAATACCGACACATGAATACAGTGGCCCAGATGGAGGAAGGGATAATCCCTTACTTTTTTCTTGTTCCCTTTGACGCGTATCTCCTTGTCTTCAACGTCAAAGCCAAGATGGAGGTGTTTTGTGGTAAATTGCATCCCCTGTACTATACCCTTATCATTGAAGAGGGGCCCGCCACTCTGTCCCCGAAGTCCCGGGACGCTCATCTCAATACCGTGTATCCTCGCTTTATCCCTGAGGAAGCGGGTAATCATCCCTTCAATAGGGAAAATGGGCGAACGTGACCTGCCATCCGTGGTCCATTCAATAATATCCTTCTCGGAATTGTACCTGTAGTTTGTAAATTCTGGGAAGGGATAACCCAGCCTGCAGAGAAAACGGCCCTGTTTTAAATAGCTTTCATCTGACTGAAACACAGGGAATTCATTGCAGAACAGTTTGCTGAAACCCTCAAACCTTACAAGCGCAAGATCATAAACGGGGTGGACATGAATCTTGAAACTACTTGTTTTGTCAACACAGTCCACCAGGTTATTTCTTAGCTCAACAATACTTGAAGTGGTGTAATTATATTTTTTTTCCAATGCTGCTTTCTTTCCTGCTAAATCCTCTGTGCCTTTAATCTTATTTAATTCCTTCCTGAAGGCATCATAGGTATTATTTACCCTGGTTGGAGAAGTAAGCAGCTGCACTACGTGCTTGCACGTAAGTGCCCATCCATCTTTGTTTACTACAAAAAGGGTGGCCGATCCGGGAACTATTTCTGTCGAGTTGTAATACCTGCTAATTGTATGAATGGGTCTTGTGAATCTTGAGGCTTTTTCAATTGCGTCTGTGAACATAATTAATTTTTAATCCCGCATAAAAGCCCAAGGTAGGTATTTTTGGAGAGAAATCTCAAAAGACAGATATCAGGAAATATTCAGGCTTATTGATTTAGTTTTGTAGATTTCATTGTCGGCTGTTACGACAATGCTGAAATTAAGATATGGCTTGCCTCCGTCAAATGCTTTTAACTGGTCATAGGTAACCCTGTATTCCTGACCAATATTATCACCCTCAATGAAGAATTGAACACGAATGTAGTCTTTTGTATTATTCATACGGAAACTCCAGTAGCCAATGCTCTTCTTATATAGAGTTCCGTTTTCGTTTATTGTAAACTCTGATGTAAATGGTCCGTTATTCTTGCCGGTGCAGTATACCTTATAATAAAGCATGTTAAGTTCAGCATCCGTGAAAAGTATAGTAATATCATTACCTCCGGGGTCATTTATTTGAATGCTTCCGGCAAATAATAGCCCGACATTAATCTCGGGTGCCTCGGTTTTCTTGCATTCTGCCTCGGGTGTAAGGCAGCTCTGGATGAAGATCATCAGGAATAAGAGGAAGGAAAAGACTAACTTGTTCATCGCATAGTTGGTTTATTACTAATAAAATTAAGCAATAAACAAATATGAGCCAAAAAAATCTTAACCAATTCAACCATCACACAGTTCAACAATTATACAAGCCCTGAACCCCAAAAACCCTGAACAATAAAACCTCTAATCTTCTAAACATAAAAAATCCTATTTTTGCACCACAAACAAACATGATATGGCACGCGGAAAAAAACCCTTGCTCGAGAAAGTTGAAATAACGGCCATTGGTTCCGAAGGCAAAGCCCTGGGCCGGGTTGACGATAAGGTTGTCTTTGTCCCGATGCTGGTGCCGGGTGATGTTGTGGATGTCCAGGTGACGCGAAAGCGGAAAAACTATATGGAAGGCTACGTGGTGAAACAGCATAAGTTCTCAGAGATGCGGCAGGACCCCGTGTGCAGCCATTTCGGTGTATGTGGCGGGTGTAAATGGCAGCACCTTCCCTATGAAAAACAACTTGAATTCAAGCAACAGGTGGTCATCGATAATTTTACCCGCATAGGCAAATTTGAATTCCCGGGGATAAGACCCATTATAGGATCTGAATATGAATACTACTATCGAAATAAACTCGAATACACCTTTTCAAACCGGCGCTGGCTTACTGAAGAGGAAATTGGCTCCGGTGACAGCACAAGCGGCAGGAACGCTCTCGGATTCCATGTCCCCGGTATGTTCGACAGGGTAGTGGATATTGAAAAATGCTATTTGCAAAATGATATTTCTAATAAGATAAGAAACAGCATCAGGGAATATGCTATCAGGAATAAGCTTGATTTTTATGATTCCAGGGAGCACAGGGGCTACCTTCGAACAATGGTGGTACGAACCTCATCCACAGGTGAACGGATGGTAATCCTTAACCTGGCATATGAAAACCGGGTCAAAAGCGACGGATTACTTTCATTTATTCGAAACAGCTTCCCCGAGATTACTTCCCTTATGTATGTCATCAACGATAAGCGGAATGATACCTTTTATGACCTCGAAGTTATACTTTATGCCGGCAGGGATCATATAATTGAGAAAATGGGCGACCTGAAATTCAGGGTAGGGCCCAAATCTTTTTTCCAGACCAATACCCTGCAGTCTGAGAAGCTTTATTCTGTTGCCCTCGATTTTGCCAACCTTAAGGGAGATGAAATAGTCTATGATCTATATACCGGTACAGGTTCAATTGCCAACTATGTTGCCGGGAAAAGTAAAAAAGTAATTGGCCTGGAATATGTACATGAAGCAATCGAAGACGCCGGAATGAATTCCCGGATAAATGAAATTGCCAATACAGAATTTTTCAGCGGCGATATAAAGGATCTGCTTAAAACAGAATTTATTGACACTCACGGCAGGCCTGACGTAATAATCACCGACCCTCCCAGGGCAGGGATGCACGAGTCAGTTCTTAAGACCATCATGGAAGCGGGAGCAGACAGGATTGTCTATGTCAGCTGTAACCCGGCTACCCAGGCAAGAGACATAGCAATACTGGCAGAAAAATACGAAGTAGCTGCCGTCCAGCCGGTGGACATGTTCCCGCAAACTCACCACGTGGAGAATGTTGTCCTGTTAAGACGAAAGACAAAAGTAGAGGAGTAGTACTTGCCTGCTATCGCAAACTTGCACTGCCCGGTTCATCTCTCATCCCTGGCCTTTCGCTTCTCCAGATACTTCCTGCTTATTTTTTCCCCGGGATGATCACTGGTAAAGTCTACCCAGTACTGTTTGATGGTGCCTTTGATATCCCTGTGCAGGACCAGGAGCCCGATGAGGTTGGGTATCGTCATGAGCGCTATGGTAATGTATGACAGTGACCAGATAATGGTAGTATCTGTGAATGAGGCAATAAAGAACATTAAAACATAGACTATCCTGTAATATATCACTGAATTGGGACCGATAAGGTAGGTCAGAGCCCTGTCACCATAGTATGACCACGAAATGGCCGTTGAGAAGGCGAAGAGCAACAGACCGATAGATACTATATACTGCCCCCAGTGCCCGAAAAACCCGTTTTCAAATGCCTTGGCCGTTAAGGGCGCACTGTGCATAAGCGACTTGCCTTCAATCACAATCTTTTCCGAAGATGATTTAACGAAGAGGCCTTTTATTTTTTCACCCAGGGTGGGCTTGTCGGCCTCGTCAATCACCAGTTTGCCGCCAACAATGTTAAGGCTGCCGGTGTAGGGCTCAGATCCCTTAAGGAATTTGAAATCTTCTGCGACTGACTCCGCATGTAAGAGGGTGATGTCATCGGTCTTAAGAATACCTTCCTCTATACTTATTGCGCCGTTATACACATCAAGCTTTGGCAGATCCTTGTTCTTGCTGATGTGGTTCCCGAGAATTTTCATTCCTTCTTCAGTTTTGTCATCGTAAGCACCTGCAACAAATTCCATGTCGGCATCTTGGAACTGGTTTACGTGCTTCTTGTCCCATACACCTGATGAAAGCAGAACAAGTCCCGTAAGGGTACATATGCATATTGTATCAATGAAAGGCTCCAGGATGGCAACCATTCCTTCCGATACCGGTTCAGGCGCTCTGGCAGCTGAGTGTGCTATGGGAGCTGATCCCTGACCGGCCTCATTGGAAAAGAGACCCCTGTTGACGCCCCTGTTGATGGTCCATGAGAGTGAGGCTCCCAGGAAGCCACCTATCGTTGCCTCGGTCCCAAATAATCCATCTCTGAAAATGGCGGCCAGAGAAGGCAGTATCTGATCATAATTTTTGAAGATTACGGCAAGTGCACCTATAAGGTAAATCAATGCCATGGCCGGAACCAGGGTTGATGTAACCTTGGCTATCCTTTTGATACCGCCTATAATTACCAGTCCAAGCAGAATTGACAGTATGAAACCTGTAATAATATGGTTAATGCCGAAGGTGGCAAATACGGAATTTGATATACTGTTGATCTGGGGAAGACTGCCGGTGCCAAAAGAACTGAGCACGGTGGCTACAGCAAAGAAACCACCCATAACAACACCTATCTTTAATATTTTACCGTTCTTAAGTTTCAGGTTCAGTTTTTTCTTCATGTAATACATGGGTCCGCCCGACACAGTGCCGTCAGGCAGGATATCACGATGCTTATGCGATATTGAAACTTCAACAAACTTGGTACACATGCCTATCATGGCTGTCACCAGCATCCAGAATAAGGCCCCGGGCCCGCCAAGATGAATGGCGAGAGCCACCCCGGCAATATTCCCCGTACCAACCGTACCCGAAAGGGCAGTTGTTAAGGCCTGGAAATGGCTGGTGTCGCCCACATCCTTGCTGTGGTCATATTTTCCCTTAACTATCCTTATAGCATGTTTGAAATATCTTATCTGTGGAAAACCCAGGTAAAACGTGAAAAAAATACCCGTTCCCAGCAAAAGAAATACAAACCAGGGATGACCCCCGATATACCCGTCAAGTTTTATGAGGAAATCGTTTATAGCCTGCATAGGATTGGATTTAGGTTTTATAATTCCAACAAATGTAATAATTATTGGTAAAGATGAAAGTGGAGAAATTATGCTGCACAATATGGTTTACGAGATTGAAGAGTAGGATGGGAATAAGGTGAGGGCTTAGAGGTGAGTGCAGAAAAATTTACAGGTTTAGATCCGGGTATAAAAAAATGACCGCCTGTGAAGACGGTCATTATATGTGTTATCTGTGAAAATCAGTGTAATCTGCGTTTAAGTGAAGATTATATGTGACCCTTCACCTCCTGCAAGCTCATAGAATTCGCCAACAGTTAAAATACCTGATACATGCTCAGTGAGATCTTCTTTCTTCAACTTGAACATATCCATCGCAAGTTTACATGCATAGACTTTGCCACCACCTGCCGTATAAAGATCGAGAAATTCGTCAATGGGTGGTACATCAAGATCATCCATCTGCTTGCGCATCATGCCTGATACCATGGCTTCAACACCCGGTATCACTCCCATAAGGGTAGGCATACGTGACCCAAGTCCGGGCAGTCGCATGCCGGGATTGCCAACAACGGCAGTGTGTGGCTTCTTCATCCATTTCTTCACAATGCCTTCAAGTCCGAAAAAGGTAAAAAACAGATTGGCTTCGATGCCCTCCATTACCGCACCGTTACCCATGACGAGAGCCGCATAAATATCTTCAATATTACTTTTGGCACAGATAATATTTACTTTTTTTACTGGATTTTTATTATCACTCATAATTATTGTTTTATTTATTTATTAGACACAACTTGCCGGTTTGGGAATACCTGCAATTCTGGTGGCTTTCTTGAGAGGTGCGCCCGGGAAAAGCTGATAAAATGTTTTTACATCAACCACACCGGATTTGTTTATTCCCCTTATTGACAAAGCCTCACCCTCTTCATTCTTTTTTCTGAGCAATTCCAGTACTTCAAAGTGCTGTTCAGTAAGCTCAATACCTTCTTCTTTTGCTATTTCAACTGCAATTTCCCTTGACCATTGACCCGGATCAGTGAAATAACCTTCGTCATTTAAGTCTACACTTGTTCCTGCATAATTTTTTGTTGCCATAATATTTATTGTTTAATTGTTTAAATGTTTAAATGTTTAATAACTAAGAATCTTGTCCCTGTGAGTTTATCTTCTTAAGGAAGGTCATAACAAAGCCTAATGATTTCTTCACTTCAGGCTTATTTATTTCCCGCATCAATTTCCAGATCGAATATTCGGGGACTGTTTCCTCGTCCATTTCCTTAAAAGTCTTTGCTGCCACGGAAAGTTTGTTCATTATAAGCGGATCAGTGACTGTTAACAGGGTATCCGTTAGTGTAACAATATTATCAGAGAGTTTTTCAAGGTCTTTCCTTGAATACCTTGACATAATGGTATCCATGGCAAGGCTGAGCTGGTTCATAACTTCAAAATATCCCTTGCTGTCAAATTCATTGAATTTTGCCGTCGCATCAGTACCAATCTGCTTCACAATGGGTGAAAAGTCCTTAATTAGGTCAGTAAGATTTTCCAGGGTTCGGAAAATCATGTTTATATTGCTTATGTTCCGGATAAAATTAAGAACCATATGGTTGAATTCCTCTCCGTCAACTTCAATACCTGCATTATCAAGACTGTCAACCATGCCTTTAAATGCATCTTTACCAACAATTGCCAGGTCATCCACAAGGTCCACAACCATATCCCTGTTCTGTTTCTGCAAAACAGCTTCATCCAGGATCAGGTCCAGTTTACTGTTGATCTGGTCAATCTGTATCTGTATGTTATTATCTGCCATCACATTAGTTTTTCGTTAATCTAACTTTTTACCTGCCATGGTCATTTCCGTATCTATAGGCATCTCCTTTCCGCGAAGCAATATGTGCCAGTAAACCCACCTGAATAGTAGCTTCCCGTAATGATTCAGCCTGGTTTGTTTAAGCAGTCCGAGAGGCCCGATCCCCGGTAACGGGAAATAGCCTGGTAAGGGCTCCGTTTCATAATTGAAGTCTATCAATGCTCCTTTCCCATGACCTGTCTCAATAAAACAGTTTGAATGACCGTCATATTTGGCTGTGAAAGGACGCTTTTCTATGTAACACATCAGGTTTTCTTCCAGAATGTCAGCCATGAAATGTACTACTGAACCTGCTTTTGAAGTGGGGAAATTACCTGCATCGCCAATAACGAAGATGTTATCCTGGGCTTTTGATTGCAGCGTATGCTTGTCAGCAGGCACAAAGCCAAAGTCATCTCCAAGACCGCTCTTGTCAATAAGCTCATCTCCGCTGTGCAAGGGAACGGATACCAGACAGTCAAATTCTATCTTATTGCCACCAAAATCTGAAATTGTCTGATTATCATTATCCACTTCACCAAGGAAATAATCCGTAACAAGCTTAATATTCTTTTCCTCAAGAAGACCCCCCAGTAACTTTGAAGCCCTGGGTTTGGTGAAAGCACCTGAAAGGGGTGTGACGAAAGTAATATTCACCCTGTCACGCATACCCCTTTCAGTGAAGAAAGCATCGGCGTAAAAGGCGAACTCAAGAGGGGCAACCGGACATTTGATAGGATTGTCGGCTATATTTATAACCAGCTCGCCGCCTTCCCATGTCTTAAAGAAATTTGCTAGGGCCAGTGAGCCTTCTATAGTATAAAAATCAAAGATCTTCTTGTGCCATAATTCACCCTTTAAACCCGGTGTTTCATCAGGGTTTATCCGGGTACCGGTAGCTATAATCAGTATATCATAGGGTATTATTTCACCATTCTTCAGCAATACCTTGTTTTGATCTGCTTTAATTTCCTTTACCTCCTGGTAAAGTATGTCAACTCCGGGGGGAATGAAATTTTGTTTTGGCTTTATCACATCTTCCTTCCTGTAATAACCAAAAGGAATGAAAAGAAAGCCCGGCTGATAATAATGAATCTTGTGTTGATCGATAATCGTTATTTTCCATTCATCCCTCTCAAGTTCCTTTCGCATTTTATTGGCCATAATGGTACCCCCTGTACCGGCCCCAAGAATAAGCAGTTTTTTCATAATATATATAAGTTAATATAATCCATATTAATCTTTTAGGCATGCAAAAATAATAAGTTTTAGTATATATAAATATATAAATACCTTGTTTTGTTAATAATTTAACAGTGATATTTATCATATTTTTGGTTAAGTTAATCGTATACAGTTTTTTGTAAGAATATTTGAAGCTTTCAGATCGATATGATATATCATTATGAAGGGGAGAAGATCTTTAATTGTGAAAAGAATAACAAAATTGATTTCAGGTTAACAACCAATATATATTTGTAGATAGATAAATAAATGTACACCTTGATATAACTATATCAGTAAACAAAGCAAAAAAGTGATAATTCCTCTTATTTAAGTAGTTTTTTTGTGATGAGTGCTTATCTTAGTCATATCTAATTATGTCTTAATAAATGAATATGACTATGAAGAAGAATATTGCCGCTATGCTCACTTCCGTGCTTATCCTCTCTCTGATAAGCCTTAATCTTATGTCATCACCCGTAAAGGACCCCGTCGGTAAATGGAAGTATACGGCGCCCGGAGCCCCCTATGGCTATGACCAGGGAATAATTGAAATAAGCAAGGACGCAGATGAATACATGGCAACACTAAGCTTCACGGGGATGAGTTATAAGTACAACCTGGAAAAAATAAAGTACGAGGAAGATAAACTCAGCTTTGGCCTTTACCTCGATGGCGAGGATATTATTGTAGTTATGACTCTCTCTGAAGATGATAAATTATCTGGAAAAGCAATGTATTCCCAGGGCGAAATATCCATTTCCGCCACCAGGGAAAAGGAATAATTGCCTGTCATTTTTATTAAATGATAATTTATTTAACTTTATTTCTCCATAGCATAATCAGCAAATAATTTAACTCAGGAGAATATGAAAAGACTTTTACTCTTTCTTTTTCTTATTACTGGTTTCTCATACCTGCAAGCACAGGTGATTTTCTATGAACCGATGAGCAAAAGACTCACAGGCTATACCATGGATGTTGAACTTGATCCCAAGGCAAAAACGGTAAGCGGTTCCATGGAAGCCTACTGGGTTAATAACTCAGGGAGAAGTGTGCCCGACCTGCAGATGCATATGTACCTGAATGCTTTCAGGAACAATAAAACAACTTTCTATACCGAAAGCAATAGCTCACCGGGCAGCAGGGAAATGGATTACGGCTGGATTGACATTAACAACATAATCAATCACAGGGGAACCGACCTTAAAAAATCAATGGAATTTATCCAGCCCGATGATGGAAATCTCTTCGATCAGACCGTGCTGCGTATAATGCTTCCTGAACCGGTAAGTCCGGGAGATACGGCTTTCCTCTATATTAACTTCACCTCAAAACTGCCCTCAAGCATCAGGAGGACAGGTTTTAATGATGATTTCTTCTTCGTGGCCCAGTGGTTCCCCAAATTCGGTGTTTATGAGACCAGGGGGATGAGAAATGCCGTGAAAGACGGGTGGAACTGTCACCAGTTCCATGCCAATTCCGAATTCTACGCCAATCACAGTGTTTACAAGGTAAGGATCAAAGTGCCCGCGGAATATGTTGTCGGAAGCGGCGGCCAGCTGATAGGCGAGGAGCAAAAAGATAATGGTTTCAAGATACTGAATTACAGGGCCGAGGATATTGTCGACTTTGCATGGACGGCATGGCCCGGCTATAAGGAGTATGAAGACCAGTGGGAGCATGTCAAGATAAGATTCCTCTCACCTCCCGGGCGGGAAGACCAGGTTGAAAGACAGTTTACAGCCGTTAAATACGCATTGGAATATCTTAACGAAAGGGTTGGTCCCTACCCCTGGCCCCACCTGACCTTTGTGGATCCTCCCACGAAGGGAGCAGGAGCAGGAGGGATGGAATATACAACCTTGTTTACCACCACGAGTGCACCGGGAATGCCTGAATTTATTTATATGCCGGAAATGGTAACCGTCCATGAATTCGGACATGCATACTTTATGGGTATACTGGCAACTAACGAGTTTGAAGAACCATGGATGGATGAGGGAATAAACTCCTACTGGGAATCAAGAATAATGGACCATTATTATGGACCGGGAAAGGGGATTATCAACCAGAAGCATTTCTACCTGTCCGATAAGGAAATGCAAAGGATGAGTTATGTGCATGCATCCAACAGGAGCGTATCCGATAATACGCCCTTTTCATGGAAATACCCACCGGGATCCTATGGCATGCTTTCATACCAGAAGGCTGCAACCTGGCTGCTCACAATGCAGGGGATAATCGGGGAGGAAACCATGGATGAGATTTTTAAAACATATTACAGGGAATGGGCCTTTAAACATCCTTCCACAAAAGACTTTGTCAGGATAGCAAACAGGGTGGTCAGACAGATGCATGGCGATAAGTACGGGGAAAACCTGAACTGGTTCTTTGACCAGACACTTTATGGTACCGGTATATGCGACTATAAGCTGTCAGGGATTTCAAACCTGAAGGAAAGATCCTTCAGGGGCATCATAAAATCGGATACGGCAGGGATGATTGTCAGTAAGCATGATACCTCTGATGATACCCTCTATACTTCACTGGTCAGGGTTGAACGGCTGGGCGATGTGCAGCTGCCGGTGGAGGTGCTTGTGCATTTTGATGATAGTACCGAGGTAACTGAATTCTGGCATGGGAAAGACAGGTACAGGTATTTTGAATATATGGGAACAAAAAAAGTCCTGTGGGCTGAAATCGATCCGGAAAGGAAGCTGCCAATGGATGTAAATTATATAAATAATTCCTATACCATAGAACCTGATAAGGTGCCACAAAAAAGACTGATCAGGAAACTGGCCACATTCATGCAGTTTTTTACACATATTATCTCATTATAAATACAGGCAGTATGAAGTTAATAAAAGCATTTACCTCAGGCGCAATAAGAGCAGTCCATTCTGTAAAAGCAATTCTATTGATGTGGCTGCTCACCTTTTCATTTCTGGCATTATTTTCCTACCCGCTGAAATCATTCTTAAACACAGCATTCGGAAGTACAGCATCCACATCCTCACTGAATGAGGCATTTAATATTGCATATTTCCTGGATCTCGGGGAAGCTTTTGGCCCTCTGATGTCTGCCATTTCAGGGGCTGTTATTATTGTACTGGTTATATTCTTCTTTCTCTATGTCTTCCTGAACGGGGGTCTCTTTGATTCACTCAGGGAAAATGCATGGTCGTATAAACCGGGCGATTTCTTCAGGGCATCAGCACGTTACTTCCTGTCCTACCTGGCAGTGATGATCCTGGTTATTTTAATGGCACTCATTGCCCTCTTCCTTATAG
>JAVVEL010000042.1:0-15457 GCA_032260385.1 Bacteroidales bacterium | reverse complement strand
TGTGCTCGCGTAATTGACTCTCCACGCTGCAAGCTGCGAGGAACCTTTAGCTCGGCGGAGCCAACCGGGCCTGCGAGTTCTGCGAAGCCAACCGGGCCTGCGAGCTCGGCGGAGCCAACCGGGCCTGCGAGTTCTGCGAAGCCAACCGGGCCTGCGAGCTCGGCGGAGCCAACCGGGCCTGCGAGTTCTGCGGAGCCAACCGGGCCTGCGAGCTCGGAGGAGCCAACCGGGCCTGCGAGTTCTGCGGAGCCAACCGGGCCTGCGAGCTCTGCGGAGCCAACCGGGCCTGCGAGCTCTGCGAAGCCAACATGCTCACGTAATTCAACGCGTTATAAAACTGTATATACGCGGTTTCAACTCTGTAAGATCATCAATGATGTACTGGCTTTCAAGGACTTCAGCTTTATGTACTGATTCCCGGGTAATATCATTGGTCACTGCGAATACAGTCATCCCTGCATTGACCGCAGCTTTAATTCCATTCACCGAGTCCTCAATCACCAGACACTCTTCCGGCTTAATCCCCAGCATAGCGCTGACTTTCAGATAAATTTCAGGATCAGGTTTTCCCCTTGCTACACTGTCTCTTGTCACAATCACAGACAATTTATCCCTTATATTCATGATTGAAAGCATTCTTTCGGCTTCTGTCATGTGTGACATGGTGGCAAGTGCGGTTATGTAATGATCCTTATGCAGGCTGTTCAGGAGACCGATATTAAAAGGACAGAAAAAACCTGATAACAATTCAGAGTTATTAATCATATCACCGTATATTTCCAGGCGTTTGGAAATGATGGTCTGCCGTATAAACCCGGGCTTCCTGCCAGGGTACACCAGTGCCAGTTCTGACATAAATTCCAGCGATAAACCTTCAACAACCTCTGTCCTCGACAGACCAACATAGCTGCTAAAGCCATCAAGCACTTTTTCTTCCTGTACCCTTCCTGCGGTCAATTGATGGATGGCCTTTGCATAGGACCCTGCTTTCAGGACTTCTGTCTGGATCAGTGTCCCATCTAGATCGAAAATTACAGCTTTGATCATAGCATTTCTTATTTACGATAATGATTAATCAGAGCACTGGTAGAGCTGTCGTGCGTCAGCGAATATTTCTTATCCTGTAATTCAGGGATGATATTTTGCGCCAGTTTTTTCCCCAGCTCAACTCCCATCTGATCAAATGAGTTGACACCCCATATCACACCCTGCACAAAGACACTGTGCTCATACAGGGCGACCAGTTTCCCCAGGGTCTCCGGTGTGAGTTTATCCAGGAAAAAGGTGGAAGAGGGCCTGTTGCCTTCAAATACTTTATGTGGAATCAGTTTTTCCGGCACCCCATCACTTCTGACCTCATCGGCCGTTTTACCGAAAGCAAGGGCTTCGCCCTGGGCTATCATATTGGCAACCAGGTAATCCTGGTGATGAGGAAGTTTATGTAAGGCTTCTTTAAATCCAATAAAATCAGCAGGGACGAGGTGTGTTCCCTGGTGAAGCAGCTGGTAAAAGGAATGTTGTCCGTTTGTGCCCGGTTCACCCCAGAATATGGGACCTGTCCGATACGAGACACTTTCTCCGTCAATTGTAACAGATTTACCGTTGCTCTCCATGGTAAGCTGCTGCAGGTAGGCAGGAAAGCGCTTAAGATTATTTTCATAAGGGAAAACGGCCTGTGTCTGAGCTTCAAAAAAGTTTGTATACCAGACGGTCAGCAAAGCCATAATCACCGGGATATTTTTTTCAAACGCTGTTGTGCGAAAGTGTTCATCAATCTGTCGAAAACCTTTAAGCATTGCATGGAAGTTGTCAGGACCAATGGCTATCATGGTTGAAAGGCCAATAGATGCATCCATGGAATAACGTCCTCCGACCCAGTCCCAGAAACCAAAAATATTATCTGCATTGATACCAAATTCCTCAACAGCCTTTTTGTTGGTGGACACTGCCACAAAATGCCTTTCTGTAGCTTTTTCATCACCAAGCGAATCTATTATCCATTTCCGTGCAGTACGGGCATTGGTCATTGTTTCAAGCGTGGTGAATGTCTTTGAAGAAACAATGAAGAGCGTCTCTTCAGGCGAAAAGCCCTGAACAGCTTCTGCAAAATCGCCGCCGTCGACATTGGATACAAAGCGAAAGCTGAGTGAGCGATCGGAATAGAATTTCAGAGCTTCATAAGCCATAAGCGGACCAAGATCCGATCCCCCGATACCAATATTAACAATGTTTTTTACAGGCCTGCCTGTATATCCCGTCCAGGTTTTATCCCTGACCTGATCTGCAAAAATCTGCATTTTGTCGAGCACACGGTGCACCTCGGGTACAACATTTTCCCCGTCAACCCTGATATCAGCATCTGCAGGGGCACGGAGGGCAGTGTGTAAGACAGCTCTCTGCTCCGTTTCATTGATTTTTTCTCCGCTGAACATTGCTCTTATCCTCTCTTCCAGCCCGCGTTCCCTGGCCAGGCCAATGAGCAGTGACAGGGTGGTATCGTTAATCCGGTGTTTTGAATAGTCGAACCAGATACCTTCAGCTTCAATTTTAAAATCGTTCACCCTGTTATTATTTTGCGCAAAAAGCTCCCTGATGGAAGTGCGCTTCATCGTCTCCAGGTGCGAGGCCAGCAGCCTCCAGTTATTTGTTTCAGTCAATCTGTTATTCATCTTTTTTATGTTATAGGAGTTGTCTCTTTTCTTCTATACTTTTTATCATATGCTCCCAGCTTTCAATAAATGATTTTGCACCCTCTTTCTGGAGAGTTTCGGCAAGAGCCCTGACATCAATATTTTCCTGCCTGAATTGCTTTAACAATTCATCCGTAGTATTGCAGCTCACGGGTAGTAAATCACTACTTTTCCCATGATCTGCATATGCAAGCAGGGTATTTTCAGGCATGGTATTCACCGTAAACGGAGCAACGAGATTTTCTATGTAAAGAACATCACTGACGGCCGGATCCTTTGTCCCGGTGCTGGCCCACAGCAGGCGCTGAGGTGACACACCCCTGTTCATAAGCTTTTGAACCCGTCCTGATTGAAGAAAGCGCTGATATGCTTCATAGGTTTTTTGCGATATAGCAAGCCCCAGTTTATTTTTCATATCCTCCGGAACCTTTCCGGCAATAGCTTTATCCCACCTGCTTACAAAAACAGAGGCCACTGATCTGACATCCGGATTCAGTCCCTTTTCCGCACGGGCTTCAACCCCCTTCAACCAGGCATTGGCTGCTGCCTCATATTGATCAGCAGAAAACAGCAAGGTTACATTGACAGGTATACCTTCAGCAATAGCACTTTCAATAGCCGGCAGTCCTTCCGGTGTTCCGGGAATTTTTATAAAGACATTGGGTCTGTTTACCTTCCAGTAGAGCGTTTTTGCTGCCTTGAGGGTACTTTCTGTATCCCAGGCAAGTAATGGTGTAACTTCAATGGAAACGAAACCGTCTACCCTGTTTGTTTGTTCATAAACAGGAAGGAACAGGTCGGCCGCTCTCTGGACATCCTCAATGGCCAGGTTAAAAAAGAGCTGTTCACCGTCTAGTCCCCTGTCCGACTCTTTAATTGACCGGTTATAGTCATCCGACCCTGCAATTGCATTGTCGAAGATGCTGGGGTTAGTTGTCAGGCCGTTAACCGAAAGTTCATTGATGTACTTCCCGAGAGTGCCGTCATCCAGGATTTTCCTGGTAATATTATCCAGCCATAAGCTGACGCCCTGCTCTTTCAGGGCTTTTGTTCTTGTGTTCATTTCTGTTTATTTTTTATATTATTATTTTTTTTGCAGATTTCTCAAAAGGTAATGGTGTATAATTAATAATCTGTTTCGGGAGGTTGAATCTTCTTAAGCCTTCTTAAGTGCCTCTCCTCATATGAAAAAACTGCCTTAAGAAAAGTTTCAGCCAGTTCACCAGCCTTTTCAATGCCTATGATCCTTCCGCCCATGCAAAGGATATTCATATCATCATCCTCAACCCCCTGGTGAGCAGAAAAATGATCATGCACAAGAGCCGCACGTGCTCCGGCAATTTTATTGGCAGCAATTGATGCCCCAACACCGCTCCCACAGATTGCAATACCTTTTACTACCTCTTTCCCGGCTACTGCCCTTGCCAGGGGGAGCACGAAATCAGGATAATCATCATTGCTGTCGAAGAGGGTATTACCATAGTCAAGGACTTCGTATTTTTGTTCCTCCAGGCGTTTCTTCAGGATTTGTTTAATTTCATAGCCGCCATGATCAGAGGCAATTCCTATTTTTGTTCTCATTTCAGTAAGGATTTAGATTTACTTACAATATCTTGTGCCGTCATTTCAAACTCTTCAAGCAAACTGTTTAATTTACCTGAAGCACCAAAAGTTTTCATTCCCATTGTGATCCCGTTACCGGAAAGTCCGGTGAATCTGCTCCAGCCAAATGTAGATCCTGCTTCAATTGAAATTCTTTTTGTAACACCGGAAGGAAGCACTGACTCCCTGTATGCGGCATCCTGTCGTTCATAAAGATTCCAGTTGGGCATACTGACAACCCTGGCCTTTATACCCTCCTCTTTTAGAATCTCAAATGCTTCAAGTGTCTGATGCAGCTCTGATCCGGTGGAAATAAGTATAATTTCAGGAGATCCACCTGCATCTGCCAGCACGTAT
Source organism: Bacteroidales bacterium (assembly GCA_032260385.1). Taxonomy (GTDB): domain Bacteria; phylum Bacteroidota; class Bacteroidia; order Bacteroidales; family VadinHA17; genus UBA9300. Next base: position 10,808 of record JAVVEL010000042.1, on the reverse strand, counting down.
CCGCCCCTTAAAGCTCCGTGGGCAGGGGCATACTTTTTCCTGTCTATTACAGGAAGGTTCTGGCGGCTTAATATCAGAGCAACAGGTGCATGTTTTATTTCCATAATGTATTTCCACAATACGGCAACTTCGTTTGCATCGGCAGGCCTGATCACTTCAAGATTCGGCACTGCCCTGAGTGATGCTATATGTTCAATTGGCTGATGAGTGGGACCATCCTCGCCCACCCCGATACTGTCGTGGGTGAAAATATAAACCACCGGAAGGTTCATCAGCGCGGAAAGTCGAATGGATGACCGCATATAATCAGAAAAAACCAGGAAGGTGGAAGCAAATGTCCTGAGCCCGCTCAAAGTTATTCCGTTGGCTATGGCTCCCATGGCATGTTCCCTGATACCATAGTGCAGGTTTCTGCCATTATAATCGTCCTTCTGAAAACTGTCAGAGTTTTTCAGATCTGTCAGCGTGGAAGGAGTCAGGTCTGCCGATCCTCCTATCATGAATGGGATTCTATCGGCAATTGCATTCAGCACCTTACCGCTGGCTGCCCGTCCGGAAATGTTCTCTCCCTGTTCGAAAGCCGGTATGCAGCAATCCCATCCTTCCGGCATCAGTCCACTCGTGATAGTCTCCATCTCTGAAGCCAGGTCAGGGAAGTCGACCTTGTATTTATTAAAGAGTTCATTCCACTCCCTGTTCTGTTCTTCTCCCCGTGAAAGTATGCTTTGCCGATATTCCTGGACCTTTTCCGGTACATAGAATTTTTTATCCGGATCCCATCCATAGAATTCCTTGGTCGCCCGTATTTCTTCATCTCCCAGGGGTGATCCATGTGCCCCGTGTGTATCCTGCTTTGTTGGAGCCCCATAGGCAATATGACTGTCAACAATAATCAATGAAGGCCTCTGCTTCTCATTTGCAGATACCTGAAGGGCCCTGGTCAGCATTTCCAGATCATTTGCATCTCCAACCCTTATCACGTTCCATCCATAGGCAATGAACCTGGTAGCAACATCTTCGCTAAAAGCCAGGTCTGTTTTACCTTCAATGGTTATCTTATTATTATCATATATCCATACCAGGTTATCCAGGCCCAGGTGCCCGGCCAGTGAAGCTGCTTCACCCGATATTCCCTCCATCATGCAACCGTCGCCTGCCAGTGCAAATATCCTGTAATCTATCAGACTGTACCCGGGCTTATTATACCTTGCCGCCATCCATTTTTCGGCTATCGCAAAGCCAACACTTGTAGCAAGCCCCTGCCCCAGGGGACCTGTAGTTGTTTCCACTCCGGGAGTATGCCCGTATTCAGGATGGCCGGGACACTTACTGTGCAGCTGGCGGAAGGTTTTAATATCATCCAGCGTAACATCATAGCCGTTAATATGCAAGGTGCTATAAAGTAACATCGATGCATGGCCGGCAGAAAGTACGAACCTGTCACGGTTAATCCAGTCCGGGTTTCCAGGATTGAATTTCATAAACTGTTTATATATTAGGTATGTAAGCGGAGCCATAGCCATGGGTGTTCCCGGATGCCCCGAATTGGCAGCCTGCACAGCATCCATTGACAGGGTGCGTATGGTATTTATACTTATTTGATCCAATGTCTTATTCATGATAATTGATTTTTATTTCGTTCAAATGCTATTTGGGCAGCACCCTGAAGGGCTGCATTATTATTGGTAATCACATATACAGGAGTGGATTGGGTCAGGTAGTTAATTCTGCCCTTGTTATTAAAACTTTCAATGAAGCTTTTTTGCTGCAGTAAGGGCAGTATCTTATGAGGTATTCCTCCTCCCAGATATACGCCTCCTGTGGCTTTTGCGGTGATAACCAGGTTGCCTGCATGGGCACCCAGTACTGAAGTAAATATCTCCATCGTTTTTACTGCAACCGGGTCTTCATGCCCTAGGGCCATCCAGGAAATAACAGCTGCCCTGTCACCTGTTTTCAACCTTTCAAGGGTGATAGCTTCCGGTTCCGCATAATTAATTGACACCAGGAAGTCAAAAATATTTGGTATTCCCCTGCCGGAAATAATCCTTTCATAGCTCACATGACCGTAGCGATTTGCCAGGAAGCTGTAAAGATCTGCTTCCATTTGATTGGTGGGTGCAAAATCGGAATGTCCTCCTTCGGAAGGTATCACCATTTTTCTGTCGCCCTCACAAAAGAGAAAGGCTTCACCCAGCCCTGTACCCGGAGCGACAACAACATATTTTCGTGATGTTTCATCTGCCTTTCCCTCCTTGATTTGTATTATATCACCGGGATCAAGAAATGGTATGCTATAAGCTGTTGCTGCCAGGTCGTTTACAAACTCAATTTTATCAATATTTGTCTTAAGGGAAAGCTCATCTGCATCAAGCTCCCAGGGCAGGTTCGGCAGCCGGATAGTTCCGGGAACCACAGGCCCGGGTATGCCAATTACACCCGTGCGTGGTTGTGTTTTTACGTCTTTGAGGAAATCAACCACAATGGCATCAAGGTTTTCAAATTTAGCACTTGCGTACTTCTTTTTCTTGAATTCAATCAAGCTGCCGTCCCTTATATCGAAAAGGACAAGCAGGGCTTTCGTTCCTCCTATATCTCCTGCCAGAATCATATTATTAATGTATTATTGAATACTTATAGATTTTTTTTCATAACTCACAATATTGCCCCTTATCGGCAAGGTTTTCACATGGATACCGCCATCCTGTCCCATCCGTTTCAATAAAATTATCTGCGTTCTCCGGGCCCCAGGTTCCGGCGGGATAACCATGCAGAGGTATCTCCGGCTTATCTCTCCATGCCTCCAGTACGGGCATAAGAAATTTCCATGCTTCAATAAGCTCTTCAGATCGTGCAAAAAGTGTTGAATCCCCCTTTATTGAATCGAAAATAAGCCGTTCATAAGCTGAGGGAATGCGCTGTTTTGAAAGATCTGAATAATGAAATTCCATATTCACATTCTGCACTTCAAATCCTGCCCCTGGAATTTTCATTCCAAATTTCATCAGTATGCCCTCATCCGGTTGAATCCTTAGCACCAGCTGATTACATGTGCTGCAATTAGTCTTTCCCGTGAACAGCACATGGGGGGTTGGCTTAAAATGTATGACCACCTCGGCAGCCTTTGCAGGTAATCGTTTACCTGTCCGTATATAGAATGGGACCCCGCCCCACCTCCAGTTATCGATATAGAATTTCAGCGCCGCGTAGGTTTCTGTTTTGGAATCCTCCCTTACACCTTCTTCATCCCTGTAGCCTTTTACAATTTCACCACCTATTGTGGAAGACACATACTGGCCACGCAGTGTAACATCCCCGACCCTATCTTTATCAATAGGCCGTAATGACTGAAAAACCTTTAATATTTCATTTCTTATTGCAGCGGGCTGTGCAGTGGCCGGGGGTTCCATGGCAGTCAGGGCAACTAACTGGAGCAGGTGATTCTGAACCATATCACGCAGGGCACCCGACTTATCGTAATATCCTCCCCTCTGTTCCACACCAAGGCTTTCTGATGAAGTTATCTCTACATGATCAATATAGTTGCTGTTCCATAGTGGTTCGAAGATGCCATTAGAAAACCTTGTAACCATAAGATTCTGAACTGTTTCCTTGCCCAGGTAATGATCTATCCGGTATAGCTGATCTTCACTCCAGTCTTTAAGCAATATATCTTTAAGCTGCAAAGCCGAAGAGAGGTCATATCCAAATGGTTTTTCAATAATCAACCTTTTCCAGCCTTTTGACTGATTGTTGAGTCCTGCCTCTGCCAGTCTCTGAGGAATCACTCCGTACAGTTCGGGTGGTGTGGACAGGTAATAAATGATATTTTCAGAGACATCATTCATTTTTTGCAATGATTTCAGCCTGTCCCTGAGTTTTTCATAAGATTGTGAGTCATCATACTGCAGGGTCGAATAAAACAATTTCCCGGCAAACTCCTGTATCTTTTCGGTATTCTCTGTTTCATTGAACTGATCAAGGGCACCGGTCATTCTCATCCTGAACTGTTCATCAGAAAGGCCGGTGCGGGATACCCCCAGAAGGGTAAAGTTTTCGGGCAGCAGGTTCTGCACATACAATGAGTAAATTGCAGGAACGAGCTTTCTTTTTGCAAGATCTCCCGAGGCACCGAAAATGACGTATATAAAACTATCCTTATTCATTGATACTAATTTTTTGATTTTACTGCATGCCCTCCAAACTGGTTCCGCAAAGCTGCCAGCATTTTCATGGCAAACGATTCTTTCTGGCGCGACTGAAAACGTGCGAAGAGTGAATTTGTGATTACAGGGGCAGGAACATCAAGCTCAATAGCTGCCTGTATGGTCCATCGACCTTCCCCACTGTCAGGAACATAATCCTCCAGCTTTTCCAGCTTCGGATCTTCTTTTAATGCATTCACAGCCAGTTCCAGGAGCCATGAACGTATTACACTGCCATACTGCCATGCATCGGCAACTGCCGGCAGGTCAATTCCAAAAGGTGATTTTTCAAGTATCTCAAATCCTTCTGCGTAGGATTGCATCATACCGTACTCAATACCATTATGGATCATCTTTACGAAATGGCCTGAACCGGAATCGCCACAATAGACATATCCGTCAGCCGGGGCCAGGGTTTTAAAGACAGGCTCCGTGTATTCCGCTGCCTCTTTATTGCCCCCATACATAAGGCAATAACCGTTTTGAAGGCCCCATACACCACCGCTTGTCCCACAATCAAGAAAATATATCCCTTTAGCATCAGCCTTTGCAGAACGCTCCTGAGATTCTTTCCAGTTGGAATTACCCCCGTCAATAACAATATCACCGGGATTCAATAATTCAATGAGCCTGTTCAGGTTATCATCCACAGGCTTGCCAGCGGGAACCATTAGCCATACAATTTTTTTGTCGGGCAGTTTTTCAACAAGGTCTTCGACAGACGAAGACCCGGTAGCTCCCAGTTTTTCCAGGCTTTTAACCGGGTCAGGATCAATATTCCAGACAACAACCTGGTGTTTATCATTTAAAAGACGCTGTACCATGTTATAGCCCATTTTTCCAAGGCCGATAAATCCGATTTTCATAATTGTTTTATTATTAATGATTAACTATATATATTTTAACACTAGGTGATTCTGTAAAGCCTGACAGACATTCATCAGAATACTTTAATTGTCATTGGCTTTCACCAGGGACAACAATTCCTCTTCGCTCATCAATCCCTGGTTTTCGTAAGTTTTAAGCCCTTTATGATAGATGGTAATGTAAGGCACACCTATCAGCTTAAGTTCCTTTGCCAGCTTTTTGCTGGCATCGGCATTAATTTTCACGATATGAATCCTGTCACCGTATTCCTTCTTAAGTTTGTCAATTACAGGCATCATTTGCCTGCATGGTCCGCACCAGGGAGCATAGAAATCTATTAAAACAGGCCTTTCTGACTGAATGAGTGCATAAAACTCATCCGGCTCCATCTTATTTTCTGTATCAGGTTTGGCGTCGGGCTCTACCACTACCGGCATGTCGTAAAGATCCCACTCCATGATACCATGCTCCAGGTTATAAACATTAGTGTAGCCATTTCTTGCAAGGATCTCTGCTGCTTTCTGGCTGCGGTATCCGGTATTGCAGTACAAATACAGGGGGCTGTCCTTTGGAAGCAATAATAGCTTCTTCCTGAAATCAAGGGCATAATAATTAAGTTGCCCTGCACCGCTGATATGACCATTGGCATATTCCCCCCTTGTACGTACATCGATCAGGGTGGCTTTATTATTATTAAGTATCTCCTTAAGTTCCTGAGAACTCAACTGGGTTATTCTACCCTCCTGACCGAATACATTAGCCAGGCCTATCTGAAGAAATATGATTGAAATAAGTCTATTCATAGTATATTTTCTTTTAAACAGATAGTCGAAACAAAAGTGATTCCTGACAGATTCCGCTTAAAATATGCATTTGAGTAAGCCTGAATCCCTGAATGGGTAAGGCTGACTTATCCCAAACAGATCATACATAGCTTCGGGAATACCGAGATCAGCCAGAAAAAATTCGGCTTTGCCGGATAATGACAGCAATTCTGTTTTCATAGCTGCAAGTGTCAGAATATGCCCGGGAGTAAAAAGGGTGTTCCCGGTGTTTTTATTAAACCCGGTAGGAATATCAAGTGAAATTTTTGGGCATGAAAATGCTTTGCTTGTTTCAACTGATCGTTGTACAGTTTCGGGCAGAGGCAAGCGCTGTGAGAAGCCAAGGTAAGCATCCACAAAAAGGTGTGGATCGGTCAGGGGATCACTACTGACCCCCGTGGCCAGTGCCCGTTCCAACTGGACACCGGCTAATTCATTTAAGTTCCTGACAGGTATGTCAAGGTGAACCTGGAATCCCCACGCTGCCAGTCGCCTGGCCGCCACCAATCCTCCTCCACCATTATTGCCAGGACCAATTCCTATTAAAATTTTTCCTCTGCCAGGTAAAAAATTAACGACAAGCCTGGCAAGATGTAATCCTGCATTTTCCATCATCAACTCTACCGGCAAATGATATCGCTCCACGGCCAGGTAGTCCATCTTTCTGAACTTTTCCAGTGGCAGATGATTAGCTTCAATATTATAGGATGGAATATTCATTTGCTTGTCTCGCATTCCCTTTTAAGGTTTTTGAAAGCCCGTGGTTTTTTTATTTCTGGCCTGCTGCAGTATTAAGCAGCATTTATTGCATAGTGTGATAAAGGAGCCATCCCTTTTATCTGAAATATTAACTCTTCTCTGACAGCTTTTCAGTGATCTTCAGTTTCAGTTTTTGTATTTCTTCCGGCGAATACTCTTTCGTAGAGTCAATGGCTATCCCTTTATCAAGGATAGCGCTTTGCTTTTCATAGCGGGTGCATGCACTGCACATCATCTTATGCATTCTCAGCTGGAGTCTTTCTTTAACTGAAAGCCTGACATGGAACTTCTTTTCAATAAGTTCAGTTGCTTTAAAGCATGACAAAAAGAGAATATGCATTAATTTTTTCATGGTAAAGGCTTAATCATTAAACCACTCTATCTCGATACACTCCCTGAGCTGTAACTTGGCCCGGTGAACAATCTGCCAGTAATTAGTAGTTGATATACCCATCTCCTGACATATCTCCTCTCCTTTTTTACTCATCAGGTACTTCAATTTTACCGTGGTGCTCCACTGTTCAGGCAGCGCATCCATGCATTTATTAAGTACCGAAAGGAATTCGTGGTCGTCCAGGAGGTGCGTATCATCCTCCCAGTTATGGGGCCTTTTTTCCTTTTTCCAGCTTCCTTCCCCATCAAAGAATGATGCAAATACGTTATTATCAATGTTAACAGGTTGCTTAAACTTATTCCTGTAATAGTCTACTATTTTGTTATTCAATATTGAAAAAAGCCATGTTTTGGGAGTGCTTTCACCTTTGAATGTCTCTATCTTTTCGGTTGCTGCCAGGAAGGTGTCCTGAACCATATCACTTGCCAGTTCAGGGTCAGAAACCTTATGATATGCCCATGAGTAGAGATCACTGGTATAATCTTCAACCCATCCGGATATAATTGTGCCCTTTTTCTCCATCCTCTTAATGTATTATTATTACGCGTGGATGATATGAATTCATCAGTCCACTGCCGGGTAAAAATATGTTAAACCTCTTAATTTAACAACATTATTGAATATAATTAATTCCCTGACTGATTATTGCATAGCCTCAGGATGAAATAATTTAATTAAATATCGTATATTATTCATGGCATAATTAATTACTTATATATTACAATATAATTATATTAAGACCATTTTGTCTTTATATGTGAATGTCTTATCTTTGTTGCAGATGGAAACAGGTCAGAATAAACTGTATGTAACAGAATTAATAAACACATTATAAAAAAGTTATGAGCGAGCTAATCAATAATTTAAGATCAAGAAAAGACAGGCTGAAAAAACTTATCCTGAAGCTTCATGAAGGTGAATCTCCTGACCTGGTCAGGAAGGAACTGGCAGAGACACTGCAATCGGTGCCCTATGGTGAGGTTGTTGAGGTAGAGCAGGAACTTATCAGCGAGGGACTGCCTGAATCCGAAGTATTAAGACTGTGCGATATACATGGTGAGGTATTGCAGGGCCACGTGGATCAGACAGGAGCAGTACCTGTATCCGGGGGTCATCCCGTGGATGTGTTCACGAAGGAAAATATTGAACTTAAGAAGGTAACGAAAAAGACAGGGGACATCCTTGATTCCATCCCAAAGGTTCCTGAAGATAATTTCCCTGACTTTAAGAATGCATTGATGGCATGTTTCAATGACCTGATGGATATTGACAAGCACTACCAGCGCAAGGAATACCTCCTCTTCCCCTACCTTGAACAGAAGGATATAACGGGTCCCCCCAAGGTGATGTGGGGAAAGCACGATGAGATAAGGGAGCAACTTAAGGGGTGTCTGGGACTGTTGAAAGAACCCGGATTAACAATGGACGACCTTACCGATTCACTTGACCTGATATTCTATCCTGTGCTGAAGGCACTGGACGACATGGTTCAGAAAGAAGAAGAGATCCTTTTTCCCATGGCAATGGACCTGCTAACGGAAGAAGAGTGGTGGAGCATTCACCAGCAGACCCTCGAGTTTGGATTTACCCTTTATGACCCCCCTGTTGACTGGAAACCGGAAGGATTTGAAAAAGCAACGGAGAAGGCAGCTAAAGGGGTAGCTGACGGTACCATACAGCTGCCATCGGGAAGTTTTACTGCAGGTGAGATCATGGCCATCCTGAATACCATCCCGGTTGATATGACCTTTGTCGATAAAAATGACAGGGTAAAATATTTCACCCAGGGCCCACACAGGATATTTGCACGCAGCCGGTCGATTATAAACAGGGATGTAAGGCTCTGTCACCCCCCTGGCAGCGTTCACATCGTTGAGAAGATCCTTGAGGATTTCAAATCAGGAAAGGCTTCGCACGCTCCTTTCTGGATACAGATGAAAGGCAAATTTATCCTCATCGAATACTATGCCCTGAGGGATGAAAATGGCGAATACCTTGGAACCCTGGAGGTCTCCCAGGACCTGACAGAGGCAAGATCACTCGAAGGAGAGCAGCGTATATTATCCTATGGAACAAAGAAGGAGGAATGATATGGAGCAATTGATAATCACACCCAGGACTAAAATCTATGATTTGCTTGAAGCTTACCCGCAGCTGGAGGAGTCGCTAATCCAGGCTGCTCCACAGTTTAAGAAACTGCAAAAACCCTTACTGAGGAGGACCATTGCACGAGTAACCACCCTCAGCCAGGCTGCTATAATTGGGGGTGTAAAAGTGGAAGAGCTGATAAATACCCTCCGGGAAGCCGCCGGCCACCAGCTGCAGGACAACTATGACCAGGAAGAAAGTCCCCTTAATTTTGCAACACCGGGATGGTTCTCCCCTGATGCGGTGAGAGCCACTATTAATATCAGTGAAATGCTCAATGCAGGTGAGCAACCTGTACACGAAGTACTGGGTACACTCAAAAGATTGAAGGAAGGTGAGATCCTCGAAATCAAATCACAGTTCATTCCCGCCCCGCTTATTGAAAAGGCCCAGGGACTGGGATATGATTACTGGATCAATGAAGTGGCTGAAGACGAATTCTTTGTTTATTTTATGAAATAGTCAACATGGCTGAATTCACAAACCGTGCTTTCGAAAATGACAGGGTGCTTACATAATAACACCTGCAAAAACCCACTGCCTATAATGAAAAAGGCACAGTTCAGGTTTTACGAGGAGCTGAATGATTTTCTTCCGGAACGCAGGAAGAAGGTACCATTTCAATATGAATTTATAGGAAGACCTTCTGTGAAGGATGCCATTGAAGCCCTGGGTGTGCCACATACCGAAATCGACCTCATTCTTGTGAACGGCACATCGGTCGACTTTACCTATAAGCTCAAAGAAGGTGATAATGTATCTGTCTACCCCGTATTTGAAAGCCTGGACATAGTTTCGGTAACAAGACTCAGGGCAAAAGCCCTGCGTGAGACCAGGTTCATTCTCGATGCCCACCTGGGAAGGCTGGCGAAGCACCTGAGGCTCTGCGGTTTTGACTGCCTCTTCAATAATCATTACAGCGATCCCGAGATTATTGATATCGCCCTGGATGAAGGCAGGATCATACTGACACGCGACAGGGCCCTGCTCAAGAACAGCCGGGTCAGCCATGCTTACTGGATCAGGTCACAGGATCCCCGGGAGCAGTTGAAGGAGGTGATCATACGTTTCGACCTGAAAGGTATGGTTAATATGTTTAGCAGGTGCATGGAGTGCAATACATCGCTGGAGGAAGTGGATAAGAAAGATATAGAAGACCGGCTGCAGCCAGGCACCAGGCGTTACTTCCAGGAGTTTAAGATATGCCCGGGCTGCCAGCGCATCTACTGGAAAGGCTCCCACTACCAGGACATGCGGAAGTTTATCGATAACATTATCATTGACATTCGCTAAGCTTAACTTTCATAAATTTTATGAACATCATAATCTTTTCAGATCTTATACCCCTTATCAACATTACCAATCCTTCGTCTCCCTGACATCCAGCTCTTGACTTTAATCCATGATTTACCTACATTTACATTCACTAACCAAGCACCCTGTATATGGCCACCCAACCAGATAAACCCTCGAACTTCTGGCAGGAACTGAAGCGAAGAAGGGTCATCCGTATCATACCTGTATTTGCAGCCTCCGCCTTTGTCATTCTTGAGCTGGTGGATATCATCGCTGAACCACTCGGCCTTCCTGACTGGACATTGAGCATGGTAC
>JAVVEL010000041.1:8440-16215 GCA_032260385.1 Bacteroidales bacterium | reverse complement strand
ACAATTTCTTCCAGGTCTGTTATTTCAGGTTGAAGGGTAACATCAATTCTGGAAGAGGTAACGGTTCGTTCCTCAGATTTCATTCCAAGGAAGGAAAATATCAGCACATTGTTCATTGAGGCTTCTATAGAATAGGTGCCATCAAGGTTTGTGGCCGTACCGATGGTGGTTCCTTTAATGACCACAGCAACTCCGGGCATTGGTTCACCGCTCACCTGATCGGTAACCGTACCCGTTACTGTCAGATCCTGGGCAAAGAGTCCCAGGCTGAAGAATAAGAGAATAATCCCTAATAATTGTTTCATAATTTTTTAGGTTTTAGAGTAATTAGTTTACCAAATTTACGAGGATGAATAAAGTATTCCAAAAAACTTGCACATAAAAAACTCACACCAATAGTTAAAAAACCTCACAATAAACTCACAGGTCATAATTTATCATACTGAAGCAATGAATTTTATATTTTCAAAACAACCCATATTCCTATAAAATCACAACTCACCAATTATATAAGACTCATGAAATGAGAAATATGAAATACAAGAATTACACAGGAAGAAGTTGATTAAGTAAAATATTTGGTCAGAGCGAAGCTATATAGTGTGAGAGGTTATCTCCTTTCGGGAGGCTAAGTTTCTGTCTCATCCTGTATCTGTTGTTCTCAACGGCACGAAAAGAGATATTTGTCAGGGCTGCTATTTCCTTGGATGACATTCCCATCCTTATATAAGCACATAATTTCATTTCCCGGTTTGACAGATCCGGGTGTTTTTCAGATAAGCGTTTAAGGAAGGCTTCATGGACCTGTTCGAGGTGGACTTCGAAAACTTTCCAGTAATCTTCGCTGTCAATATCTTTTTCAATGTGCGTAACCAGTCGTTTGATTTGCTTTTTTATTTCTGATTTATCATGAAGTGAGTTTATTTTCAGCATTTCACTCTTTATCTTCATGAGAGATTCATTTTTCTGCAGTATGTTCATTGTTGAATTCGCCAGTTCTTTTTCCTTAAAGTTCATTTCGCTTCGCAGTCTTTCGTTTCTCATCCTGATAAGTTCCTTTTCCGTTTCAAGGGCTTCATTTTTCAATTTTTCTTCCCTTGCCCGGTAAGTTTCCTCTTGCTTAATCTTTTCATTCTGTTTGTTAATTTCTATCCTCCGGTTAAAGACATAGACGATTAATAGTATAAGGATCAAAATAAGTATTACATAGCTAATTTTTGCTGCCAGGGTTCTATACCATGGCGGCAAGACCCTGAAATGGAAAATCAGTGGTTCTGACTGAACGCCAAAACTGTTTCGTGCTTTCACTATGAACTCATAATTCCCCTCCCTCAATTTTGCAAATTGCCGGCCTGTATTTCGATTCCACGCGGTAGCCTCAAGATCGTAATTTGATAGATAGGTTGAATATTCAACAACTCCTTCCCTGAAGTAAGGAGCAGCGTATTGTATGTCAAACTGGTTATCCCGGAAAACATATTCAGGAATTATATCCTGCTGGCTGCCAACTGAACCGCCATCGTGGCATAAAATATACTCCGTTGTATCTGAAGAACCTTTAAAAGACCTGATATGAACTTTAAAAGGCTTTGTGAATTCCATCCCTTCACGAACCGAATAGTGGGCAAAGCCATCCTCAACTCCGAAAAGGACATTGTTTCTGTCAATTACATAAACTGATTCAAAACTTGGTACTAGTTTGTTTTCAAGTTGCATTAAGGGGTACTCAATCTTCTTGAAGGTCTCGTCCTCCATGAATCTGAGAACACCTGTACCACCGTTCAAGAAATACCAGATATTTCTGAACCGGTCCTGCATTAATCTGCTGGGGAAGTCTTTAGAAAAATATTCATCAAGACGATTATACTGTTCAATTTTTCCTGAATCATTTACCCGGTAAATACCATTGTTACTAGTAACAAGCAATTCTTCATCCACGATAGAAATTACGGGTGCAGGTCCTATTTCCGGATAATCCTCTATTGGGAAAGTCTCCATCCTGGTAACACGGGAATAGTCATCATTGAACTGAAGGCAGAAAATTCCTTTATATCCATGTGAAATCCATAATTTACCATCACGGGACCATTCAATATATCTGGAAGACTCATCAAATCCTTCAACAGTCATTTTATAAGCCCAATCATTACCATGTTTTTCCAGCAATATCAATCCACTGTAAGTTCCTGCTATCAGCAAATCACTTTTACCGGGCACTTCCCTGAAGGTCCATGCGCCGTTGACCTTAGCAGGTGTTATGAGGCTGGCTTCATTCCCTTTGATCTGGAGTACACCAAGATTATGGCCACAGAGAAGTGTATTACCGCTTTTGAAAAGGCTCCAGACCTGTCCATCGGTTCCGGGCATTTTTACAAAATCATACCTATCCTTAAGAGGGTCAGAGAAGTCATCATTAGTTATTGTAAACAGTCCCTGGTTTGTACCAAAATACCATTGTTCATTATTACTATTAATAACGTAACCTGTTCCCAGGTCATAGTAACCCTGAAGAAATGTGATAGTTGATCTCAGGTTTATTCTTACAATTCCATTATCAAGGCCACCCCACACATTTCCATCTTTGTCAACAAAGAGACTCAGAACAGTATTATTATTCGAGCCCTTATCTTTCCCGACCTGGTATATAATATTACCTGATCTGTCAGTAATTATCACACCTGATTGAATAGTGCCAAAAACAAGGTATCGCTTTTCATAAGTTGTTGCGCAATAAATATTTGCAGTTTTCAGCACTTCACTGGCAGTCACATTCCATCTTCGTATGCTTTGCATATCCCAGGTATACAAGCCGTCAGTCAATGTACCTATTACTATAATGTTCTCCGAGATAGGTAAAATTGATGTTACCAACTTATCTTTAAGTATATCGCCGCCTGTCACAGGATAGATGTTTTCACCTCTGACTTCCATCAGGCCCGTTGTTTCATCTTGTACAAGCATCAATCCGTTTACAAGGAAGGACCCTGTGAACCTTGACGGAGAATGAAGCACTTTCAGGAGTGAGTCGTCTTCAAAAATGCATAATGCCTGCTCGCTATGAAAAATAATTTTACCGTTCCAGCTATGGATATTCCAATAGTCGGCATACGACCTTAGTTCATTGTTAGCCAGTGAGGTATAGCTCAGGTTCCGGCTGTTCCTGTAACTGAAATATCCCAGTTCGCCGAAGGTACCTGCATAAATTCTGTCTCCGACACTTTTAACGCTTCTTATTACATAAGCACCCATATCCCTGTAGATTTTCCATCCCACCCCATCGAATTCAAGGACGCCATCATTATTGGCAAAATAGAGCAGATCGTTATTACTCTGTGTAATGCACCAGTTCTGGTTAGCAGCGTTGTATGCCCTCCTGCTGAAATATTCAGTCTGAGGAATTCCATAGGCTTTATCCTGTGCACTGGAAGGAATAAACCCCGGCAGGCACAAAATGAATGCAAGCAGGCTTATAAGTCTGTTTTTTCTTTTTAGCCGGTGAGTCATATCAAAAACCAGTAATTTTTATAACAACAATAATTAAAAATATCATAGTAAGTGTCTGGCTTTCTCCAGTTGTTCAGGTGTACCTATGTCGACCCAGTAGCCCCTGTCATACCTGAAAGCTATAACCCTTCCCGTTGCTGTTGCTTTCAGTATTATTGATGTCATTGTATACTTTCCTTTCTCCATATAATCAAATATTTCCGGATCATAGACTGCAATTGCCATTGAAGGAAGCTCGTGCAGGTTCATTGGTTTTTCAATGGTTATAATATCAATATGGTTTTCCCTGTTTGTCCATCCTCTTATTACACCTTCATCATCCACCAGAAAAGCGCGATTGCCTTCACGATTACGTACTGCAATTGTTGCTATTGCACCTTTACTTACGTGGTATTCATACATTTTCTCCAGGTTAAGGTCAGTAAGTATATCGCCATTATATACCAGGAAGGGTTTATCTTCAAAGAAATCCCTGACCCGGTACAGGCCTCCCCCCGTCTCCAGCAATTCACCGCTTTCGTCGGATATGCTTATATTGACATTGAATTTCTCCTGAAATTCCTTTACTGCTTCAATGATCCTGCCGGCATGGTGATGCACATTTATAATTATGTCATTAAAGCCATGGCTTTCCAGCTTCAACAGTATTCGTTCAAGTACTGTTATGCCATTGATATCAAGCAATACTTTTGGTGTGTCTTTACTTATTTCACCCAGCCTTGTACCGAGGCCTGCGGCCAGTATCATCGCTTTCATCAATTATCCTTATCTCTATGATTTACTTTGATTTCAATCCCGTCAATTTTCCTGAGACTCTGAGCCAGTTTTTCAGCGCAGTAAACTGACCGGTGCTTTCCCCCGGTACATCCAAAGGAAACGGCCAGTGAATTATAGTCTTTTTCAATATAACTTTTCACAGAACGCATAACCATGCGTGAAACATCATCCATAAATTCTTTTACCTCCTTTTGTGATGTCATATATTTCTTAACCGGTTCATCCAGTCCAGTCATGTTTCTGAGCTTATCAGTTTTCCCGGGATTGGGCAAGCCCCGGCAGTCGTATATAAACCCTCCCCCATGCACTTTATCCTGAGGCATACCGTTCATATAGGAAAAACTTGTAATCCTGACAATAAGCCTTTCGTGTTCTTCAAGATCGGCAAACATACCGAGTCCCGGCAGTTCTTTGAATACACGGTACAATTCAGGCAGCTTAAGCCTGAATTGCTCAGATTCAATAATATTACTTAGGATCCTGATCCCGGGAATAATACTCTGCACAAATCCCGGTTTCTGCTCATATAAACCACGATAACCAAAGGCCCCCATAGCCTGCATTATTCGTATAAGGACAAAACCATGGTAGTACTTTCTGAAATCCGATTCACGTCCTGATGTTTCCTTACAGAACAGTTTAATATAATGTTCTATAAGTATTTCCCTTGCTTCCTGGGGCACATGAGCCTTAGGATCATAGAGCAATGAAGCGGGGTCATACTGGGCACTTCCCTTTCTGCCTCCCTGGTAATCGATAAACCAGGGACTGCTATCGACCACCATTATATTCGCTGATTGGAAATCGCGGTAAAGGAAGTAATCCTGGCCGGCTTCAAGAAGGAAATCAACCAGGGTATTAAAATCTTTCTCGAGGCGCTTTTCATTGAAAGGTGCAGCTACAAGCTTCAGAAACATATATTTGAAATAATTAAGGTCCCATATCATGGACTGTCTGTCAAAACTCCTGTGAGGATAACATAAGTCGAGATTAAGGTCCTTTATTGCCCTGGTCTGGAATAGAACGAGCAATTCCAGTGAACGCCTGTAAAAATTGAGAAGTTCTTCATCAAAGCCAACGGTTTGCTTTTTTCTTTCAAGCCATGTGAAAAGGTTTGTATCGCCCAGGTCCTGGATAAAATAGCAGTCTGACTCCGGGTAGTAGCAAAAGACATCAGGCACGGGCAGTTTAAGTGATCTGAAATGCCTGGTAAAACCTATGAAGGCATCATTTTCCTCCCTGTTTGGATTATAGGCCCCGATCATTGTTCTCCCCGACCCGGTAATCCTGAAATACTTCCTTTCGGAACCGGAGCGGGGCATACTTGCAATATCAATGCATTCTTCACCTGTAAATTCTCTGTATTTTTTACTTAGCAATTTCTTTTCGTCCATGCCACTAGACTTTTATGAATATCTTCCTGCGATAAAG
Source organism: Bacteroidales bacterium (assembly GCA_032260385.1). GTDB lineage: Bacteria > Bacteroidota > Bacteroidia > Bacteroidales > VadinHA17 > UBA9300. Next base: position 10,503 of record JAVVEL010000041.1, on the reverse strand, counting down.
GATATATACCAGTATCCACATAAGAAATACCTGGAGGAGGGCAAACAACAAGCTGCCGTTAAGGTTACCCAGCAGGGGTACACATACTTTGGTATATAGCCATGAATACAAACTCACTTTTTCTCCTGCTGCCCCAATCTTTACCAGCAGCATTATCTTTGTCCACAAAGAAGCCACTATGTAAATAAAAAGTGCATTCATTCCGAAGACTTTAAAAAAGCCCGTCCACCATTTAAAATTCAATACATCAATAAGAAGGTAGAGCAGGCCAAGGATTATAAGCGAGAGACCTCCCGTATAAAGTACGTATGAACTAGTCCATAAAGGTTTGTTTATGGGGAACCAGATATTCCAGACCAGACCTGCAATTGTCAGGATTAATCCTATTAATACCATACTGAGCACTTTTTTCATCTCTGCGGGCCCCTTACCGACTATTTCACCGGCCATAAAACCGATTATTACTGTTGCTACAGCCGGAATAGTGCTCAGCAGTCCTTCCGGGTCGAAGGGGATACCGAAACCACGGTACAAGTGATTTTCGCCAAGTACCAGCAGGTCAAATTTCAAAACAGCATTTCCTTCCAGGCTGTAAGGGTCATTAGCCCCGGCAAAGTACAGGAGGGCCCAATAGCCGAGAAGAATAACTACAGAGACCACCCAGAGGTAATTTCTTTTAACAATAAGGCATATAAGTGCGCCAAGGCCATATGCCAGGGCAATGCGCTGCAGAACACCCATTATTCTGACCGTTGACAATTCTTTACCGAAAAAGGGAAACCAGATAAGCAAAAATCCGGCTGCAAAGATTACGAATGTCCGGTAGAGTATTTTGAGAACAGACCGGGTGTTAAGATTATGACCATATTTCTTCATTGAAAACCACATCGAAACACCGACTATAAAAAGAAAGGATGGAAAAACAAGATCTGTTGGTGTGCAGCCATGCCACTCAGAATGCCTTAGAGGGGCATAGACATATTGCCAGCTTCCGGGTGTATTAACAATAATCATAAAGACTATTGTTATACCACGATAAATATCCAGTGAAAGTAAGCGCTGTTTATTCATATCTCTGCTTTATAAGATTTGATGTTTTTAAAGACACTAAAATAATAATTTAAACCTTAAAAGCCGTACAATGGAATTGACATATAATTTTTATTATTTTTATGCTTTCTAACAAGAAAGACTATGACTCATAAGTATCTGTTAATTAGCTTTTTGGCCATTCTATTCCTTATTTTTTCGCTAAATTCTTTCTCCCAGGAACCTGAATTCATGAAATATTATGATCATCCCTGGGTAGACTCGGTATTATCATCACTAAGTATTGAAGAAAAGATAGCGCAGAGTATTTTCCTTGCGACATGGTCAGACAGGGATATAGGTCATTATACTGAAATTGACCGGACAATAAGGGAATATGGTATTGGCGGACTTGTATTTTTCCAGGGGACACCGGCAAAGCAGGTTGAGCTTATAAAACACTACCAGTCTATTTCCCGTGTTCCGCTTGCCATAGCGCTCGATGGTGAATGGGGAGCCGGCATGAGGCTTGAACACTTACAGGATTACCCCTACCAGATGACCCTGGGCGCCATAAATAATGATTCACTTATTTATGAAATGGGTAAGAGGGTTGCAGAGGAATTTAAACTACTGGGTCTGACCATAAACCTGGCCCCGGTTGCAGATATTAATAACAACCCTGCCAACCCCGTGATTAATTACAGGTCATTTGGCGAGGACAGGCAGCTTGTAGCGAAGAAGGTACAAATGTACTTCAATGGTATGCAGGATGAGGGTATACTTGCCACCGCCAAACATTTTCCCGGGCACGGTGATACCAACACTGACTCACATTATGATCTTCCGCTGATAAAGCATACAAGGGAAAGGTTCGACAGCCTTGAGCTCTACCCTTTCAAGGCAGCTATTAAAGAAGGCATTGGGGCTGTAATGTCTGCTCATTTAAATATACCTGCCCTGGATTCCACTTCCAAACTACCCTCCACCCTGTCAAAACCCGTTATGACCGGTTTACTCAAGGAAGAGCTGGG
>JAVVEL010000041.1:0-8342 GCA_032260385.1 Bacteroidales bacterium | reverse complement strand
GATTTAAGGGCCTGGCATTAACAGATGCCATGAACATGAAAGGTTTAACTGATTATTATGCACCTGGTGAAGCTGACGCCATGGCATATGAAGCAGGCAATGACATCATAGAATATGTAATGGATGCAGGACTGGCTATTAATGCAATAAAGGATTACTATGACCAGGGTAAAATCCCATACAGTCAAATTGAGAATACATGCAGGAAAATCCTGGCTTTCAAGTACTGGTCGGCTTTATTTGCCGAAAAGCCCGATGGTGAGAAAGCAGTGGAAAAATCAAAGCATAATAGAAACAGTTCTTTTATCAGAAAACTTTATGCAAATGCGCTGACTGTCCTGAATAATGAGAACAATATTATCCCCTTAAAGAATCTTGACAGGACAAGGATAGCATGCCTGGCAGTTAACAGCAGTAATAAGACAGTCTTCCAGTCGATGGCGGAGAAATATACAAGGACAGACAATTATTACTGGACTGAAGGAATGAATAGCGATGACAGTCTTTTACACAAATTGGAAGGTTATGATATCGTTATTGCCGGGATTTTCGATACGGACCAGCGGCCATTCCGGAATTTTGGCATAAACAGTGAAGAGGAAAAATTCATTAAAAAGCTGGGTGCCTCCACCCGGCTGATCGCTGTTTACTTTGGGAATCCCTACGCCCTTGAGCGCCTCAACAGTCTGCAGGATGCAGAAGGATTAATTCTTGCGTACCAGGAAAATGATTATACCGAGGAACTTTCGCCACAACTCATCTTTGGCGGAATTGGCGGTCATGGTAAACTGCCCGTAAGCATTAAACCGAAATATAAACAGGGTTACGGAATACTGACGCCCGGGAAGCTCAGGGTTCAGTATGGCTATCCTGAAGATGCGGGCATAGCATCGGATATGGTTGAAAAGAAAATAGACTCACTTGCAACTACCGGGCTGGAGGCCGGTGCTTACCCGGGATGTGAGGTGATACTGGCACGAAAGGGTATTGTTTTTTTTCATAAGTGTTACGGAACGCACACCTATGATTCAAGGATTGATGTACAGGAGAATGACCTTTATGATCTTGCATCAGTAACCAAGGTAGCTGCTTCAACCACGGGACTGATGAAGCTTGACGGAGAGGGTTTATTCTCTCCGGATGACATACTGGTGGATTATGTCCCGGAAATGAGATTCTCAGATAAAAAGGACCTGGTTTTTCGTGAGATACTTGCACACCAGGCAGGACTATACCCCTGGATACCATACTGGAAGAACACACTTCGCAACAATGACACATATAAATGGTGGACAATAAAAAGGGTACAATCGGATCGTTATCCTAGCACTGTGGCTAATGGTCTTTACGTACACCGCAATTATTTTAACAAGATAAAAAGAGCCATTAAACGATCACCCATGGCTGAAAAAGAGTATGTTTATTCAGGGCTGGTATTCTTTCTGATACCTTCAATAATTGAAGACCTTAGCGGGCAGGACTATGAAGACTTTCTCTACAGGAATATCTACCATAAGCTGGGTGCCTGGGATATAGTTTTCAATCCTTTCAGGTTTTACCCTGAAACCGGTATTGTTCCCACCGAGATTGACACACTGTTCAGGAAGCAGCTCATCCATGGTTATGTACATGATGAAGGAGCTGCAATGATGGGAGGATTTTCAGGAAATGCAGGCTTGTTTGCCACCGCCAATGACCTTATCAAACTGATGGAGATGTACCGCAGGGAAGGAACATACGGAGGTGAGCAGATACTAAACAAAGAAACAATAAGAGAGTACACCAGATACCAGTTCCCGGGAAACAGGCGCGGACTTGGTTTTGACAAGCCCCTGGTGAATGAAGCGGATGGTACCGATGAGGATTACCCCTGTCCCGGCGCTTCAGCATCCAGTTTCGGACATTCGGGTTTCACAGGCACCTTTGTATGGGTTGATCCTGAAGCTGAACTGAGTTATGTTTTCCTTTCAAACAGGGTATACCCCACCCGTGAAAACAACCTCCTGTATGATTTGAATATCCGGACAGAAATCTTACAGAGTGTTTATGACTCTATAAAAGACTGATAGATTTTTACTTAAAGTGTTCTTTAACCCTGGCAACCATCTGGTTTTCTGTCATTTGTTCAGCAGACTCCAGGCGGATTGCCGGTTTATCCTTTCGTTTTATCAATACCTTTTTCAGCTCTTTTTTTACATCGGCAGGACCAAAAATCAGAATATTCTCAGCATCTGATAATTTTACCGACAAGTCGGTAAGATAATGGTTTAACTGATGTTTTTCCCTCTTTGTCTTTTTCTTCGAAGGATTGAAAAATGCACCACCGATTCTTGAATATGATTTCGTTTCACCCTGGTAACGAACCCGTGATTCAACATTTGATTCAACCTTTTCGACACGGTGTTTACCTCCATTCACGGAAATAAGATAGGCTTTCTCTTTGTCAAGCCATACTCCAACATTCTTACCCATAATTAATTATTTGATTTATTACCCGTAAACAAAAATTCTCGTATTTAAAATACGAAAAAAAGACTTAATAATCAAGTTATATTTATCATTTAACATTTATATACGAACAAAGAGACCAGGTCGTTAAGGCTAGCTCCAGAGCTTAATAATCAATACGTTGTAATCCTAACTCTTTTGCATAATCAATAGCCTGCCTATGTTCGGAGGGCCTGATGGTTCTTCCCAGCTTATCTGACCGTAAAACCGTGCCACACGGGTAATATTGTGGCATTATATTGACATAGGTTTTCTTTGACACAGTATCAGTAATGTGATTTAGTATTTTCCTTGTTTCTTCCGGGTAACCGGGCATAAGCAGATGTCTTATAAGTAAACCATTCGATGCAATGCCCATTTCATTCAATTCCAGGTCACCAACCTGCCTGTGCATTTCACTTATAGCCCTGATTGCCACCTTCCTGTAATCACTTGCCTTACATGTCTCAACTGACAGATCCTTTGTCCAGAATTTAAAGTCAGGCATATATATGTCGATAATCCCATCAAGTGCTTTCAGGGTACTTACCTTATCATAGGCACCGGTATTAAATATAATTGGTATTTTCAGACCCCTGCAGGCAGCAAGAGCAATAGCTGATATTATCTGGGGGACGACATGTGAAGGAGTAACCAGGTTGATATTATGACAGCCCTGTTCCTGCAGGTCTATCATCATAGCCGCCAGCTCCATATCATTAACTTCCACTCCCCTTCCAAGATGTGATATAGCATAATTTTGACAGAAGCTGCAGAGGAGGTTGCAGTTAGTGAAAAATATGGTTCCCGAACCATATCGTCCCACCAGTGGCTTCTCCTCACCGAAATGCGCAGAATAGGATGAGACCACAGCCTTTCGCCCGGTATTGCACGTGCCTTTCTCATTCTCCAACCTGTTAACTCCACAGTTTCTCGGGCAGAGGGTGCAATCAGACAGTTTTCCGATAAATTCGATCGCCCTCTGCTTAAGAATACCTTTTTTATATAGGTCAATATACCTCACCTTCTTAGTTTTTTCCTAGATACACAGAACAAATTAGTAAAAATTACTGTTTCTCCCTGTAGGATTGGTGTTAAACAAAGGTAATAATTGATATATAAATGGATATCATCAACTTAGAAGAAAGAATAAAGAAGGCCAAAGCATTGCTTGTATATTTTTTCAACCCGGGCTGCGTGGCCTGTAAGAGTCTGCAACCGAAAGTGTGGGAGCTGGCTTCAGTGAAATTTCCGGAACTGGAATTCTTATCCATTGATGCCTCGATAAACCCGTCAATCACAGCCAGGGCTGGTGTCTATTCTGCCCCTGGCATACTGGTTTTTTTTGAAGGGAAGGAATATATAAGGGAAAGCAAGTATATATCTGTCGGTCAGCTGGAAGAAAAGATCTTGAGGTACTATGACATGGTATTTAGTTGAACTGATGAATCAGGAATCATATTGTAACTCTTTGCCTTAGCCTTTTTTTGTTCATTTATCTTTTTCTTTGAAAAAATTCGCTTATTTTTGCATTCGCTCTTTGAAAAAATTATGAGAAACCAGTTAGATAATCGTTTTTCGTAACTCATCACTCATAATTCATAATCTGATTTGCCCAGATGGCAGGACCGAGCGTTAAGAATTAGTCCGGTGGACTAATTTAGCGAGGGGCCAGCCAGTGAGGAAGTTTCCGACAACTGGGCATGAGTGTAATTGAATGCCCAGATGGCGGAATTGGTAGACGCGCTAGTTTCAGGGACTAGTATACGCAAGTATGTGCAGGTTCGAGTCCTGTTCTGGGCACAAAAAAACCGGCTCTGTAAGCCGGTTCTCTGTTTCAGGTTTTAAGTTTTAGCTTAAGTTCCAGGTTTACAAGTTGCAATACTTTTTGTTGACAGTTTATTTAAACTTCCCTCTTTTTGTATCAACCTCAATAACACCATTTCCTCCCCGGGAACCATAAATTGAAGCGGCTGATCCCTTAAGCACTCTGATATTCTGTATATCGCTGGTAGATATACTGGAGAAAACAAATTTACTTACAATAACACCGTCCACAACGAAAAGAGCCTCGGCATCGCCAGATCCTATGGTTGTCTGACCCCTTATATACACAATATCTCCAACAATATTGACACCGGCTACACGACCCCTAAGGGCATCATATATGGTGGAGTACATTGAAAAATCAACTTCCTTGTCGTTAATTGTACTGACCTTCTGCTTATCTGCTTCTCTTATGTATCCGTCAGGTCCAAGTGCAAGCTCAAGGTATCGCTCCCCTTCCTTTAATTCCATATTAACATCCAGGAAGACTTCATCTCCCTTTAAATTAACCGTTTCCCTCTTAAAGCTTTTAGCATTAAAAATCAGTTTATCATCATTAAGGCATTCTATCGAAAATAGCCCAAGAGAATCTGTCAGGACTTCAGATCCGCTACCTTTTGCTGTTACCTCCACATTCATAAGCGGTATGCTGTCATAGGTTGTAACCCTGCCCCTGAGCAATAATTCCTGTCCAAGAATTCCATCCGGCAGGCACAGACCTATTGTCAGCATAAGCAACATCAGTTTAACATTCAATTTCATAATTATCTTCAATTTTAGTATTGTCACAAGATAGGTATTCCTGTCAAGACTTTATACTGCGCCTGTAATTTTCCGCTTCCCATGTATCAATAAAGTGAATTTGTTCATCGCTTAGAAAACGCGGACCATTGAAATTTCCTGAAAGGAAGCTTATCTTAAGCATATCCTGAAAAACCTCCATTGCTGAGGCTGCTGATTTCTCATCCGGTCCCAGTGCAATCAATCCATCTTTTTCCAGTGCAATGATGCGTGGGAAATAGCCATACTTTAATTTAAATGACTCAAAATCAGCTATAACTTTACCAGTTCTGGCGGAGGAATACAAATATTTCGATTTACAGTATACAACATTATCAGGTGTAAAAGGGCGAACGGTTTTTTTAAAATTTTCCTTTGAATCAACAAAAGACCTGATAAGATCATTATTCCTGTAAAGCGAAAAAAGCTTAAGGCTCTGGAAATAATCATCCAGTTCACCAACCACGGCTGCATATAATTCATGATGCTGCAAATCGCCGGTTGAAGGCAGCTTGCGCTTAAACTGTGCTTCAACAGTTTTAAGTATTCGTTCGCTCTCAAAATGGATATCCTCCGGATCAGCTCCACTGACAATCATCCCATGATTACCGAGAAAGATCACACCTGGTTCAGAGCCACAGGCAGATATGTATTCCACCAATTGTTCTTCAGTCTGTTTAAAAAGCTCATAACCCGGATTGGTATAATCCACAAAGAGGACCTCATTTCCGAACAGTTTTTTCGTTAGCATTTTAGCATCCACCGAACACAGGAGGGCGTTCACAGATGTTGGGTGGGTATGAACTACATAGGGAAAATTTATAAGATTATGCAAGGATGTTTCAACTGAGGGTCGCTTATTGCTGTCACCCTTAATTGCATCCAAGAGATCTTTCTTTATCTCCTCCTCCCTCAAAAAAGGATCCGTACTGTAATCTGACGATGAAATTTCAGCCAGTTTCATACGTGAGAGACAGACGAAGCCAGACTCATCAATCCCGGCCAGAGGGATACCGCTGGCCTTTATCCACAAACTATCTCCTTTTTTATAAGATGTATTTCCTCCCCCGGCAATAACATAAGCCTTATTACTGCCGTAATACCCTGACAGGGAAATTAATTTCTCCGGGATTATCATGATTTTAATTATTCATTTTCAGATATTAGTGATCATAAGCTGACACATTGAAGCTATATCTCCCGGAACCCAGCATAAGGAGTATATATTTTTCACTTTCTTCCAATATATCAACTGTTTCCACTTCCGTAATATTCTTTCCTCCTTCGCTAATATCCAATACGGATGAACCAGGAAGATACAGTTTAGCTAGGGTGTTTACCGGGACGTCGATTTCAATCAGGAAATTATTGTTTTCAATTTTCCAGGCTGACCTGATAAGACCATAATAGGTATTAAGTTCTCCCGTGGCGCTACTTATATCACCTCCGGGACGCGGATTAACAGAAAACTCCCTGTAACCGGGTTTTTCGGGATTAATCCCTGCTATTACTTTATACATCCAGTCGCCTATGGCTCCATATGCATAATGATTGAAAGAGTTCATTGAAGGGTACTGGAATGATCCGTCGGGTTTTATCCCGTTCCATCTCTCCCATATAGTTGTTGCCCCTTTTTTTACGGGGTAGAGCCATGAGGGCCAGGTTTCCTGCAATAACAACTCATAAGCCACATCAATCTGACCAAAGCGGGTAAGCACATGGTTAATATAGGGAGTACCAAGAAAACCGGTGGTAATATGATTACCGTATTCCCTGATATTGGTAAGCAGGCGTGATACTGCCTGTTTTCTCATTTTTTCCGGCAGGAGGTCAAACTGGAGTGCCAGCACGTAAGCTGTTTGTGTATTGGAAACCAGTTGCCCGTTGGGAGTAACAAATTCATTATTAAAAATATCCTTTATCTGTCCGTGAAGTGCTGAATAATACTTACTATCCTCATCCCTCCCCAGCAGGGATGCTGTTTCTGCAACAATTTTCACCGAATTGGCAAAGAAACACTGGGCTATAAGATACTTGTCGCTTACGGCTGATCGTCCTCCGTTATCATCATCCAGGCTATAGAAAAGCCAGTCGCCATAATGGAAGCCGTTATTCCTTAAAAGATCATTACTCACGCTAACAAGATAATCAACCCAGGCCTTCATGCTGGGGTACTGATCTTCCAGCACCTTCAGATCGCCATAGGAGCGATATATATTCCAGGGGATAATAGTAGCTGCATCTGACCACCCGGCACTTCCGGAGGATCTTGCACCAAGTACATTTGGTATTACAACAGGCACATTCCCGTCGTCGAACTGGTCAGCGGCAAGGTCTTTCAACCATTTGGAAAAGAAACTATTAACATTCATATTGAATGCTGCGGTGCTACAGAAGACCTGGGCATCCCCTGTCCAGCCCAACCTCTCGTCTCTCTGGGGGCAATCTGTGGGAACATCTAGAAAGTTACCTTTCTGGCCCCATACTATATTACTCTGTAACTGATTGAGATCAGGGTTTGAAGTCGTAAAGCTACCTGACTTCTCCATATCAGAATAAAGGACTATTGCAGACATATCGGCTTGCTGTGGCATCTTTTTCAGTCCCTTTACCTTAACATACCTGAAGCCCTGCCATGTAAAATGTGGCTCAAAGACCTGGTCTGAGCCATTCAGAATATAAATATTTCGTTGTTTGGCACCACGCAGGTTCTCAACATAGAAATTACCTTCTTTGTCCAGGACTTCGGCATGATACAGCCAGACACTATCACCTCTTTCACCTTTAACGGCAAGCTTAACCCAACCTACAAGGTTCTGGCCAAAGTCAACAATAGTATCACCGCCGGGGCTTATGAATATGTCGACAGGGCTTAATTCCTCATGTTTTCTTACTGGTTCATTGTAAGTATGAACAATATTATTTTTCGGATAGTCTTTTACTGTTACCTCAGTCCATGGTGAAGGGTTGAAGCCCGGGCTATCCCAGCCAATCATTTCTTTTCCTGAATCATAAATTTCCCCGTCATAGATACTTGAACTCACAACCGGGCCTGTAGAAGTCTTCCATGTCCCGTCACTTTTAACCAGGGCCGTTCTTCCATCTGCATATTCAATTATTAGTTGGGTCATTACGGCAGTCTCGGATCCGTAAACATCACGTGATATCCTGCCCTTATACCAGCCTTCACCAAGTATAATACCAATGGTATTTTCACCTCCGGCAAGCAAATCTTTTACATCATACAC
>JAVVEL010000040.1:0-16679 GCA_032260385.1 Bacteroidales bacterium | reverse complement strand
CCCAGAAGTCTGACTCTTTGCCTCTTAAAATCAATCTGTTCCCTGAGGCTTTGAGTTGTTGCGTGCAAAACACTGAAACTGTCAACTTGCCTGTCAAGGGTATAACTCTTTGTTATCTGCCTGAAATCATCATACTTCACCTTTACTGTTATGGTTCTTCCCCTTTTATCCTGTTTTTCAATCCTGGCCCACAGCTCTTTTTCAAGCTTATATAACTCAGCTATTATTTCAAACCCGGTAGTAAGGTCCTTTTCGAAGGTAAGCTCAGCGCCGACAGACTTCCTCATCCTGTCAGGCTCCACCTCCCTCTTATCTATTCCTCTTGCAATCTCATAGAAGAAAATCCCCGCCTTGCCAAAATTCCTTTCAAGGAAATTCCGTTCTGCCTTTTGCAGGTCGGCACCTGTGTGTATTCCAAACCTGTGCATTTTTTCAGCCGTAACCCTGCCAATACCATAGAAACGCTCAATGGGTAAATCGCATATAAACCGGTCAATATCTGACGGATAAATAACATACAGTCCATCCGGCTTATTAATATCCGAGGCCAGTTTTGCCAGGAATTTATTAAGGGAGATACCTGCCGAACAGCTCAGTCCCGTCTCTTCTCCTATTTCTTTCTTAATCTTCCGGGCAAGTAAAATGGCAGAATCAAAATCGCCGGCAGCCTTACTCACATCAATAAAAGCCTCATCAATTGAAAGCGCTTCAACGAGTGGGCTGTATTTATGAAAAATATCAAAAATTAGCGCTGATACTTCTTTATACCTGTTCATCCTGTGTCTTGTAAACACCAGGCCGGGGCATAATCTCTTAGCCGTAATGCTGGGCATAGCCGATCTGATACCATACTTGCGCGCCTCATAGCTGGCTGCCGCTATCACTCCACGGGGAGAATCAGATCCGACAACTACAGGCCTGCCTTTAAGTTCAGGTCTGTCCTTCTGTTCAACCGATGCAAAAAAAGCATCCATATCAATATGAAGTATCTTCCTGTCCATAATATGACTTATACGATATGCAAATTTATAAAAAGAGAGCCAGGTTACTTTGAAAAGTGCATTATCTTAACCATTATTGCATGTTATACCAGCATCATTGATTTGAGTCCTTTAAAAAAAATATCGCATCGTGGCTTTGTAATTATACTGGGCAGGCACAGGTTATGGGGATCGATATTCCTTCCGTGGATTGTGGAAAAGGAAGAAGGAAGCGAATACTACAGTCCCGTTGAATGCCTCTCACCCTATGCCTCACCCGCCATAATGGATGAGCTAACAGAAGCTGAAACTGACCTGACAGAACTTATCAACAGCTATTCAGACCCTTATCTTTTCCGCCTTTTTTCGCGTGAAAGGACAGTGGTAGTATTTACAGAAAAAATAAGCGGGGAAAGGTTTGAGAAACATATTAAGCCATATATTGAAAGGAAACTTTATAAATGCTTTGAGATTATAAATACACACTCAATCCCTGTTTACTGGCAAAAAACAGGTACCAGCAATCTTCACCCCGAGGATCGTCTTAATATCTGCAAAACAGGTATCAAGCCCCTGTTCACCTTTGAAAAGGGGAGTGAAGAGACTAAATACATCCTGGAGTTATTCATTAATGGAAATAAGATCGACCTGCTTGAGGGTGAAATTGAGATCCTGTGCAATTATCCCTGTCTCATAAGATATAACGACAGGCTGGTACCGGTAGATGAGATTGAAGGATCCAAACTGATGCCCTTCCTGCAAAAAAAAGAAGTCAGAATACCGGGAAACCACAACAAAAAGTATTTCTCAGGCTTTGTGAGAAAGCTAGTTAACACCCACACCGTCAAAGCCCTGGGATTTGAAATAAAGCATATTACCCCGGACCCTTCAGCTTCCCTGTCACTTGACAAAGGGTTAAGAAATATTGCGGTTCTCATTCTTAAATTCGAATATGAAGGGATAAAAATATTTCATAATGATCTGGCTGAAGCCTTCACAATTTTTGAAGAAGAACCCGGCTACGTTTTCAAGAAGATAAGCCGTGATCGCAAGTGGGAGCAAGCCTGTATTGAGAAGCTCAACAAGCTGGGCTTTTACAGTGACGATAATGTTAATTTCACGGTGGCCAGCCAGGGCGGGGAAGCCCGGGAGGAATTATACTCACTCATAGAATGGCTGAATTATTCATATAATGAACTGCTTGCTGAAGGATTCAGCATAAATCACGGGAGCCTGGACAAAAAATATAATTTGAAACCAATAAGCCTTAATATTAATTATGAAGTATCTAACGACTGGTTTGACCTTAAGGCAAAGGTTGTAATTAATGGTGAGGAGATACCATTCATAAATTTCAGGAAGAATATCCTTGAAGGAAAGAGGGAATATATGAGCAGTGACGGCACGGTGATCGTCCTGCCTGAGGAATGGTTTGCCAGGTACAGTGAATTACTGGAGCTGGGACAAACGGATAAGAATATTATTAAACTCCACAAGCAACACTTTTCCTTGCTCAATGACATATTTAACGAGGAAGAATGCCATTCATGCCCTGCCCTTGAAAAACTGGTTATTCCTGACAGTATCCCGGATGTAAGACTGCCCAATGGGCTTAAGGCAGAAATGAGGGATTACCAGAAAGAGGGGCTGAGATGGCTGAGCTTCTTACAGGACAATAATCTGGGTGGCTGCCTTGCCGACGATATGGGCCTGGGCAAAACTATACAGACACTGGCTCTTATGCAGCTCAACAAAGAAAAAAATGATGAGATCAGCCCTGCCCCGGGGGGCAATGAACCAGATTTGTTTTCAGACATTAAAAAAGGGCTAACATCCCTGCTCATAGTACCTGCTTCACTTATCTCCAACTGGGAAAATGAAATAAGGAAATTCACACCTTCACTGAAAACGTACAGCTACAAGGGCAACAACAGGAAAAAATCAACCAGGTATTTCAATGAATACGATATTATCCTGTCGAGTTATCATACCATAAGGCAGGATATTGAAATTATATCAGCTTTCAATTTTTATTATATAGTTCTGGATGAAAGCCAGGTAATCAAGAATCCCGCATCACAGTTATATAAGACCATATCACACCTTAAGTCTGAACATAAACTGGTGCTTACAGGAACGCCCGTAGAAAATTCCCTGACCGATCTGTGGACACAGTTCAATTTTGTGAACAAAGGATTGCTGGGCAGCCTGGTCTATTTCAACAGGCAGTTTGCAAAGCCGATAGAAAAAGAACAATCTGTGGAACGTGAAGAAAGACTGCTGAGGCTGATAAAACCATTTATTCTGCGCAGAACTAAAGAGGAGGTAACGCATGACCTTCCGCCTGTAAGTGAAAACATGGTTTATTGTAACATGAGTGAAGACCAGCACAAAAAATATGAAGAGGAAAAATCAGTTGTCAGGAACTCCATACTCGAAACTATTGAAAAGAACGGCGAGGAAAAGTCGGCCATTATAGTATTACAGGGCCTTATGAAGCTCCGGCAGATATCCAATCATCCCGTACTCGCTGATCCCGATTACAGGTCTGATTCGGGGAAATTCGAGAATGTGCTCCACGATATTGAGTCCGTAATTTCAGAGGGCCATAAGATTCTTGTCTTTTCATCCTTTGTAAGGCACCTTGATCTTTTTGCGAGGGAATTTGATACAGGAGGCCTGAAATATTCCTTACTTACAGGGAGCAGTACAAAAAGGGGGGATATTGTTGAAGGCTTCCAGTCTGATAAGGACATAAACATTTTCCTTATTTCTCTAAAAGCAGGTGGGCTGGGACTGAATCTGACTGCCGCAGATTATGTTTTTATCCTTGATCCCTGGTGGAATCCCTCGGCCGAACTGCAGGCACTGAGCAGGGCTCACAGGATAGGCCAGGATAAAAATGTATTTGTTAAAAGATATATTACTTCGAACAGCATTGAGGAAAAAATTGTAAAACTGCAGGAAAAGAAATCCCGGCTTGCTGAGACTTTTATTTCCACGAATAATCCCCTCAGGGAAATTGAAATTAAGGATATACTTGACCTGATTGGCTGACATTATTATGTATATTTACATACCGAAAACAAAAAATTTAATCCTATGGTTGACTATACACAACACCCCCTGAATAAAAAATACGACCTCGATACAGCCCTTGGCTCTATATGGGAATTTTATAAAAAATGGTTTGGAAGCCTGATACTTATAGCCTTTGTCTTTTCGCTAATCACTTCATATCTTACCGGGAGGATTAATATCTCAGAAATATATTCCTTAACGGATCCTGAAGAGATGATGGCCATTGTGAAATCCATGATAGGGCCCTATTCTCTCATCATACTCTTCACATTCACCTTTACACTGATATTACAGTATTATGTAATAAGGAAACCGGTTGACCCCGACGCAAGCATATTTTCCATTGGCACTACAGGGATTCTAAAATTTTTTCTGCCCCTCCTCCTGCTTACCATTATCCTTGCTGTATTTGCCATGTTTGCCATAACCCTGGGTATTTTCCTCTTCATTGTAGGCGCCTTATTTGCTACTGTCTATGTAGTAATGATTTATGCATTCATAGCGCCAGTACTTATGATTGAAGACAGTGGTATCGGCGACACCATCACTACCACCCTCAGGCTCTCCCATAAACGTTTCTGGCCTAATATTGGATGGGTTGCTGTATTTATAATTCTCCTTATGGTTATATCGCTTATTCTCAGCACACTGATCATGATACCCTATGGAGGAAGTTTCTTCAGGACAATTATGAACCCGGGGGATGCAGGCGAATTACTGAACATCACAAGCAAACCCTCTTTTATAATACTCTCTGCCATTATCAATGCGCTGACCATGCCCTTATTTCCCATATTCAGCCTTGTCCTGTATTTTAATTCCCGGTCGGATAGTCACGGAGAGCTTACCGGGAACAGGACAAAAGAATATGAAGGAGGGCCTGTTAAGATAGAAGATCTATATTCTGATACAACAAATAAGAGTAAAAAGGGCCTTGATAAAAAAGATGAAGTTTCCCCTCCTTCAATTGAAGATCTTATACCATAAACAAGAAATAATCAAACAAGCCGGTAATTATGAAAGTACTCGCAATTAATGGCAGCCCGAGAAAAAATGGTAATACAGAGATCCTTCTGAGGGAAACAATGAAGGTACTTGACAAGCATGGTATTGATACAGAGTTAATCAGGATTGGCGGAAAAAAACTTAAGCCCTGTACAGCATGCATGAAGTGTAAGAAAGAAAAGGACGGACAGTGTCACATCGACAATAAGCTGCTTAACGGCATACTAAAAAAAATGATTGATGCTGATGGACTGCTTATAGGTTCACCAGTATATTTCTCGGATATCACCCCTGAAACAAAAGCCCTGCTCGATGTGGCCGGATATTCGCTTCGGGCCGCCGGCAATCCATTGAAAAGAAAAGCCGGTGCTGCAGTAATAGCCGTCAGACGGGCAGGAGCCATACATTCATTCGACAGTATTAACCATTTCTTTCTAATAAACGAAATGATTATACCCGGATCATCATACTGGAATATTGGCATAGGAAGGGAAAAAGGCGATGTCTTGAATGATGAGGAAGGGCTTAAAACTATGAGAACCCTGGGTGAGAATATGGCCTGGCTGTTGAAAAAGATCAGGGGGTGAGAATAGGGAGGTGGCAGAATAGATCCGGTCTGGAGGAGAAACCACCCGCACTGCATAAAAGAAAGGCTGCCCCATGAGACAGCCTCCATAAACCAATTAATAAGAATATGATATTAAACCCTAGTACCGTACCCTCTCCACATAATGAGTGTGGAGTAATTCATGCGCCTTATGACTGTTTGGTTTCTCCAGGAAGTCTTCATACAGCTTCTTAACCTCAGGATTATCATGTGACTTCCTTATTGGCATACTCATATCCTCGGCATATATTGCATCTATCCTCTGCTGTCGTATTGTCATATTTGTGGGTATGGGTTGCCCGCCACCTCCGATACACCCACCCGGGCATGCCATTACTTCAACAAAGTGATATTCAGCCTCCCCTTTGCTTATTGCCCTCATCACCTTATCAGCATTGGTAAGACCGTGGGCGATGGCCACTTTTAGTTCGACACCCTCAAGGAATTTCCATTCTTTATGGCATCCGTTTATTTTGAGTGACGCCTCCTTGACCCCTTCCATTCCCCTTACGGGGCTTATATTGAGGTTATCAAATGGGACGGGCTTGCCTGTAACAATCTCATATGCTGTACGTATGGCAGCTTCCATCACACCACCCGTGGCACCAAAAATAGCTGCGGCTCCGGTTGAATCACCCATGAGTGAATCATAGTTTGATGGTTCAAGGGTCCTGAAATCAATTCCTGCCTGCTTTATCATCACGGCTAGCTCTCTTGTTGTGAGAACATAATCAACATCCTTATATCCGCTATCTCTCATTTCCGGGCGATTGGCTTCAAACTTCTTGGCGGTACATGGCATTATTGAAACTGAAACAATATTCTCTGGATCAATACCTTTCTTTTCAGCATAATAAGTCTTGGCAAGAGCACCAAACATCTGCTGAGGCGACTTACATGTTGACAGGTTTGGCAACATCTCGGGGTATTTGTGTTCAATGAATTTTATCCATCCGGGGGAACACGAGGTATACATGGGCAGTACTGTGTCCTTATCATTTTCGACCAGGGCTTTTTTCAGCCTGCCTAAAAGTTCAGTGCCCTCTTCCATGATGGTGAGGTCAGCACTGAAGTCGGTATCCAGGACGGAATCAAAGCCCAGCTGCTTAAGTGCGGTAACCAATTTTCCCGTAACCCTTTCACCCGGGTCATATCCCAGGTCCTCTCCCAGGCCAACCCTGACGGCAGGAGCTGTCTGTACCACGACATGTTTATCTTCATCATATATGGCATCCCATACATAATCAATATAGTTTTTCTCTGTCAGTGCACCGGTAGGGCAACGGTTGACGCACTGCCCACAGTTAGTGCACACAACATGGCTTATTGGCCTGTCATGGAAGGTGGATATTTTCATCTCCGACCCCTTGCCGCTGACTGCTATTGCCGATATCTTCTGTAATTCATGGCATGTTCTCACACAGCGCTGGCAACGAATGCATTTGCTGTCATCCTTTATTATTGATGCACTGGTATTGTCAATAATATGTTCATGTTCCTTGACAAGGTCCAGGAATATATGATCGCCAAAGGAATATTCATTGGCCAGGGTTTGCAATTCACAGTTCTGGTTCCTGTAACATTTGGTGCAATCAGCCCTGTGTTCTGACAGGAGCAGTTCAATCACATGTTTCCTTGCATTCCGTACCTTCATGGAATTGGTTAATATCTCCATCCCTTCCATAGCCGGTTGAGCACATGCTGCTATGAGCACCCGTGCACCTTTTTGCTCCACTACGCATACGCGACAGTTACCTGCCACACACAGGTCATCATGGTTACAAAGGGTTGGAACGTGAATATTCAATTTTTCAACAGCCTGCAACACAGTTGATCCCTCGGGCACTGAAACAGACTGATTATTTATTTTCAGATTTACCATTTTGTTTTTTTTCATTTTTTTGTCCTCCTTAATAGATGATCTCCTCTCTGAAATTCTCTACAATTGAATTGAATGCATTCCCGACTGACTGACCCAATCCGCATTTAGATGCTATTTTCATTGTATCGGCTAGCTTGACAAGTTCATTCAGGTATGTTGATTTGGATTCTCCCCTCTTCACGCTTTCTACGCCTCTCAGTAGCTGCTGGCAACCTACACGGCAGGGTGTGCACTGACCGCATGATTCTTCGGAAAAGAACTCAAGGTAGTTATGGAGGACATGATACATAGAGCGGGAGCTGTTAAACAGCTTCATTGAACCACCTGTTGGCACACCTTCAAAACCTATGACAGTGCTGGCAAACATTTTTCTTGGCACACAGAAGCCGGCAGCTCCTCCTACCTGAACAGCTTTAGCATCTCCATCACCGAATTCCTTTACGAACTCAAGCAATGACATTCCCAGCTCCAGTTCATAAATACCGGGTATGGGGGTATCACCTGATACTGAAAACACTTTGGCCCCGGTTGAGAATCGTGTTCCCATTTCTTTATACTTCTTAGCGCCATACTTGAGTATGATTACGGAGTTGACAAGTGTCTCAACATTGTTTATTACTGTTGGCTTACCATATAAGCCGGATGTGGTTGGGTATGGGGGTTTGTTCCTTGGCTCTCCCCTCTTTCCTTCTATTGATTCAAAGAGCGCGCTCTCTTCACCACATATATATGCCCCGCTGCCAATCTTGTATTCAATAATAAAATCAAAACCTATTTCCCTGATCATTTTGTGAAAGCCGTCCAGTTCCATCCTGAGCTGGGGAAGAAGGAATTTGTATTCACCCCGAAGATAAACAATTCCATGTTTTGCTCCTATGGCCCTGCCTGCAATTGCCATGCCGGCATATACCTTGTAAGCCACCCTGTCGAGAATCTCCCTGTCCTTGAACGTTCCGGGTTCACCCTCATCGGCATTGCATATAATATATTTAGTTTTGCTCTTTTCCTCCGCACAGAATTTCCACTTCATGCCGGTAGGAAATCCGGCTCCACCCCTGCCTTTCAGACCCGATTCAAGAATTTCTTCCGTAATCTCTGACGGGTTCATTTCATAAGCTTTATTTAAAACTTCCCGTGGATCAATGTGTTCAAATATCAGATCAACTTTACTTATTTTCTTGGTTTCCATTATCCGGTCCTCTTATTTATGCATGTAATCTTTAATAATTTTAACAATCTTTTCCCTTGTCAGCTCTATATAGGGAACATCATTAATAAGCATAGCCGGGGCTTTATGGCACCAGCCCATACAATTAGTCTCCAGGAGGGTAAACAAACCACTGGAGGTTGTCTCCCCAACCTTAATCTTCAGTATATCCTCAAGAGTCTCGACAACTTCGTTTTTACCTTTCATGGCACATGTTATCGTTTTGCATATCCTGATGACATTCTTGCCCCTTGGCTCTGTATCAAGAAATGAATAAAACGAAGCTGTACCATATACCTCCGCGGCGGAAATATCCAGCTCCTTGGCTACCTCAACCATGGCATTATCACTGAGATAATTGTGTTTCTCAACAATGCCCTGCAGGATAGGCATAAGGCTCTCCCTGTGGCGACCGTGCGCTTCAACCAGATCCTTCACCAGATTATCAGTTTGATACATATTTTAAAATATTTTTGTTAGAAATTATACATTTTATGCTTCTGAGTGGCTAAAAATAGTATAGCGCGGGCGCACAAAAGATGGGAAAAATCATGTTTTGGCAATTTAGAATTGTTCTAAAGAACTTAGTTCTTAAGGTCATTGTCTGTCTTATTCACCATGGGGGATCACTAAATTGAAACGGATGATACTTAGTTTGAAGTAGACCTGAGTGTGATTGTCATAAACTGAAGTTTCATATACATTTATGATATTTGCTGTTTTAAACGCTTTGAATTATATTTAAACGTGGCGGCAAAAAATGTTATCATAGCACAATCCGGTGGTCCTTCACCGGTAATTAACAATACACTTAAAGGTATTATTGATACCTGTTTGCAGGACAGCTCTACATTTGGGACCATATACGGGGGATGGCATGGTATTGAAGGCATTCTTAAAGAAGAACTGCTGGATATTTCAGGCCAGGAGAAAAGGGAGATTGAACTTTTAAGAACCACACCCGCTGCCGGCAGCATCGGCACCTGCAGGTATAAACTCAAAGACGGGCAGGACAGGGACCTTGAGCGCATAATACAAATTTTCCGGGCCCATAATATAGGTTATTTCTTTTATATAGGAGGAAATGACTCGCAACACACGGTTATGAGGGTAAGCGAAAAATGCAGTGATGCCGGGCTTGACACCATCTCTGTGGGTGTACCAAAAACCATTGACAACGATTTGGGCGACAATGAATTCAAACTTATAGACCATACTCCGGGCTACGGTTCCGTTGCCAGGTATTGGGCCCACAATATCCAGAATCTTAACGAGGAGAACAGGGGTTCCTCACCTGCTGATCCCGTGATAGTGGTACAGGTGATGGGAAGGAAGACAGGTTTCATACCCGCTGCTGCCAGGCTCGCCGATCCCGGCAGGGAATTCCCTCTTCAGATTTACATGGCCGAATCAGATGTGTCTTTACCTGAAATGGCTGAAAACGTAAACAAATACTTACTGGAATATGGCCGGTGCATTGTAGTTGTCAGTGAAGGCTATTATGCAGGTGATCTGGGCGAACCCAGTGATGCCTTCGGACATTCAGAATACGGAGCTTCCAGGATGAGTGTCCAGCAGACGGTGATTAACTACCTTAACAGTGCCGGGCTAAAAGCGAGAGGAACTGCAAGGGGCCAGGTTCCCGGTACCGATCAGCGACACTCAATGATTTATGCCTCAGACGTCGACCTTGAAGAGGCCTGGATGGTAGGTAAAAAAGCTGTTGAGATAGCCCGTGCGGGTGAAAATGGATGGATGGCTACTCTGCTGCGTTCAGAGGGGCCTGGGTATAAAGTAGTATATGATAAGGTGAAGCTTCAGGATGTAGCCCTGTCTGAAAGAGTCTTCCCTGAACGGTGGATATGCGAAAATAGGTACGATGTAAGTGATGAGTTCATCGATTATGCCGGTGCCCTCATCGGGAATAGATGGGTTCAAATACCCCTGAGCAATGGTATCCAGAGGTTCACACGGTTCAAACCGATTTTTAAAGAAAAAAAACTGGAAAAATATATACCTGAGGCATATTGAAATGGATCACCATCAATTATTAAAAGATTTAAAACCCTGTAAAGAATTTTTTGCCGGAATTGATTCTGATGGCTGCGTGTTTGACACAATGGAAGTCAAACAGAAAGAGTTTTTCATCCCCTGTGGGATAAAACATTTTAACCTTTTTCCCATAGCAGGAATAGTCAGGGAAACATGGGAATTTGTAAACCTATATTCTGTCCACAGGGGTCTGAACAGGTTTCCTGCCCTTGTGAAAGTTTTTGAATTGCTTGAGCAAAGACATGAGGTGAAGGAAGCAGGAATTGAGCTTCCCCGACTGGAGACTTTGAAAGAATGGATAAGAGGAGAAAGTAAGCTTGGAAATGAGTCACTCAGAAATTACTGCAAAATAAATCCTGATCCTTCCCTGATTACCGTTCTTGAATGGTCAGAGGCAATAAACAGGGATATCAGCCAATGGCTGAAGGGAATCAGCCCCTTCAGAAATGCCCCTGAATGTATACGTAAGATAAACCATAATGCAGACTCCATTGTAGTGTCACAGACACCGCTTGAGGCACTTGAAAAAGAATGGAAAGAACACGGCATTGATAAGTTTGTAAGATTTATCGCAGGGCAGGAGCATGGCACAAAAAGCGAACATATTGCTCTGGGGGCAAAAGGCAAATATCCCGATGAAAGAATACTTCTTATAGGTGATGCCCCGGGAGATATGAAAGCGGCAATGGATAACAATGTGCTGTTTTACCCGGTAATACCCGGGAAAGAAGTTGTATCCTGGCATAAGCTCCTTAATGAAGCATTCAACAGGTTCCTGTCCGGTTCATATACGGGGGGATACCAGGACAGGCTGCTGAGCGATTTTAAAAAAGCCCTGCCTGAAGCGCCTCCATGGAAAAGCTAATATATTAATACCTTACTCATGCTTTATTACAGGATTGAAAGTGAAGACAGACCTATTGAAAGCGAGCAGATAAGGAAAGCTCTTATAGCTTCCATTGAATCGGCCGGACAGGGTAAAGCCATTTTGATCATCCCGCCCGATATCACCAGGATAAACTCAGGTGCAGGGATAATAAGCGAAATTATATGGAAGGAAGCCGGAAAGATGGTAAAAGATATCCTGCCTGCACTTGGAACACATAAACCAATGACAGACAGTGAAATAAGCCTTATGTACGGTGCTGTCCCGCATAAGCTGTTCAGGCTGCATAATTGCCACAGGGATATTATTACCCTGGGGAAGATACCCGGTTCATATATAAAAGAAGCTACGGGGGACAAACTAAATTACGACTGGCCTGTACAGGTAAATAAGCATATCATTGATCATGCACAATCGCTGATTATTTCAATCGGGCAGGTGGTTCCGCACGAGGTCACGGGCATGTCCAGTTACAACAAGAATATTTTTATCGGCTGTGGCGGGTATGAAGCAATAAATAAAAGCCACTTCCTGTCCGCCGTTTATGGCATTGAGAATTTAATGGGCCGGGCCGTGAATCCGGTGAGGGAGCTTATTAACCGTGGCGAGAGCCTTTTTGCAGGTCAACTTAATATTCTTTATGTCCTCACCGTAATAGATAAGGGCCCGGATGGCAGTCCAGCGATGAAAGGGCTTTTTATAGGTTCTGATATCGAATGTTTTATGAAGGCCTCGGCACTCTCCTCCAGGCTTAATTTAACCTTTGTTGAAAAAGAACCAGCGAAAATGGTGGTATATCTCAATCCCCTTGAATATCGCAGCACCTGGCTTGGCAATAAGGCAATATACCGTACAAGAATGGCAATTGCCGACGGGGGTGAACTGGTAATAATTGCACCGGGCATCAGGGAATTCGGAGAAGATAAAACAATAGACAGACTGATAAGAAAATACGGTTACCGTACACCAGCGGAGATCTTGCAGCTGGTAAATGAAAATGCCGATCTCAGAGAGAACCTGGGTGCCGCCGCCCATCTCATACATGGGAGCCCTGATAAGAGGTTTAAAGTGACTTATTGTACAGGACATCTGCCTGAAAAGGACATTCTTAATGCCGGATTTGCCTATGCCGGCATAGAGGAAACAAAAGATAAATTCAATACGGAAAACCTCAGGGAGGGTTTCAACATAAATCGCGATGGTGAAGAATTTTACTATATTCCCAACCCGGGACTGGGACTCTGGTCAACGCGGGAAAAAATAAACGCACAAGCTGATAATGAAAATAATTATAGATAAAAATATACCCTTCATAAAGGGCGTGCTTGAACCCTGGGCAAATGTTGAATACCTTGAAGGAAGCAGGATAAACAATGCCAGCCTTTCCGGTGCCGATGCCCTTATCATCCGAAGCCGGACCCACTGTGGCAGGGATCTTCTGGAGGGCACAGATATTAAATTCGTAGGTTCGGCTACCATAGGGACTGATCATATTGATCTGGAATGGTGCAGGGACAGAGGGATAAAATGTGTCAGTGCCCCCGGCTGTAACTCAGGTTCGGTAATGCAGTACCTTGCCTCGGCACTTGTTTATTTAATAGGGCAATACGGGTTTCGGCCGGGCAACACCAGCATCGGGATAGTGGGAGTCGGAAATGTGGGTTCGAAAGTGGCACGGATGGCAGAAATACTGGGCTTTAATGTCATTCTTAATGATCCCCCACGCGAAAGAATCGAAGGAAGCCGGGGCTTCAGTCCGCTAAATAGCTTACTGAAAAACTCAGATATAGTTACAATACATGTTCCCCTTACCTTTAAGGGCCCGGACAGGACCTACCAGCTGGTAAATGATAATTTTATCAGGCAAATGAAAGACAGAGCCATCCTTATTAATACTTCACGCGGACAGGTAGCTGATGAAAGATCAATAATGACTGGCCTTGCAAAGAATGCTATCAGGGCCCCGGTGCTGGATGTATGGAGAAACGAGCCCGAAATTAATTACAGGCTGCTTGAAGCAGCAGCTTTGGGTACAGCTCACATAGCAGGATATTCGGTTGACGGAAAGACAAATGGCGTTAAAATGGTAATAAGACAATTGTCGGAATATTTTAATTTACACCTCGAAAATTGGGAACCCGAAACGCTGCCCCAAGCCTCTGAGCCTCTAATAGATATTTCAAAATTTACGGGGACTGATCTGGAAATAATTTGCCGGTCGATTTATCATACTTATCCCATAGAAAAAGACAGCAAACTGCTTAAAGAGAACCCGTCGATGTTTGAAAAAGTAAGAAATGAATACTCCCCAAGGAGGGAGTTTCACGCTTTTGAGATCAAAGGAAATAATGAATTAATAATAAATAAACTAAAAGAATTGGGATTTAAGTATCTAAAACATACGATCTAAACAATTTATCATGCAACAATCACACATCGGCCTCATTGGCCTGGCAGTAATGGGAGAAAACCTGGTCCTGAACATGGAAAGCAAAGGATTCAGGGTATCGGTATTTAACAGGACAACAGAAAAAGTCAAAGCTTTTACAGAGGGGAGAGCCGCAGGTAAAAATATTGAAGGCACTTATACGATGGAAGACCTGGTTAAAAGCCTCGAAAAACCAAGGAAGGTAATAATGATGGTTAAGGCCGGTGATCCTGTTGACCAGCTCATGGACACTCTTATACCCCTGCTTGACCCCGGGGATATAATAATTGACGGGGGTAACTCCATCTATGCCGACACCGGAAGGAGGACAGCTTATGTTGAAAGTCATAAGATGCTTTATATTGGCACCGGTGTAAGCGGGGGTGAAGAAGGAGCCCTCCTTGGGCCTTCAATGATGCCCGGTGGCAGCCCGGAGGCATGGCCTCATGTCAGGGATATTTTCATGGCTATTGCGGCCAGGGCGGATGATGGTTTACCCTGCGTGGAATGGGTGGGGATAAATGGTGCCGGCCATTTCGTTAAAATGGTTCACAATGGTATAGAATATGGCGACATGCAGATAATAGCTGAGGCTTACTTTCTGATGAAAAACCTGCTGTTTATGAATCATCAGGATATGAACCTGGTATTTACGGAATGGAATGAGGGGGATCTTGAAAGTTACCTTATCGGGATAACGGCGGATATAATGAAGTTTAAGGAAGAAGATGGTTATCCATTGCTGGAAAAAATTCTGGACAGTGCCGGACAGAAAGGAACAGGCAAATGGACAGGAATAGAAGCGCTGGAAAAAGGCACCCCATTAACACTTATAGCAGAATCGGTTTTTGCACGCTACCTGTCAGCTCAAAAAGATCTCCGGGTAAAAGCATCTGAAGCAATAAGCGGACCGGAAGCCAGGACCCCGGCTGATCCCAGGCGTTTTTTAAGGGACCTGAAAGATGCCGTTTATGCGTCGAAAATTATCTCCTATGCCCAGGGATTTGAGCTTATGAAAGAAGCATCACAGGTATATAAATGGATGCTTGACTACGGTTCAATAGCAAGGATCTGGAGAGCAGGCTGCATAATACGGTCGGTCTTCCTGGATGATATCAGCAACGCATACGACAGGAAAAAAGACCTCGAAAACCTTATTCTGGATGATTTTTTCCGTTTGAAGATTGAAAGGGCTCAGGAAGGGTGGCGACGCGTCGTAGCCACTGCGGTGGTTAACGGCCTCCCTGTGCCAACCTTGTCTTCGGCACTGTCATATTATGATGGCTTCAGAAGCAAAACACTGCCTGCCAATCTATTACAGGCCCAAAGGGATTATTTCGGTGCACATACTTATGAAAGGACTGACCGGCCACGGGGCCAGTATTTCCACACAAACTGGACGGAAAAGTAGAGACGTCAGGCTTTGCGTCTCTACTGTTGTCATTTGGCTTTATTAAAACCCTTTTATTGTAAAGCCTCCGTCAACGGCAATAAGCTGGCCGGTGATATAAGAAGCTGCCGGCATGCAGAGGAAGGCCACGAGCGCAGCTACTTCCTCAATCTCTCCCACCCTGCCCATGGGTGTACGTGAGAGTACTTCCATCCTGTAATCTTCATTTTCAAGAACCTGGCGGGCAAGGGGGGTGTTAATATACCAGGGAGCCACGGAGTTGACCCTTATCCCATCAGCAGCCCATTCTCCGGCCAGGTTCCGTGTCAGCTGGTTCATCGCAGCCTTGGTCATACCATAGACCGAGCCGGTTCTGACATGCGTCATGCCCGCAACTGAACTTATATTTACCACTGACGGTGCTTCACTCTTTTTGAGAAATGGATACAAGCCCCGTGTAAGGCTGAAGGCTGAAATAAGGTTGGTATGAAGTATGAAATCCCTCTCCTCATCGGAATACTCAACTGTCTTCTTCCTGATGTTGGTACCGGTATTATTTACCAGTATATCGAGCCTGTCATAGCGGTCCCTGATATATTCAATAAGACTTTCGCGATCGGCAGGTGATGATGCATCAGATTTTATATAAACAGGGTTCGCGTGTTCACCATTCTCTGATGGTCTGCTTCTCGATGTGCATATTACTTTGGCACCATGAGCAATTAATTCTTCCGCAATGCCCTTGCCTATGCCCCTTGTGCCGCCCGTAACCAGTGCCAGTTTGTCTTTTAACGTCCAACGCTTGTTAATCATGCAGATAGTTTAAAAGGGTTTATTATTAAGTTGTTAAAAACAAAGTATCCATTTCCAGTTTACGGACGTCTTTTTTAAACTCCTTATAAATTGATTTCCCCTTTATCATGCATTGGGGCAAAGGGAGCTGCAATCAGTCCTCCAGTCTTATTTATTATCATTTTTCACTAGTGTCCGGTTAAGATTTGCCTAAAGGTATTTAATTTACTAATATATTGCACATTATAGCGGTTTAAAAATTTTACGACTTGAAATCATAAATTCGCTCATTCCATTATTTGCGCGAAAATGTATACAGGAAAAACAGTCTTTGCACAGTTGATGAAGTTTATGCCAGAATATGAGTTC
>JAVVEL010000039.1:10035-16686 GCA_032260385.1 Bacteroidales bacterium | reverse complement strand
TGGCCAGGTTCCTAATCTCTCTCGGAGTTCCTCCCAACAGGAGCTGGACTACAGCCGGCTCCAGTAAGGGATGGTACCGCAGGGCCAACACCCCAGCGGCCTGTGAGGGCATGAACTCCTCTTGGTTTTCTGGGATTGGCTTGTTTAACATGTCGACTAACTACTGTTTAACCTTTAAAGAAACCGCCCCGTACGTCCAACGTATGCGGGGTGGTGTGAGAGGGAGATAAGGTCAAAATATTTTTATTTTATTTTGCCCTTATTCCCTACTCGATTTCCCAATTACTTTTCCCATCCTTTTTATTTGCCAATTGCTTAATAAATCATATCTTTGCAGCCACAAATTTTAAAAAGTAGGAACATTAACGCGTATTAAATGGCAGTAAAAATCAGATTAGCTAGGAAGGGCCGTAAAAGAAAAGCCTTCTACCACATAGTGGTAGCAGATAGCAGAGCGCCACGGGATGGCCGATTTATTGAAAAACTCGGGATATATAATCCTGTAACAGATCCGGCAACTATCGATATTGATTTCGACAGGGCACTGGACTGGCTGCAAAAGGGCGCACAACCTACAGATACATGCAGGGCTATCTTATCATATAAAGGAGTGATGTTGAAGAAACACCTCATGGATGGCGTGAGGAAAGGAGCTTTTGATGAAGCTGAAGCTGAAAGAAGATTCCAGATCTGGCTGAATGAGAAAGAACAAAAAATTGAGGCCAAGAAAACAGGAATAGAAAAAGACCTGGAAGACGAAAAGAAAAAACGTATCGAAGCTGAAAGACAGATAAATGAGGAGAGAGCCAAAGCCCTGGCAAAGAAAAGAGCTGAAATGGCTGAAAAGGAAGCCGCAGGGGCACAGCCTCCTGAAGAGGAAGAGAAAGCGGAAGCTGACGAGACTCCTGTGTCCACTGATATGGCAGCCGGTGTAACAGGCGAGACAGTTGAAACCGCAGAAGCTGAAGTGAAAGAAGAAGGAAAAGCTAAGGTTGAGGCAGCTGAAACCGCAGAAGCTGAAGTGAAAGAAGAAGGGAAAGCTGATGTTGAGGCTGAGGAAGAAACTCCTGCCAAAGAAGAAGCTGCGGCAGATGAAAAGGCTGAGGAGAAGAAGGAAGAAGATAAGAAAGAAAAAGAGTAAAAAAACTATCAGCGGGTAAATCATACACACCGGATAAGATTTGGTATTACTCGGAAAGATAACTAAGGTACATGGCTACGGGGGAGCTGTAATGGTAAAACCCGTAGATTACATTCCTGGGGAACTAAAAGAAATGGAATGGGTTTTTATTGAAATTGAAGGAAAACCCGTTCCTTTTTTTATTAGCTCACTGAGCGAACATGCCTCCGGTAATGTTATCCTTAAATTTGAGAACTACGACAGCAGCGAAGTAATGAAAGAATTTACAGGCTGCAGTGTCTTTCTAAAACATGATTATGATGAGGAAGTCAATGAAATTAAGCCTCACCTTATCCTTACAGGTTTCAAAGTATTTAATAAGGCAAATGAGTTTATCGGGACGGTAAATAAAGTAATGAGCCTGCCCATGCAATATATGCTGGTGCTGGAGGGTGCCGATAATACTGAAAAACTAATACCGCTGAACGAGGGCTGGATACTTGAAATTGACAAGGAAGCCGGTATCCTGACAATGGACCTGCCCGAGGGCCTGGTTAATATCAATCCATGATATTTCCGGTTTCCTGCATCGGTTAATATTAATTTCCGTCTTTAGTGTGTTAAAAATCAAAACACACTAAATAAACTTTTAATCATGAAGAAACTTCTGGGCTTATTGCTTTTAACAATGTTCGTAACTTCTGTATCCTATGCACAGACAAGGGAAACAAGGGATCTTGATAACTTTACCGGCGTTGGATTTGGAGTGGCAGGAACACTGATAATTGAACAGGGTGGTAACTTCAGTGTTGTACTTGAAGGTGATGAGGATTACCTTAAGGAGATAGAAACCACAGTAAGAGGTGATATTCTTGTAATAAGACATGGCCGCTGGATGACTTTCAATAACAAAAAGGTTACGGTGTATGTAACAATGCCTGAAATAGAAGAACTTAACGTATCGGGCTCGGGGAATATTATTGCTGAGAAATCGATTAAAACCGGTGACCTTGACATGAGTATAAGTGGCAGTGGCAATATTAAGCTGTCAGAACTTACTGCTGAATCAATCGATTGCAGTATTTCGGGATCAGGTTCACTGGAACTGAAAGGTTCAGCGGAGGAAGGGGAACTGTCGATCAGCGGATCCGGAAAATACAGGGGAAATGATTTCCGCCTGGAAACTCTGGATGTATCGATATCCGGAAGTGGTACATGCTATACAAGCGTTGAAGAAAGCCTGATTGCAAGAGTGTCAGGCAGTGGCGATATATATTATTCAGGTAGTCCCAGGGTTGATGCCAGGGTATCAGGGTCAGGAAAGGTAAGGAAAAATTAGATTTCAGTCAGCGCATAATCTTAAACTGTCCGTCAATTTCTATCTTGATAATTGATGAGGCAGTTTTATTATATGTTTCTTCCTGGCGCAAGGGGACGATATAGTCAACAGACTCTTTTATTTTTTCACTGATTTCCATAAAATTCCCCGGGTTTGACTCTCCGCTGATATTGGCCGATGTCGATACAAGAGGTTTTCTTAAGCGTGATATCAGGGATGAGCAAAATTCATCTTCCACAATCCTGATGCCGAGAGAACCGTCCCCGGCTATAAGCTCAGGGGCAACATTCCTGGCACCGGGGTATATAATTGTCAGTGGACTGTCGCTTACCTCTGTAAGCTGCCATGCTATTTCGGGAACCTGCCTTACATAATATGGTAACCTGGAGGCGGTATCAAGCAAAACCAGCATGCTCTGACTGTCATCCCTCCTTTTGATACCGTAAATCTTTTTAACGGCATCACTGTTCGTTGCATCACAACCAAGGCCCCAGATAGTATCAGTAGGGTAAAGTATTACCCCTCCCCCTCGTAATACCTCTGTAGCTTCTCTTAAAATATCATTCAACACCGGCATACGCTTTTAGAATTATTTTTTGAAAGCCAATTACTTATTGGATCCCCTATCCTCCTTTTTCATACGTCCACATTGTGATCTCTGAGGGCATCATTAAGCGAGGTTTTTTTGTCGGTCGATTCCTTGCGTTTACCGATTATCAGTGCGCAGGGAACCTGGTAGTCACCGGCGGGGAATTTTTTTGTATAGGAACCGGGTATAAGCACAGAAGCCGGAGGCACAAAGCCTTTGTAAGTATGCACTTTCTTTCCCGTGACATCCAAAACCCTTGTTGACCGTGTTATCACCACATTAGCCCCAAGGACAGCCTCTTCAGCTATATGTGCCCCTTCCACTATAATGCACCGTGACCCTATGAAACAATTATCTTCAATAATCACGGGGGCTGCCTGTACGGGTTCCAGAACACCACCTATGCCGGCACCTCCACTGAGATGGACATTCCTGCCAATCTGGGCACAGGAGCCTACAGTTGCCCAGGTATCAATCATTGTCCCTTCACCAACATACGCGCCTATATTAATATAAGAAGGCATCATTATTACACCACTGCTTATAAAAGCCCCGTACCTTGCTATGGCGTGGGGGACAACCCTGACTCCCAGTTCCTTATAATTCTTTTTCAGCCTTATCTTATCATGAAATTCAAATGGGCCTACCTCTGTTACTTCCATATCCTGGATCGGAAAGTACAGGATAACAGCCTTCTTGATCCACTGGTTCACCAGCCAGCCTTTTTCAGAAGGCTCAGCCACCCTTAGCCTTCCCTTGTCGAGCAGACCTATTACTTCCCTAATTGCATCCCTGGTGCTGTCCTCCTCAAGTAAGTCCCTCTTATCCCATGCCTTTTCTATTATTGCTTTCAGATCCTTCATATTACATGATTTTCTTACGTAAAGGTAATCAGTATATTTTAAAGTTGAAGCGTTGAATCGTTAAAGCGTTGAACCGGGCTGTTGAATTGTTCTGATATGTCCTGATTCAACTGTTGGCTCCCCTGAGCTATCAGGGCTCGCTTGCCTCCGACAAACTTACCCTGTTTGTTTCAACAAATATTATACAGCATATAATAATATCTCATAAAGTTTAACTTTGTACTTAGCCAAAAATTAAAGATCACATTATTAATCAAAATAATACCATTATGAAAAAAGTATTTTCACTGATTATCCTTATTACATTAGTAAGCAGCGGGATAATTGCCCAGGATGCGCTTAAGTACCAGAAGCCGCCTGAAGAAATTGTTGAGATAATGATGGCCAGTCCCACTCCCTCAGTCTCAATAAGCCCTGACGGAACCACCATTGCCCTGACCGAACGGCCGGGCATGCCTTCCATAGAAGATCTGTCAAGGGAAGAGTTACGACTTGGCGGGCTAAGGATAGACCCGGCTGTTAATGGCCCAAGCAGGCGTTCCTATG
Source organism: Bacteroidales bacterium (assembly GCA_032260385.1). GTDB lineage: Bacteria > Bacteroidota > Bacteroidia > Bacteroidales > VadinHA17 > UBA9300. The sequence goes on along the minus strand of JAVVEL010000039.1, from coordinate 12,229 downwards.
CCACAGGTATAAGCCTGATGAATATTGACGGAACAAATAAACGTGAACTGAAGGGTTTGCCCGGGAATCTTAAACTGGGAAGTTTTTCCTGGTCAAATGACGGTAAACAATTTGCCTTTACCAATACAACGGATAACAGTATTGAGCTGTGGACAGGTGATGTGGAAAGTCTCAGGGTCAGGAAAGTGGATGACAATCTGAACATGGTTATTGGCTACCGTGGTTTTAGCTGGTTGCCTGACAATAAGACAATTATATACCAGACCATCATACCCGGCAGGGGCGATCGCCCGGTGCCATCCAATGTGCCTGAAGGACCTGTTGTCCAGGAAAACCTGGGTAAGCAGGGAGCTGCACGCACCTTCCAGGACCTGCTTGAGAGTCCCGAAGATGAGGCAATTTTTGAATATTATGCCGGATCGGTTATTAAAATATGGAACGGGTCATCAGCCGTACAGCTAGGCAAACCCGGAATATACAGCTCGGTTAATCCATCACCCGATGGTAAATACCTGATGATACAGACTGTTGAGAAACCCTTCTCATATACTGTTCCTTATTATTATTTCCCATCGATTGTCGCAATTTGGGACATGGAAGGGAAACTCGTAAGGACACTGGCTGAATTACCCCTGAAGGAAAACCTCCCCCGGGGATATGATATGACCTTCCCGGAAGCCACCGGCTTCACCTGGAGAAATGATAAGCCTGCAACAGCTGTATGGCTTAAACCCCTGGATGGTGGTGATTTTAACAAAGAGATGGAATACCATGACCAGGTATATTTGCTTGATGCACCTTTTGATGGTGAGCCACTAGAATACCTTGCCACCGGTTTGAGGTTCGGAGGAATAACATGGGGAAATGATGATGTTGCCATCCTGAGTGAAAGATCGCGTAAAGAAAGACTGGTAGTACAGACCATGTTCGATCCTGATGACCCTATGGGAACAAAAAAGGAGATCTTCAGACTGCAGTCGGAAGACAGGTATAATGATCCGGGTAATTTTGTTACCACCGAAAATGAATCGGGACAGAGGGTACTCCTCTTTGACAGAAGGGGAAGGTCATTGTATCTGACAGGAAGGGGAGCTTCACCTGAAGGAGACCGGCCCTTCCTGGATGAGTACAGGATAAAAGATGGTAAAACGAACAGGTTATGGCGCTCTGAAGCCCCCTATTATGAAAATATAGAGGATATACTTGCCGGAGATGAAAACCTGGTCATAACAACAAGAGAATCGGTTGCTGTGCCCCCGAATTATTTTATGCGTAACCTGAAGAATGGCAAACTTGTGCAGATTACCAGTTTCGGCAGCCCCTACCCCCAGCTTGAGGGTGTGAGCAAGGAACTGGTGAAATATAAGAGAAATGACGGACTTGACCTTTCCTTCGAGCTTTACCTGCCTGCAGGCTATGATAAGGAGAAGGACGGACCCCTGCCTGCCCTTATGTGGGCCTATCCGCGCGAATTCCAGAGCCAGGACGCCGCCGGCCAGGTATCAGGATCGCCCTACAGGTTTATCAGGGTGAGCCCCTCCTCAATACTGGTCTTTGTCACACAGGGCTATGCGATAATGAATGATGCAGCCTTCCCTATAGTGGCACAGGATGAGAAGGAACCGAACGACACCTTCAGGGAACAACTGGTGGCAAATGCACAGGCTGCAATAGACAAAGGCGTTGAAATGGGTGTGGTTGATGCGGATAGGGTAGCTGTGGGCGGACACTCATACGGTGCCTTCATGACAGCCAACCTCCTTGCCCATTCACGCCTATTTGCTGCGGGAATAGCCAGGAGTGGCGCATATAACCGGACACTGACACCCTTCGGTTTCCAGAATGAAAGACGCTCATTCTGGGAAGCTCCCGACCTGTATTTCTATATGTCACCCTTTATGCATGCCGATAAGGTAAAAGATCCTATTTTACTTATCCACGGCCAGGCCGATAATAACAGCGGTACCTTCCCCCTTCAGAGCGAAAGGTATTATGCAGCACTTAAAGGTCACGGCGCAACCGTAAGGCTTGTGATGCTGCCTATGGAAAGCCATGGCTATTCATCAGCTGAATCACTGATGCATATGCAGTGGGAAACATTCAGGTGGCTGGAGAAGTATGTGAAGAATAAGTAATTGTTTAATGTTGAACTGTGTAATCGTTGAATCGGGTTCTCACCCCGGTTCAACGATTT
>JAVVEL010000039.1:0-9935 GCA_032260385.1 Bacteroidales bacterium | reverse complement strand
AACGATTCAACACTTCAACCGCCCGTTTCAACGATTTAACGATTCAACACTTCAACCGCCCGTTTCAACGATTTAACGATTCAACACTTCAACCGCCCGTTTCAACGATTTAACACTTCAACGATTCAACATATATATAAGTATATGCATATTTAAATATAAATTTACTTCTTAAATCTTGCATAAATCAAAAAGTCAGATACTTTTGCATAATTATCACTACATGACCTGAAATTTGTAAAAACCTAAACTTATTACCTATGATTAGCAGTATATTTTGGATTGTTCCGGTTGCGGCAGTTACTGCCCTTCTTTTTGCCTGGATTTTCTTTAAGGGCATGATTCGGAAGCCCGAAGGCACTGACAAGATGAAAGAGATTGCGCAATATGTCAGGGATGGAGCAATGGCTTACATCAAACGCCAGTATAAGGTTGTGGCCATTGTCTTTTTCTTCCTTGTTATTTTCCTTTTAATCCTGGCGCAGCTTGGAGTACAAAACCCTTTTGTGCCGGTGGCATTTCTCACCGGAGGTTTCTTTTCCGGTTTATGCGGTTACCTTGGTATGCGTACGGCTACCTTTGCTTCGGCACGTACAGCACATGGCGCATCTATTTCGCTCAACCAGGGATTGAAGATAGCTTTCCGCAGCGGGGCGGTGATGGGTCTCGTGGTTGTTGGCTTTGCCCTTCTTGATATTGCTGCCTGGTTTCTTATACTTACCAAGGCTGTTTTTACACCTGAAAATATGGAACATGGCCTCCAGTGGCTCGGACTCACTTTTGTGCATGAGGGTACAACCGAACGCCAGAAAATGGTTGAGATCACGGCTACTATGCTTACCTTTGGCATGGGCGCATCAACCCAGGCCCTCTTTGCACGTGTCGGAGGAGGTATTTATACTAAAGCAGCAGACGTAGGAGCTGACCTTGTTGGCAAGGTTGAAGCTGGCATCCCCGAGGATGATCCGCGTAACCCTGCCACCATAGCTGATAATGTTGGTGATAATGTTGGTGATGTTGCCGGTATGGGTGCCGACCTTTATGAGTCATATGCAGGTTCTATTCTTGCCACGGCAGCCCTGGGTGCTGCTTTGCCTTCACTAGCTCCTGATGACCAGGTTAAGGCGATCATTGCTCCCATGCTTGTGGCGGCCATAGGTATAATACTATCAATAGCCGGAATTTATTTTGTCAGGGCCAAGGAATCGGCCACGCAGAAAAATCTTCTGACAGCCCTCCTGCTTGGCACGGGGGGCAGTTCAGCATTAATACTTGTTGTAATGGCCGTACTGGCAGTAACGGGTTGGATAACATGGGGAGTTTTCGGGGCAGTTGTCGCAGGACTGCTTGCCGGTGTAATCATAGGACAGGGCACCGAGTATTTCACTTCTGATGAATACAAGCCTACCAGGGGAATAGCCAAACAGACACAACAGGGCCCTGCAACTACTATTATTGATGGTGTTGCAGTGGGGATGTATTCAACATGGGTGCCCGTTGTAACAATCGTGGGTGGCATTATAGCCGCATTCGGCTTTGCAGGGGGATTTACACATTTTGCAGAAGGTGTGTACGGTATAGGCTTTGCCGCCGTGGGAATGCTCTCAACCCTTGGTATTACTCTTGCAACAGATGCCTTTGGCCCTATAGCCGATAATGCAGGCGGAAATGCTGAGATGTCAAAATTGCCGTCCGAAGTAAGGGAAAGGACCGATGCACTGGATATGCTGGGCAATACAACAGCTGCTACAGGTAAAGGCTTTGCCATTGGATCAGCTGCCTTAACAGCCATGGCACTGATTGCAGCATACATGGAAGAAGTAAGGTTATGGCTCGGCAAGCTGGCTACTGCCAGCGTGGAGGGCTTTAAACAGATAGGCGATGTGCTGTTCTACACTGATTCGGCTCCTGTTGTTGCTGAAGGGCAGAGGGCGGTACAGGTAGCCTCGGCTCATATAGATGATTTTGTTTCGGCATATAATCTTTCACTCTTAAACCCGATACTGCTGGGAGGGATATTTCTTGGAGCCATGATGGCTTTTGTATTTTGTGCCATGACCATGAAAGCGGTCGGGCGTGCTGCCGGTTTAATGGTTGATGAAGTGAGACGGCAGTTTAAGGAGATACCCGGCATTATGGAAGGGAAGACCACTCCTGAATATGCAAAATGTGTGGCTATCTCAACAAAAGGAGCGCAGAGAGAAATGATTGTGCCTTCAATGCTGGCAATTATAGTGCCGGTAGCCGTGGGTGTCTTACTGGGCGTGGCCGGCGTGGTTGGCCTGCTCGTAGGAGGACTTACAACCGGCTTTACCCTGGCAGTAATGCTTAATAATTCCGGTGGTGCCTGGGACAATGCAAAAAAATATATTGAAAAAGGCAATTACGGAGGTAAGGGCAGCGAATCCCATCATGCAGCAGTGGTAGGCGATACAGTGGGTGACCCCTTTAAGGACACCTCCGGACCCTCACTTAATATACTTATTAAACTCATGACAATGGTCTCTGTTGTGATGGCAGGCTTAACAGTGGCATACAGTATCTTTTAGTGAGTGTATATGAATGATTTGAAGATCCCTGTAGCGGCTGATATTGAAAAGGCTTATGAGAAGATTAAACCTTATATTCATAAGACACCGGTACTGAGTTCTTCCCTCCTGGATGAAATGTTCGGGGCCAGCCTCTTTTTCAAATGTGAAAATTTTCAGAAGGTAGGTGCTTTCAAGTTCAGGGGTGCCACCAATGCTGTTATGTCACTGGACGAAGAGGAGCTGGAAAAGGGGCTGGTGACACATTCATCCGGAAACCATGGTGCAGCACTGGCCCTGGCAGCAAGAATGAGGGGAGCAAAGGCATATATAGTTATGCCTTCTAATTCCCCTGAAGTGAAAAAACAGGCTGTTGCTGCCTACGGTGCGGAAATACATTTCTGTGAACCCAACCTGAAGGCAAGAGAGGATACTGCCGGCAGGATAATTGAAAAAACAGGGGCTACCTTTATACATGCATACGATAATTTTAATGTGATAAGCGGACAGGGTACGGCGGGACTGGAGTTGTTAAGCGAACACCCCGACCTTGATATGGTCATTGGCCCGGTAGGGGGTGGCGGACTGATGAGCGGAACTTCAATAGCAGTTAAAGGAATTAATCCCTCTGTCAGGGTCTATGGCGCTGAACCCCTGGGAGCAGATGATGCCAGCCGCTCTTTAAAATCAGGTGTCTATATCCCGCATCACACGCCTGATACTATTGCCGACGGATTACTTACCACTCTGAGCAGAAGAACCTTTTCCATATTAAGTGAAAACATGGACGATATATTCACAGTCACCGAGGAAAGTATTATCAGATGCATGAAACTTATCTGGGAAAGAATGAAAATAATTGTTGAGCCGTCTTCTTCTGTCAGCCTGGCCGTTATTGATGAGAACAGGGATCTTTTTAAGGGGAAGAAGGTCGGACTGATTTTGTCCGGGGGGAATGTTGATCTCAAGAAGCTTCCCTTCTAATTTTTTATCCTGAAGTAGGCAGTGATGGGATAATGATCCGAATATTTAATCCTGTCAGTACCGTAACCTGTTGAGGTAAGCCTGTCGTCAAAAAGGATATAGTCGATCCGGTTGGGTGGATATTGACCCTTATATGTAAAGCCGGCCCCGCTGCCTGACTCCACAAATGCATCTTTCAAGCCCTTCCTTATCTTCCTGTAGCTGTATGATATGGGAGTATCATTAAAGTCACCGCAGACTATTACGGGGTATGGTGATGAATTGATGTGCTCCTTTACAAGCTTTGCCTGTTGGGCCCTGCGTGCAAAACCCTGCTTGAGCGAAAAAGACAGATCCCTTAATTCCTTCATGGTCTCTTCCTGGTCATCTGCATAAATCTCTTCAAGCAGTGAGCGCTCCATTCCCCTGAGCTTGAACGATTGAAGGTGGTTATTATAGATCCTGAAAGTATCAGCAGCTATTAAAATATCGGTATAGATGGACAGACTTGCAGAATTGGGCTGCAAAATATCACCACGTCCAACGACCGGGAAAGTAGTGAAGGTTGCTATCCCGTAATGGCGCTTATCTTTAATCTGTACGAACTTGTAGTGTGCATGGTAGTTTTTATTTATGGGCCTGGCGAATTTTGATGATATACCTGATACAGGGCCATTGAGATAAAACTCCTGCAGGCAGAGTATATCCGTATTGTTTGATTTCAGGTAATCAAGTATCTCTTTTTCGCTGTTTTTGTCAGTGTCATAATGATTGAAGAGCCTTATATTATAACTCATCATGCTAAATTCATAGTCCCCGGTTTCAGCATTCCTGAACCTGATGAAATTATTGAAATGATTAAATCCCAGTGCAATGACGATTATTGAAATGAATACTTCCTTTTTGAAATTTACTGCCCAGATAAGAATGAAAATAATATTCACTAAAAGCAGGTAAGGGTAAGCAAGACCGAAGAAGGCAGGGAAAGCAAGTTTCTCAGGGTTGATTGCCACCGAGGCATAAGCAAAGACTAAAGCCAGGCCAGCTATAAGGTTAAGGAGAAATAATATTTTCCGCAATAACTTTTGCAAGGTTCACATAAATTCAGGAAGGTAAAAGTAATGTGAAAAAATCAGAAAAAGAAACAGGGATATTATTTCTGGCCCTCTTTGAAAAGGATTTCTTTTTCTTCTTTTGTCAGACTGTCATAACCGCCCTTGGAAATCTTTTCGAGTATTTTGTTTATCCGCTCCTGGTGGTCGGCCTTCATTTCATTATACTCCAGGTCATTCATGGGTTTCTTATAGGAAACTTTCATCTTCTGGCGGGGTTTAAACCATGTTGCAATAGTGTCAATTATATTGTTTATCCACTTGCCTGTATCCTTCCCCTGCCTGTACCTTAGCGCATAGACATAGCCGAAGACAGCTCCTCCTATATGGGCTATTTTCCCCCCTGTATTAACGGAAAAGTCGAATACTGATGTCAGAAGGAAGATGCCCAGGGCAATGTATTTCAATTTCACCCTGCCTATGAGCAGGAGGTGGACTGAATAATCGGGAATATAAACAGCCGTGGCAATAACGATGGCCATTACTGATGCTGATGCTCCCAGGGCAATGGATACATGTATTGTTTCGGAGAAGGCCGGGAAAATATTGAAGGAGAGTATATATAAAAGTGCACCTGACAGCCCGCCAAGGATATACACCGATACCAGTTTTTTCTGGTCGAAATAGTCACTGAATATCCTGCCAAACCAGTACAGCCACAACATATTGAAAAGTATGTGGAAAAAGCCCTCATGCAGGAACATGTATGTGATAACAGTCCATGGTTTCAGAATAAGGTTTGAGAAGGATGCGGGAACGGCAAGAAATTCAACAACGGAAGAAGATATCATCGCGTTGTTTGCCAGTACTGCAATTATTTGCAGGATGGCCATAACAATGAAAACGGCTGCATTAATATAAATCAGCTTGAGAAGGTTCGTCCCCCTTCTGAATTGTTCCTTCAGTTCACCTAAAACAGTCATCAGTAGAGCGTGTTAGTCGTTTTCTTCCATATCTTTATCAGGATGAATCCAAATATCATACCGCCCAGATGAGCCGCATGTGCAATATTACTTCCCGGCTGGGCAATTGCGAAATATAATTCAATGGCCCCGTAGCCTATTACAAACCATTTTGCCTTTATGGGTATGGGAGGGAAGAGCAGCATTAGCTGGGTGTTTGGAAAAAGCATTCCAAAGGCCAGCAAGATGCCAAAAACAGCCCCGGATGCCCCTACTGTGGGTATATTCAATAACCTGTTCAGCTGACCCATATCAGGGTCGGTGAAATTTCTGCCGGTCCTGAATATCTCTGATCCTCTTTCCAGCACCATCTGTAGCTGATCAGGGCTTATTGCGCCGGCAAGCTTTGCATATTGCACGGCTATTACTGTTTCGTGCGTGAGAGCAGCTCCCAGTCCGCTCACGAAATAATAAATAAAAAATCTTTTCGGTCCCCAGACAGATTCAAGGACGCGGCCAAACATGAAGAGTGCAAACATATTGAAGAAGAGGTGACCTAAACCGCCATGCATGAACATGTGGGTGATAATCTGGTAGGGTCTGAAATGATCAGATTTTGGAAAATAAAGACCAAGCATCGCATTCAGGTCACTGCCAAAGACGCCACCGACGGTATACATCGCCAGTAGCATTATCACATTTATAAGAATGAGATTCTTTACCACCGGTGGTATACCCGAAAATCCTCTGCCGTAATTCATAAATCCAGATCTGTTTAAATAATTGTATTTAATATAACAATAGTCAGGCCAAGATAGTTAATAATAAAACAAATGCGACATATTGTCACCCCGGTATCTTCCTCAGACCCCTGAGCTGACCAGCCTCATTCCAGGCGGAGCTCACGATCCCGACCCCGGGTCTGTTCCGGGGGTCCGGCTCCATTTTCCTGTGCGCTCCTTTCACAATCCCCGGCCATCACCTCAGCCTCTTATCCAGCTCTTCCAGTGTAATGATGCTCACTATTGGCTTCCCTGAGGGCGAATAATTAGGGTTTGTGCACCGGAACAGCTTATCAACCAGCTCTCTTATTTCCGGAATTTCAAGCTTCCTCCCATAGGGCACTGCTGCTGCCCTTGCCATGCATGTCGCAATTTTTTCCCTGTTGTTTTCACCGGGATCCTTTTCCATGGTTTTATATTCTTCAAGGATGATTTCAATCATTTCCACAGGGTCCTCATTCATACTGGCCGATGGCTGTGAATTAATGGATATTGTATTATTTCCGAGGTAGCGTATATCAAAGCCGCAATTCTTAATTCCTTCTTCTATCTCTGACAGTATGGCCAGATCAGCCTGGGCAAGCTCAAGGGTTTTTGGGAACATGTTTTTTTGTGCTACACCTGAATCGTTTTGAAGGGCATGGATAAAATTATCATACAGGATTCTTTCATGAGCCCGTTTCTGGTCTATAAGCATAAGCCCTGATTTAACCGGGCATATGATATACCTGTTTCTTACCTGGAATAACTTTTCAGGGCCATGCCCTGTTACATCGCCTTCCCTGTGACCTGTAACAGATTCTTCCCTGCCGGAAGTGTCAATACCTGAGTACAGCTTATCCCACGCCCTGAGGTTAGTGTCTCTTTTGTATCCGTCTTCATTCCGGAAAGGGTTAAAATCGCTGTCGATATTTATTACCGGCATTTCAGCGGGTTCATTACCTGCGGGAGGGATATCAATTATGCCCTCGTTACCAAAGTCAAGTGAAGGGACGATGTTGAATTTTCCCAGGCTTTCCCTTACAGAGGCATGCAGGATCTGCCATATCATTCTCTCGTTCTCAAATTTAATCTCTGTTTTTGTAGGGTGAATATTAACGTCTATGCTTGCCGGGTCAGCTTCAAGAAAAATAAAGTAGGAAGGTATGGCTTCAGGGGTTAAAATATTCTGGTAGGCTTCCATTATTGCCTTATGGAAGTATGAATGACGCATATACCTATTATTTACAAAAAAGAACTGTTCACCGAAGGTCTTCCTTGCATGCTCGGGCTTACCCGTAAAGCCACTGATCTTAACCAGGCTGGTATCGGTTTCAACATTAATGAGGTTCTGATTCATGCTCTTGCCAAAGACACCGATTATCCTCTGCCTGATATTCGATTGTGGCAGGTTAAACAATTCTTTATCGTTATGATGGAGGCTGAACCTCATACCGGGATGAGCCAGTACAATTCTCTGGAACTCATTTATAATATGACGCAGCTCGGTGGAGGCTGATTTCAGAAATTTCCGCCTGGCCGGGACATTGTAAAAAAGGTTCTTGACGGCAATATTTGTTCCGGGCTGACAGCTTACAGGTTCCTGCAATTCAACCCTTGACCCGTTAATCTTCACCATCGTGCCTATCTCGCTGTTGTGCAGACAGGTTCTTATTTCAACCATTGCCACGGCGGCTATTGATGCGAGGGCCTCCCCCCTGAATCCTTTGGTGCTTATTGCAAACAGGTCCTCGGCAGCGCTGATCTTGGATGTGGCATGCCTTTCAAAACTCAGCCTGCAGTCGGTCTCTGACATGCCTGTACCATCGTCTATAACCTGAACAAGCGAGCTTCCGGCATCTTTTACTATTACTTTGATATTATTGCTGCCTGCATCAACAGAATTTTCCATTAATTCCTTAACAAGCGATGCGGGTCTCTGTATAACCTCACCTGCAGCTATCTGGTTTGCAACAGAATCGGGTAGAAGCTTGATAATATCAGGCATCAATGAAAAGGTTTAGATGTAGAGGAAAATATAAGTAATGAGGAAAAGCACAAGCACGATGACAACCAGCCTTATTACCGTGTATCTCTGAATCCTGGTTTTCTGCTGGTGGAAATATCCTGACATGGAACCACGTGTTATTCTTGGGACATATTCCCTGTCGCTGCCCTCATCCCTGATACCCAGTTCGGCCTTTATCTGACGCTCTCTCTCTTCCCGCCGTTCTTTATCGGCGTCATAATACATCGGAGTATAATTGAATCCCCTGGGCCTGTATTGCTTGAAAAAGCTTGGTATTCCTGCCATTACACAAATTTTTTACAAAGATACTAATAATGCGTCAGTCTTTCAATTCAGTTTTGTACCGCAATGCTTGCAGTAGGATGCATCATCATCATGATCTTCGGCAAGGCAGGCCGGGCATGTCCGGGGCTTACCTGTACTTTTCCTGAGAAGCTTCTGCTGGTGATTCATTTCGGCACTCACTATACCGGTAGGGACTGCTATGATGGCATAACCGGTGAGCATGGTAAGGCTGGCCAGGAACTGGCCCAGGGCCGTTGCAGGTGCTATGTCACCATAGCCTACAGTGGTTATGGTTACTATGGTCCAGTATATTCCCCTTGGGATACTTGTAAATCCATTCTCTGAACCTTCAATAAGGTACATCATGGTTCCTATAATGATAATAACCGTCGTTACGGCCACCAGGAAGACTCCTATCTTGGCCCTGCTGGCCGACAGCGATTTACTTATGATGGATCCTGCAAGCGTGTACCTCGACAGTTTGAAGACGCGGAAAATCCTTAAGAGGCGAAGGGCCCTGATGATCAGGAGGCTTGAGCCTCCTGATGCTATAAGGCCTATATAGGTTGGGAGAGTGGCCAGAAGGTCAATTATGCCATAGAAACTGAAAATATACCTGAGGGGCTTTTTAACAATTAATACCCTGAGGAAATATTCAATGGTGAAGAAAATGGTGATAGTCCATTCAATGGTCATAAGGGTGTCATGCATTGAAGTATTTATCTCCGGTACAGAGTCAAGTATAACAGCAATAATACTTATTACTATTACCGTGATAAGTACTACATCAAAGGCCTTACCCGCCTGTGTATCGGCCTCGAAGATTATTTCATAGAGTTTTTCTTTAGTTTTTCCCATTTTTGATCCGGAATTAAATTAGAGGCTTAAAGATAAAAAACTCCATGTAAAAAGGCTGAGGCTAAGGTTTAAGAATAGTAATAGCTGTGGTCCTACCCGGTAATAGCTGTGTTCCCACCAGGGTAATATGTGGAATAGTAATAGTCCCGGTCTCATCAGGGGGGTGATGAATAGAAATTTATATCTTTATCTTATTAAAAAACTAAACAAATGAAAACGACACTGACCCTCCTTCTCATGCTCGGCTCCATACTTATTTCATGCAATTCCGAAAGGGAGATCACGCTGGAAGTACTCAGCCTCAACATACGTTACGATAACCCTTCCGATACACCCAACGACTGGTCATCAAGGAAGGATTTTGTACTGTCTTTCCTCGGGGATGAGGCAGCTGATATTTTCGGACTACAGGAGGCATTATGGCACCAGTACCACTTTCTTGATTCAGCCCTGGGCGATTATGAATCCATAGGTGTGGGCAGGAGTGATGGTGCAAG
>JAVVEL010000038.1:0-17458 GCA_032260385.1 Bacteroidales bacterium | reverse complement strand
GCAAAACTGAACTTCCAGGGGACTGATAATTGCTGATTCAGGAATTCTCTCTCCTCTTCCGTGAGACGGTTCAGGGCCGGATTCCTCAAGAACTTCTCAAGCAGGCCACCCTCTCTGAAGACCCTGTGGGCTATATACTGGCTTTTGAACATTTCCACATGGGATTTGTCGAACAGCGAGAGTACATGGCGATACCTGGCAAAGCTCTGGTTCATTTTCTTTTCCAGGTTATGATGCCTTGCCGCAAAAGCGATGAGGAAATCATCAATCACCCTTTTGGTGATCCGGCTGTTCTTTTCGCACTGGTTCCGGAGAAGGTCAAAATCTGGCAGGTCTGTATTTAGGGCCATAACGGGATTTTTGATAAAGATAAAACCAAAAGCGATAAATCACCTTTGTGAGAGGACAGAAGTGCGTTGATGCCATTCAAGTGGTATGAACCCCAGAGCAAGCTCCTGACTCTCAAACGGAGCAATCTCCGAGGAATTAACCTGATCTTCGCGTCCGCCGAAGCCCGAGAAGATTTAGAGAAATAGTTTCTGCTTAAAAAAGATAAGCCCACCTACGCTAAAGCTTCGGAGGGCTAAGGTGGGCCCGGCCGGGATCGAACCAGCGACTCCCTGATTATGAGCGTCAAATTAGGATTTATACAGATTTGTATTTGTTTGTACGAGTTTGGTTTGTAACAAAATAATTGTAAGGGATTCCACGGTCTTATACAGATTTGGCAGTAATACCGGCACTAAAACCGGCACCTTTTAATGAGGGGTATTTCCTTCCTGGTTTAAATACTTTTTTGCCAGTTTTTCAAGCAAAGAATGCAACTCTTCGTGCCTCCCCTTGCCGATCACCTGTTCTTCATGATTTTCAAACTTATCATACAAATCTTTTTGTTCCGGGACTGAAAGTCGGGTATCAATGAAAGGAAACAGAACATTGTTTTCTTTTTGAATATGCGACCTAAGAAGCCTTATATAATTTCCGGACGCCTGGATAAAAAGTTGATTGTCAACTGTATTTTCCACAACGCTGGTTTGCATTTGTCTAATGTAATTCCGTCCCTGGGCGTGTTCGGATAACATAACTCCAATCGGACCTCCTTCTTTCCTGATTCCAGCTTTCTCTAACGCAGGAAACAAGAAATCCTCCTCTTTTCCATGATGGCACCTGTCTGCAAATTCCTTTAAGAATTCGAGAAAATTATTGATATCCGAATAATCAATATCACCATTATTTTCGATCCTTTGACTTATCTCTTCCAGAATGTTCAGAGCATGCTCAATAGCTATGTGTTCATGGAGCAAGTCTTCTTTGGCTGTTTTCATATCACTTATTTTTAAAGGATAAACAATTCAATAATGTTCTTATACATACCCTCATTTTTGGGTGTATTATTAATTATGTGACTCCTGATGAACATGTCCCTCTTCTTCACCTTCAGCATACTTAAAGAACTGTACATAAGCCTCAATATATTCTCTTCCAGCTTTTATATTATTCACATCAAACCCTTTTAGAGACATTACTTTATTAAAGCGGACTTCCAATTCAGGGAGCATTTCTTTGGCGACAAGTCCTCTAAGTGGGGATAAGGTCCCGGATTCAATCGATTTATCTGCAGTCACGATTTTTTCATCAACTGGTGTTCCGGATGGTTTTACTCCCGTAAAGGGCACTCCTTCTCCGCTTCTGTGAACTCTTACCACTGTTTCAAAGAAATACTTGTCAGCCAGGATCCTGGCATCAGTGCTCAGATTCCTTACTTTCATTGTAAGTGTGAAAGCATCTTTTATTTCAGCTTCATATTGTGGCTGGACCCATTTGAGAACATAATTCATGTTGTTTTTCTCAAGAGCAATCTTTGCATCTTTTACTAATGGACCATCCATTGTGTCGCAATGGGCAAAAGATACATTTGTTGAAAGAATCAACAGAGAAAGGATGAACAATGGAGCGAGGAATATCCTTTTTACTCCCATTCTGTTAAGCTTACTTTTAAAGTTTCTTGTTACAAGTGTTTTCATTTTCTAAGTTTTAGTTAATAATCAGAGTACCGATTAAATCCAAACCGAGTCAAAAATACTTGGTAGAAAAAGTGAAATCGTCCAATGTTATAAATCAGGACCTGTCAGTCCTGAATAATAGGTCTTCTTTTATAAAACAGGACGGACGAAATTAAGATAAATGGCTCCTATGTATTTGATTATAAAGTATTTTTATATTGCGATGGTGTAAAGCCTGTTTTCAGTTTGAAGATTTTGTTAAAAGCTGACTTTGAGTTAAATCCACATTCAAACGCAATACCCAGCAATGAAAAGTTACTGTATTTGGGATCGATAATTTTTTCTTTAAATGACTCCACCCGATATTCGTTAATAAAATCAAAAAAATTAACGCCCACTTTTTCATTTATTACCTGTGAAAGGATATGGCTTGAAATACCCAATTCGCCAGCCAGTTGTGAAAGTGTGAGCTCTGGATTTATATATGGCCTTGATGACTTCATGTAATCAGTCAGTTTTTCTGCATACAGTTCCGCTTCCGCTTCCGTAAGTCTCGAACCAGCATATTTTGATGGCGGTTTTAAACTATCTCTGGAATCCAATACATCTTCAGAAGAGAATATTACTTTTTGTTTCAATCCAAAATACCCGATAAGGATAACAAAAACAGATAGTGAAAGGAACAGACCATCTGTACAGAAAATCATTGAAAACAACTTGAAAACATGATGAATTACAGTGACAGTAATCAGGGCTGTCCAAATAATACCAAAAATAAAAACAAGCCACCTGAGCCAACTCAGGTCCAGTTCATCCGAATAAGAGTAGTTATTGAAGATCCTTATATCAAGGTTTCTGAATAGCCTTATTGTCAGGACAAAATATACTGTTCCTGAAAGGGCTGTCAGTATCAGAAAAAACAGAAACAGGAATGGAGGGTCGAATTCCCTTGCCAGTCTTTCAATATTTAGTTTTTCTGAAACAGCGGGAAGGGATGAGGAAATAAGGATATATAAATTGAAAAGAATAAACGGGATTATATGGAGAAGGTCTCTCACTAACAATCTTTGTCTGTTCGAGACAAGGGTTTGAATATAGAAAAATAAAAAGGGCCCATGCAGCATTAAAAGGGAAATCAGGCTTATTGAAAGCAATTTATAATTGGTAAACAGTTCATGAGAATAAAAGGTATAGACACCGATATATAATCCCAGGTATGTTAACCAACAAATCAGTATGTTATCATGGAGTGCCCTTTGCTTTTTCTGAAACAACAAGACGATGAACAATAATGCATTAGATACAGCTATAAGGAAGATGTACTTCATAGATACAAAGTTAAAATCTTTAAAGAATTATTCGGAAACAGTTGAAAATTCGGGATTTCCTCAGATTTGTATCTGTTTGTACAAGTTAGTTTTGTAACATAATAATTGTATATGATTTCATGGATTTATACCTGTATAGTAAAAATAGAAATAGATTTTTATCCATCTTTCTATCTTAAATAGGATAAAATAAATAAAAATCTAAATCTTTAGGATACTCAAAAAGAAGTTGTTCAATTTTCTATTCGAGAGAAATCAATTCTAATGATCTTCACCATCTGCAAGATAAGGCATCATCCAGTTAGGCATGAAATTATATGCCACACCCGGTGTAATTTCAAATCCCGGGTCCGGTTGCATCGGTCCACCGTCTAAGGTAAAACTTGTACGGGCAATATGTTTCAGCCAAACAACTTTATCCGGATGTAAACTTCCACCTTCAACTTTTACGAGTTCATGATAATGTACAAATCCCCGTTCGGCGTAATTTTCTGCTATTTCAGGTGTCCATAAATCAATAATAGCATCTACTTTAAATAAAAATTCACCATCGGGTGCGTCTGAAGACCACCATTTAGGCATTTCATTACCGTCGGGTCCTACAGGTCCTTTATTATAATGTTTTCCAACCAGTTTATTTTGGCCGGCAACTACCCAATAATGACCAGGTACGTCTCTTTCACCATTAGGACCATCCGGGGGTCCGGCTAAATAATAAGCGTCGCCATCAACCTCCAGCATTATTCCATGAACAAAGCCATTGTCAGCTTTTGCTGATTTCACTTCGACACTTTTTAGTGAACTTTCAGATAAATTAGACAATAGAGGATCATCGGATTTTTCACAGGCACTTATAAAGCCTACAGCACCTAACAATACAACAAATCTCAAAACATTTAAATTTTTCATAGTTTTTATATTTATTGGTTAATATATAATTGAGTATCATACATGCCATTTACAGTAATTTCAAAAGAACTTGATATGCATCCTTGAGCTAACATAGCGATCCGGGGCCATCGTACTCAAGCTGTAAAGAGAAATAAACCTGATTCGCATAATTTATAATGTTAGTTTCTTGAATTTAATGGATCAGTCGGTATAAAATGAATTCCTGACATTTTGTATTGAAAAAAGGCAGCCAATATGGCTGCCTGTGCGTGGGCCCGGCTGAGATCAGGACCGAGCGTAAAGAAATTGCCCTGTGGGCAATTTCAGCGACGGGGCCAGCTTTCAGGACCGGCTCATTATCATTCTAAATCAGCTCGGTAAATATGCCTGCCCATATTATTATTGAGTTTATCTGTTTACTTCAGTCTGGTAAATTAACAGTTTGTTTGAATGTTATTCATGGTAATTAACCCGGTTAAGTCAGGGGTGTCTGTTTTTGTAAAACCACTACTCTTGTGTTGTTGCTTTTGTGTGAGATAAACCCGAATTTCCCGGCAATAAATTTAAAAGTATTGCTGTGATAGAATGAGACATGGGTCTTGTCGCGGGCGTAGTACCAACACGAAAATTCCTCTTCCGTTCTCCATGCTTCAGTCATAACAATAAGAAATCCTTGCGGACTCAGCAATTCATATATCCTTTGGATTTCTTTTCCCGGAAAAAAGAAATGTTCGAAACACTCCGTGGCAAATATATAGTCGTAAACTTTCTCCGGTATTTCAGGAAAGAATATAGGATCGTAATCATCACATTGATACCCCTTTCTCTTCAGTAGTACACTTAAAGTAGGAGTTGGTCCGCAACCAAAATCGAGCCCTTTCATGTTCCCGGATAAATGAGGCAATGCTGGTTCGATGGCCTGATTCAGAAACTCCACATAACCTGGATACTCTGTTCCGTTCTTATGTTCTGAATACCGCGTTTTTTCTTCATTCACGGAAGGATGAAAACGTGTTCCGGTAAAGATTAAATGACAATCATTGCATTTTGTGTAAGCTCTGTTGTCGGGTCCTTCTATCAACTTAAAGGATTTCTTGTTTAAACATAAAGGACAAATGGCCATATATTCTTTTTACTTATTTTAAAAGAGCGACTGTTCCGGAACCGGGACAGATCCTTTCTGCCCTGTCATATCCTTGATTATAAAGTCGGTGCGTTTATGTGTATAAAGAACACTCAGTCTGTGCATAGCCCTTGTACAGGCAACGTAAAACAACCCGCGGTCAAATGCGGTGTGATAATGTTTACTTTCAGCATCAGGAATGACAACCTGGTCAAATTCCAATCCCTTGGCCATCAGAACCGAAGTTATAATGACGCCATTTGCAAATGAGACGCTTTCCGCAGTCAACAAACAGGTGTCCGGGAAATCCTCTTTCAGCGCTTCAAAATACCTGCCGGCCTGTTTGTGTGTTTTACAGATTATACCCAGTGATTTATATCCTGATCGCAGAAAATCTGCCACGGTCTCTTTAATTTGATTAATCTGGTCCTCCCTGCTCTTGCACTGAATGACAACCGGATTCTCACCATGTCTCTCAATTACCTCAATCTCCTTGTCGGGAATAATCCCCTGGGCAAATCTGGTAATCTCATAAGTTGAGCGGTAGCTTTTTGTGAGTTTAACGGTATTGGCGTCCGGAAATACCCGTGCAATGTCTGAGGCAGATGAAGATCCATGCGGTATGACTGATTGATTCGCATCACCAAGAATTGTTTTACGGCCCGGGAAGACCTTTGCCAGAACAGCGTACTGTACCGGAGTATAATCCTGCATTTCGTCCACCAACAAGTGCTTTATATTGAAGTTAGTGGCTACCCCCTCCACACGGATTTTGAGATAAATCAGGGGGAACAGATCGGAATACTCATAAACGGTCCCTTTCGCATACCGGAATAACTCAGGTCTGCCTGTCCAGGCATGGAAATCTTTATAAAGTTCGCGAAGGTTCGTGATCCTGAACATGTTTTTTACCGATTTGCGAAGCTCATCGCGTTCGGCGGCGTTAATTTCATAACTGTTGTAAAACAGCAGATCGCGTTCTGCATCTTTTACAATTGCGTTAAAGCGAAGGAAAAGAGGAAGGCGGTTATAGGTTCTGAATTTTTCTTCTATATAAAATGCCGGGACGGGATACCTCCTGACAACCAGGTCCACCGGCTTGAAATATTCATTTTCTATGTGAATAGCATATTCATCTATCTTATTGATAATCTCAAATGAGGCTTTAAAACGATTACGCTCCCTGGTATTGTCATCTTCCTTATCAATAATATGTGAAACATGTTCGAAGAAAGATTGAAACCTGTATTTGTTTTCAAGCAATCCCGAACCCAGCTCCTCCATCCCGGTTTCCGGAATTTTTTCCTCACCAAGCTCGGGCAGGACATTGGAAATGTAATCGGCAAAGACCCTGTTTGGTGAGATGATAAGAATATCCTTTGAGATTATGGTTTCTCTGAACCTGTAGAGTAAAAACGCTATGCGGTGAAGGGCAATGGATGTTTTGCCCGAGCCTGCCACTCCCTGTATGATAAGTACATTGGATGATTCGTTGCGGATAATGGCATTCTGGTCGCGCTGGATGGTCGCCACAATGTGTTTCATCTTATCATCGGAAGTCATGCCAAGCTCCTGCTGTAAGATCTCATCATGTATGTTCAGTGAGCTCTCCAGCATGTATTCCATCTTTCCCTCCCTAATCCGGAACTGCCGTTTCAGTGTAATGTCTCCTTCCACCAACCCGCCGGGTGCATCATAGGTTGCCCTGCCAAGTTCAAAATCATAAAACATGGTTGAAACCGGGGCACGCCAGTCATAAATTATATTCTCTTTTTGCTCCTCATCGTAATAGGCATAGACACCGATATATACAGGCAAGGAGTTTTTCTTTCCGGTCTCCCTGAAATCAAACCTTCCGAACCAGGGCGACTGCATCAGTTTCCGAATCCGTTTTTTCCTCTCCAGGGCAGCCTCCCCTGTGAGTGCCGATTGCGTTACTGACTGGCGGACGGATACTTTCTCGACATGATCCATACCGGCCTTGTTCTCCCACAGATAATTCTTTTGTTCCTTTAATTCCCTGGCCAACCTGTCAACAGCCCTGTCAATCCGTTCCAGGGCGGACTTTAGTTTTTCCCTGATTTTTTCGAGATACTCTCTTTCTTCCTTTTCGCTCTTATTGAACATATTTTAATGATGTGCGTTTGTTGAACCTGTTTCAGCTTATCCTGAAACTTTCAGCGGCTTTGTGAAACCTGAGGGAAGGATATGCGTCCCGCATAATTTTAATCATCCATTCACTTTCGGCAAAAAAGACCGGGGCATTGTCTTTATCATAGGCTATTAAAGATGCTTTCCTGTTGGAAAATTCCTTTAATTCCGAAGGATCATCAAAAGTAAACCAAAGAGCTTTCACATAAGTAAGCGGCTGCAGATCGCATAAGGCGCCGTATTCATGTTCAAGCCTGAATTTGATAACATCAAACTGCAGCTCTCCCACTGTTCCGATAATTTTTCGGTTTCCCGGTTGTTGAAGAAACAATTGTGCAAGTCCTTCATCCGTAAGCTGCCTGACCCCCTTGTCAAGCTGTTTGCTTTTTGAGGGATCGCGATTTATCACTTCTCTCAGTAATTCCGGGGCGAAATTGGGGACTCCCCTGAAATGCAGAAATTCTCCCTCGGTGAGGGTGTCTCCTATTTTCAGAGAACCCGTGTCATACAGACCGATTACATCACCGGGGTATGCCTCGTCTATAGTGCTTCTTGTGTTGGCGATAAATTCAGCAGGGGAGGAAAAGCGCATTTTCCTTTTTAACCGGGTATGGTAAAACATTTTGTTTCTTTCGAATACTCCGGAACAAACTCTCATAAATGCCATGCGGTTACGGTGTCTGGGATCAAGATTTGCATGGATCTTGAAAATGTATCCCGAAAAATCAGTCTCATCAGGGCTGACAGCACGTTCATATGATTCTGACGGGGTTGGGGGCGGAGCGATTTCAATAAATGTTTCAAGCAGCTCAAGAACTCCGGTATTGTTTAGCGCGCTGCCGAAGAAAACAGGAGCAAGATAACCCTCGAGATAAAGGTTCTTTTGAAATGTCTCGTACAAGCCTGTTGTCAGCTCTGTCTCCTCCAGGAGTTGACGTAATATTTCCGGTCCTACATACTCTTTAAGCATCGGATCTGAAATATCTCCTGTCTCCATGAGAAGCTCCGAAAGATTGCTCTTTTCGGGAGTGTACAGTTGTATATTCTTTTTGAAAATATTATAAACCCCTTTGAAATTACTACCCATCCCGGCCGGCCAGGTAAAAGGGGTTACTGCAATGTGTAATTCCTCTCCCAGTTCTTCAAGAAGATCGAAGGGGTCTTTCCCCTCCCTGTCCATCTTATTGATAAAGATCATTACCGGGGTTGCTCTCATACGGCATACCTCCATCAGCCTGCGGGTTTGTTCCTCCACCCCCTTTACGCTGTCAATCACAAGTATTACGCTGTCGACAGCTGTAAGTGTGCGATATGTATCCTCGGCAAAGTCCTTATGTCCCGGGGTATCCAGTATGTTTATCTTGATCCCTTTATAATCAAAGCTCATTACCGAGGTGGCAACAGAGATGCCTCTTTGCTTTTCTATCTCAAGGAAATCGGAAGTAGCTGTTTTTCTGATCTTATTGCTTCTTACGGCACCCGCAACGTGTATGGCTCCGCCAAAGAGGAGCAGCTTTTCGGTAAGGGTCGTCTTGCCGGCATCCGGATGCGAAATGATGGCGAATGTCCGTCTTCTTTTTATCTCGTCATTTAAACCCACGATCAAAATTTATGTGAATACCTGGGGGTGTATTCCTGTTAATAATTTTAGAGTGATTTGGCAGTCACGTGAATGATTATACAGCTTATGCCTGAGGCTGTCCGGCAGGAGAATCACGGTGGAGTATTGGCGCAATATTTTGGTAACCGATTCATCATTGGAGGGCGCAAAAGTAACAAAAATTGGAGTGTTGCCAAAAAGGTCTGTAAATCATTTGTTTCCGGCAAGGAGCCTGTTTACAGAGGTAGCTCGATCCCGGCAGAAATGAAAAAAGGCAGCCGGAAAGGCTGCCTTGGTGTGGGCCCAGCCGGGATCGAACCAGCGACTGCTTTACATGATGTTTTTCATCTGCTTCAATGGCATCATTACCAACGACTTCATTTTTATTCATGGCTGGGAGTACGTAGATTGCATTTTAAATAAAGCTCATCGATAATTTTACCATCGTTATTCTTTATTCTCAAATGTCTTTATGGAAAAGGAACTGAACCGGCCCCAATAATCCTGAAGCCTGAATCCTATACGTTTCATCACCTCCTCCTGCCCGGTTATCTTTTTTCACATATGGGTGGTTTGTTCTGCAATAACGGTCTTTGGGATCTGACAACATATCTCCTGTTAACCTGTTAACCCACATATTGACAATCTCGATTTTCAACTGGTTCTCTCCTGGTCTGATGAGATCAGTAATATCAAGGCTATATGGCTTTTTCCATAAAATACCAGCTGACTGACCATTTAGATATACTTCAGCCACATCCCTGACATCACCCAGGTCGATGGAAACTCTTCTCCCTTCATCCAGGAGCTCTGCGTTTATGTTTACTGGTTTATTATAAGTAGCTGTACCCGAGAAATATTTCACACCATCCATATCAGAATCTGTCCATGATATCAGCTTATCAAGTGATATTTCAGAAGGGGCTCCCCATCCTTCAGGAAAGGTAACTTTCCATGGGCCAGCCAGTTTCTCTTCCATTAAAGTTTCAGAAGGGACATAAGTTTGAAGCTCTTTCCTTTCTTTATCAGTAAAAACTACAAATACTGATGCTGCCGGTGGCAGATTCAGCTGTACAGTTATAACGCCATTTTCCTTTGTGAAATTCTTTACTTTTAGCTGCTCTCCACTGGAAGGATCCCAGAGTTCGGGAAATTTACCGGATTGCCTGAAAGTACAATCTCCTGAATAATTCACTTCTGATTCATTTCTCACGAAGTAGGCATCTCCATTGGCAAATTGACGATGTATATAATCAAGGTCATTTGATCCGGTAGAGGAAAAATCCTTTTCAATATTATCCGACTGTAACAATTCAGTAGCTGTAAGACCGGATACCACTCTCCCTTTTCCGTAAGCGTTAATTTTCATCTCTCCACCATCCGGGTTCCTCCACATTAGATCGGCGATTGAAGACAGCTCTTGTGTATCTTCAGCGTTCTTGTTTAAGCCCGGTACATTAATCGGTTTTTTTCCAATAATTGTAGCACCTGCCTTTACCATCATCTCCAGTTTTTTCAGCACGGCAAGTGGCATATGAGTCTGGTCAGGTAAGATCAAAAAGGAATAGCTCATGCCGTCAGGTAAGACAATTCTACCTTTTTCGACTGACATCCGGTTTAATATTACATCACTGTTTACCACATCAAAATCATACCCCTTGCTCAGGCCGGTAATACCGGGCTTTTCCGGAACATCATGAAATAAGGGGGAAAAATTTGGAGCCTGATCTCCATAGAAATAGCATACATCAGCAACAAATCTGCCTTCCTGAAGCATGTAGCTGCACCTGGTGAGATAGTCCATGAATGGAGCCGATTTTCCCCACCATGTAGTACCCGGATTAATATCACTTCCTGCATGATAGGTTCTTCCCGGAAGACCATCTTCCGGATTGGTACTGGCAAATGTATGAAAGGTTACACAGTTGAGCCCTTCGCAAAATGCCCTGTCCACATATTTTTTTAATGTATAGGGAGAATCCTTCCATCGCCGCCATGTAGTGAACGATTCTGCATCAACCAGCTTCTTACCATAAATATGAGATGCACTGGATATCTCCTTTACAAGAAACATATTTCTATGCCTGATCCAAAATTCACCTCTGGGCACAGAAACGTTGCCCAATGCTTTCAGGGCATCAACGGGACAGGTATTCCAAATTGGCGGGCCGGGTCCTCCTGCCTCTGCAACAAGTTCAATACCATATTGCTCCAGGAAGCGACGACCCGTGTTATAGTGGCTGAAAATTAATTGGTCACTCAGTGTTTTTTTCCAGTCGTAAAGAAACTGATCACTCTCATCACCTATCTCCCATCCTGCAAATACCGGCAGGTAATGGGTCAAATCGTAAGCTCTCATTTTCCTGAATATTTCCGGCATTGAATCTGTCCACACGGTTCCTTCATCCAATTCCATACTGTCAAACTCGATATATGACAATTTTGATTTTGAAGAATTGCCCTTAACAAATCCCAGACGATTCATAAAATGTTTCAGATGCCGCTCGGTTGCTTTCGGGTCAAGAAAATCAATAAACAGGCCGCCTGAATTAGGGCTTGGAACGATTAATGTCTGGCCCGAATTTGAACAGATGAACCTCATGATTGTCCACTCTCCCTCAGGCAGATCACAGTTTAATATTCCGTTCTCAAAGTGATCTGTTAAGTTCAGAACCATTTCTTTACTTTCCACTTTCTTTTCTGCATTATGAGGCACAGCCAAAACAGCCACTTCCTTCTTAAACTGAGGGTTACCATTGCTATCCTTTGGCGAATGAGCAGGTACTTCAGGAAAAGGCAGACTGATATTTATCTTTGAATTCCCCTTAACAGTTGTATCTGAATAATAAAGTGCTTTTGAAGCCCAGTCTGGTTCCACCCATTCACCACCGGCATTCCAGCCGCTTGATCCTACCATTCCTATTTTGATCCCATATTTCTCCCCTTCACTAATTGCATATTTAATAAGTTCAACTGACTCATCGCTAAAGAATGCCGGCCCTGCAGGGATAAAGTTGTCGGGATTATATGCAGCTGCAACATCCCAAATTTCTGCCCTGCTCATTCCCTTTTCACTCATCTCTCTGAGATCACGGGTAATAGCCTCCTTGCTCATATTCCCATTCAGCCAGCACCAGAAAGCACCAGGGCGGCAATTATCCGGGGGATACATGAACCGGGAAGATAATTCTTCGACATTTATCACTGGCGGATGTTCTCCTCTGTTATTGTTCCTTTCCCGGTCATTATTTAGATTCGTACAAGAACCTGACAATGCAAATGCAGTTGCTAATATTGCAGCTATTTTTTTGTTCATTTATTTGATTTTTTCTTTTGGTACAATATAGGGCTTCCCGGGCATTACGAAGAAGGTAACTTCAAATGTCGCAATTCTCAATAAATAGTATAGTTTGTTTCTTCTTTTGATTTTTGCTCAAATTTCTTTTATACTCGTTTGCCAGGTGATCCGCAGCGATCTTGTCACCATTATCAGGGATTAATGCCATTACTTACCTGTTCACCAATGAATTTAGCAAATCGAAAAAAACAGGCATTGTATCCCGAACAGCTTCATGTCTGGGCGGTGTATGCATTGCTCCTTTTTATGTAAACGGGCCCATTACGATGATAATGTGTGGGTCCAGCTGGGATCGAACCGGCGATCCCCTGATTATGAGGAACTAATGTGATTTCTACTGGTATTCTTTTGTTTTAATACATTGTCATATCCGGAAAATCAAATTCCAAATACATTTACTTGTTTAGACCTTTTTCGCACTATCTGGAGCAGTCTTTCCCAGGGGGCTCTCAGACGAAGACTCATGCTAACAATTATTTGAAAAAAATAAAGATTTTTAAGTTGCCGACAGCGATGGATAACGAATCAAATTCAATTAAGGCATCAATCTAAAAATAATTAAAAATATACCCCTGTTTCTTAGAATTACTTTAAATTTGGTAAACCGGAATCGTTGAAAATTAAGAACATGAACTTAGCTTCAGATTCTGATTCTGTGTTTATCGGTAAACTAACCGAAATTACCCTGGCTAACCTGGGAGATGAAGCTTTTGGAGTTAAGCAACTGGTAGAAAAGACGGGACTAAGTCATTTTGTAATCCGGCACAGGGTAAAGTCAATAACCAAAAAGACAATCAGTCAGTTTATTGTTGAAATCAGGCTCCAAAAGGCACTGGAGATATTGCAGAAAGAAGAAGCTACTTCTTCAGAGGTGGCTTACGGGGTGGGTTTCGGAAGTCCAGGTTATTTCAATAAGTGCTTTCATGAATTTTATGGTTATCCTCCGGGAGACGTCAGAAAAAGGAAAACGGAGGGAACGCTTGATATGGCATCTGCGATGGATGATCCGAAGCACAGGACCGAAGAGCGTAAGTTAAGACAATCAAAGAAGAATACGCGCCTGAAAATTTTACTGTTTATAATGACAGGCCTCATGGGAGTGATAATCCTGATCTGGCTGGTTTTTACCTTTTCAGTCCGTTCCGACCGTATTCCCGGAAACGCTGAGAAAAGTGATAAGAAATCAATTGCTGTTTTACCATTTATTAACGACAGTCCCGACTCAACCAACATTTATTTCATCAATGGTATCATGGAAGGCGTCCTCGACAGACTTTCCAAAATTGGAGTGCTGACAGTGCTTTCCCGTACTTCGGTGGAACAGTACCGGAATAATAAGACCAAAACCCTACCACAGATAGCTAAAGAGTTGGGAGTCAATTATATTGTTGAAGGCAGCGGTCAGAAATATGGTGACAGGGTGATGCTTTCGGTCCAGCTCATCGAAGCCAATTCTGACAGGCAAATATTCTCAAGACAGTATGACAGGAAATGGGAGGACATTTTCAGCATCCAGAGTGAGATAGCAACTTCCGTAGCCGCAAGTATCAAAGTCACCATTACGCCCGAAGAGACGGAATTGATAGAGAAAAAACCGACTGAAAACATGGCTGCCCTGAATCTATGGTTGCACGGACGTGAACTGGCTATTATTTCACGGTTTGGAAATAACAGTGAATTAGAAAGGAAAGCTGAAATTTTTTTCAGAAGGGCGGTCCTGCTTGATTCAACTTTTGCTGAAGCTTATGTATCTCTGGGATGGCGTCAATTCGTGAAACGCAATTATGATTCTACATTATATTTTGCAGACCGGGCATTGCATTTCGATCCTGAGTATGCAGAAGGATATGGCTTTAAAGGTTTTATCTGCAATATTTTAGGTTTGGATGAAGAAGCAGAAAATGCATTTGCGCTTGCCCTTAAATTGAATCCTGACAACACCGCTATTATCTCGAATATGGGAGATTTACAATTTGATAAGGGAGAATACGCGAAGTCACTGGAATTGTATTTGAAAGCTTTACAATTGGCAAATGAACCATTTGCCAAGAGTGGCATCTTAAGAAGTATTTGTTCAATCTTATATACAAATGGTTTGTATGAAGAAGGACTACAGTTTGCCGAAAAGATCATAGAAACCAACGGCGATTCATTGTATTATATAATGGGATTAATTACTTCAGCAATTAGTCGGAATGATTACTCTTCAGCATACAGGAAGGCTATGGAATCATTCAGGTGGAATCCAAGGGATAATTATGCCAGTTGGAGAAGTATTGGTATGTATTTAACCAGAGACTGCAATGCAGCACTGACGTTCGTTGATGAATGTATTGAAACGATTGAAAAGCAAGGTACAAGAGTACAACCACGCTACTATTTCGGATATGTATACCTGAAAAACGGACAGACAGAAAAATCGGATTATCATTTCGAAGGTGCGATACAGAATGAAATGAAAATTTTGGAACGGGAGCAGCCTCATTCTGCCTGCAGGGCCTCTGTAAGTCTGGCATGTATTTATTCTGCGATGGATGATAAAGTTAAATCCGTTGAATACCTGCGGAAAGCCATCCAGTACAAGGAAGAATATATTGCAATATCTCCGTTGCTGATAACAGAATTTAAAAACAATCCCATGTTTGATATAATCCGTCGTGAACCGGAATTTCAGAAATTAATCAGGATTGCTGAAGAGAAATGGATTTCAGAACGGAGGAAAATTGAAAAGTTAATGCAGGAGGAAGGAATCTCTGATTAGATACAGAATGAAAATGTATTCATGATCACTGTGGATCACCTAATCCTGCTATGGGATTTTCGAACGGTGATTTATTCAATCTCATCATTTTTTTAAGAAATATGTAAATCCCTGCAGAAATTTGCAATGATTGCTAATAAAGTTGTAACATTTCCTCGTTTATTTTCTATGTAATGCCCCTGGTTTTGAAGGATATTTACATGATAATCAATGTATTATTAACATGTAAAAATTCAAGACTGTGAAAACAATTAATCTGGTTAAAATCTTTCAGGGCTTTGCTGTCTTAGCCCTTGCTTTCTGCCTCTGTGGTTGCCCGGGACATGAAGACCCATTACCTGTAAAATCTGTTCAGGAAGGTATTGCTGTCAAATCGGTCCAATTTTATTTTACCAATGTATCAGACGGACGACTTCAGTGTGTCTATGAATATTGCGACAATGACGGTTCCTGCTATACTCCGGCAGAAAAAGTCGACACTTTCCGGCTGATGTCAGATCACTTCTATGTCTGTTCGCTTGAACTGAACGGAGAAGATCCAAAGGAGTTTTTTACCGGCACAGGGGAGTTTCCCCGGGAATATTTTTTCAGTTATATTCCGGATGACGTCTTAGAATTACTAATAGACGGGCCTGACATGGAAGAAG
The DNA here is from genome assembly GCA_032260385.1 of Bacteroidales bacterium. Classification (GTDB taxonomy): domain Bacteria; phylum Bacteroidota; class Bacteroidia; order Bacteroidales; family VadinHA17; genus UBA9300. The sequence goes on along the minus strand of JAVVEL010000038.1, from coordinate 1,596 downwards.
ATGAAAATCACTCTGATTTAAATTCGAATTGGACAACCGGCAAACCCGGCAATGGCACTGTCAATTTCAAAATCAACCATTGTCCTGATAATCTTGTGGAAGGCCTCTGTTATGAAATTTCATTGCCGGTGATTATTGAATCATCCGAAGACTTAAATTAAAAGCTGTTCTTTCTGGTCCTCGTAAATCCCCATGTGAATGGGGCATTAAAGACTTAGTTTTATTTGACTTCAGCTTTTTGAGAGTTTAAATTTGTATACATCACACGAAACTGATGGCAAAAAGAACCCCATAGCCGATATTTATATGAGTGTTCTGATTTAAGAATCGGAGGAAGGTTTTTCCCCATATCCTATTATTACATCATCCGTGACCCGTCTGATCCCCCTTCTTTCAAAAAGCTGTTTGACTTTGTCGTATTCGTGATCTCTTTTCTGCTCGGGGATTTTTGCATACCACCAGTTTGAGGAAACAGCTGCAAAAAAATCACATGCATCCGACGGCGTACTGAAAAGATTTCGCCATATGAATCTATTTGTCTGAATGTCCCGGAATCCGTTGGTTTTCATTAATTTAACAATCTGTCTCTCGGTTCGTGGCCAGAACTCAAACCGATAGCCAAGGACATGTCTTTTATCAAGAGCCCGGATATTAGTGTCAATAGCTTCCCAGTAATGTTCGGGACCGTGAGCACCCAGTGATACCAATCCTCCCGGTTTCAGAATACGATACATCTCGCGGACTGCTTTTTCCTGATCAGGAAATAATCCGAAAGACATCCCGGTTATAACTGCATCAAAACAATTATCCTCAAATGGTAATGATTCTGCATCCAGCTGGCAGAAACTGATGCGGGTTGAATCATAACCAGCCACTCTGGAATTTTCTTCGGCCAGTTTCAGCATATATTCCGAGATATCTCCGCATACTGCTGTCCTGACACCCATCTCCAAAGCGAGAAGTGAAATAATGCCTGACCCACAGCCTATGTCAATTATCTCCTTATCCTTTAAATCCATACCGGAGAGCTGGGCAATGGCTGCCTTCTTCTGATATTCTGCAGCGAGACTGTCATATCTTGTCACATGGTTTGAAAATGCTCCTTCGTAACCCAGTTTTATCCGCTCTTTCATTGCAGTTTTGTTGCCTGAATTGCCGTTCAGAAACGCAATCAGGTTATTGGCATTTACCAGCAACAATACAGGTAATGACAATTTTCCTGTCCAGAAGAGTGATCTCATTTTTATCTGTCTGAAAGATGTGTCAATTGGATGCTTCCCATTCAAAAATAAATGATTGGAGGACGGAAAGCAATTTTATTATGTACTCACCTCCTTCAGGCGGACTGCGTTATCATCCCTGAAGGTTGTCGAAGAGTGACCTGATTACTTCATTTACCAGCGGCATATCTTCCTCCATTGCAGGTGTGCACCCCGACTGCCGGAGAGCATTCTTTGTCAGGTCGAACAGCAATTCTGATCTGAACTCCACTCTGTCAGGCCTGTTTCCCAGCTTCAGTATCTCACCGAGGATCCTTTCCGGAACCGCCTCATACACTGACGCCAGGTCAGGATCGGGGTGCAACAGATTCATACC
>JAVVEL010000037.1:0-18960 GCA_032260385.1 Bacteroidales bacterium | reverse complement strand
CCAGCCGCTTCTCAGCGGGGTATCGCTGTCGAACCAGGCCACAGGCCTTAGACCCATCTTATCTGCATCGGGTTTTAGCCTGAAAACAGGACTGTTGCTGAAAAATATATCAACCCTTTCCTTCATGCCCCATGCTACGGGTAAACTATTGTTAAATCTTACCTGCAGTATAGAGGACGGTATAAAGTATTCATTCCTGCCGAGCTGTTCTCCCTTACCGTTCACAATATGATTGCTAAGCGGCAGGTTGGCATGGTATGCAAGGTTTGTGGAACTGCCTATCGTAATAATGGTGCCTCCTTCTTTCAAAAACGCCAATAACTGGGGAATAGTCACATCACTTGTCACACTCCCCAGCCAGTCACGGTATTCAGCAGGTATATCGCTCTCGTCATCGCTCTCTGCTCTTCCATAGTATGATGAAGTACGTGTTTCACCATATGGTATGGCCCTGCTGACAAAAACCAGGACGTCAAAATCTTTTTTCAGATCACCGGCATCTAGTCTTTTTGGGAACACCTTCTTATAAGGGAATTCGAACTGTTCCATAATAAACCTTGTCCATCCCGATTCCATTGAACCACCGTAACGGTCCCACAGACCTATCCTGGGTGCCTTGATCTTCATAAGACCGCACTCAGGGCTTTTATCGAGACCATTGAAATTAAGCCCCAGGCCGGCTGCTGCTTCCTCAATTATAGCATTAGCCTTACGCGATGAGGGTATATAGATGGTTCCGGCCGGCCAGTTCCTGCCACCGTCCGGGAGGGTCTCGGTAATCCAGTAAACATCCTGCTTTTCAGCAAGCAGCCTGTTTGTGAGGGTAGCAGCATCATTAACGGCATGATCGACAAGGTATCCCTTTGCATCTGTTGCATTTGCTATAACTCCGTTTAGAGGCTCCACCATGCCTTTGATTTCTTCAAAGGGTCTGTCCACGGCTTCAAGGATGCGGTCAAATTCTATACCCATCTGGTAGGCAAGGGTGTAACCGGCATTGTCATAGGGTGGATTGGGAGGACCTCCTTCATACTGGAAATCATCAGGATGGTCCTGTGGTTCAAAGAGATCCAGTATATGAGGCCTGAATGCCTGGTCTGTCTTGAAAACCAGCGACCCAGTCGGATAGGATTTCCCGTTCACTGAAAATTCTTCAGTTGCCCTGTGTACGGTAACACCATTTTTTATAAAGGTATTGGCAAATTTAACAGCAGTCGGGAAGTCCGTTTGATCTGACGGTAGGATATATGCCCTTGCATCCCTGTTCTCAGGCAATCTGAGATATTTAAGGTAATCAAGTGATAAACCCCTTCTCCTGTACCAGTTTTGTTCACTCCCTTCATCCCTGTTATTATCGTTTGCCGACACTTTCTTAAGATTCTCAATAATATCAGGGTGCAAGGTCCAGTTATCCCTGCTCCCTTTTTCGATATTATTCCTGCCCATAATGTAGCGGTTAAATAATAATGTTTCCCTGTAGCGGGAAGCATAATCAAGTATTGCCATATTCATCGAGTAAGAATATTCTATGGCATCCCTGAAAGAGAATGGACCGGGTTCAATAGGGAAGGGCATATCGTTCATTGGTAATTGCCTGTCAGGGTTAAATTCTATCTCAATAGGAGTTGGATTTCCCTTTATTTCGGTTAATATACCTATCTGGTTATGGAAGTAGCCTGTGGTACGGAGATTTCCGTTAAACCATGTTGAATAACTGGCAACAGACCTCATTCCACTGCCGGGCTTCCCCTCTGCAATTAGCCTGCCATGCATCGCAAGTCCCACAGATTGTATTCCTGCAATCAGCAAAGGATCATAGGTGTAATTAGGTGGTTCGCGGAAAGGAGGAATAAACACGACCATGCCGTTTGGACCGGTCTGGTGATGATTGTACATTATTTGCGGGAAATATTTCCTGTACATAATGCGCGCCATATTTTCCGTTTCTGCTTGTGTAACCATGTAGGAGTCGCGGTTATTATCATGTCCGGTATATTTCTGGTACAAGCGCGGCAGGCCACTGGAACTCCTCTTTGTGGTATCTTCGTGCCTCATGTACCAGTCACCAACCAGTTCCAGTCCGTCCGGATTTGCAAATGCCGCGAGTAGTATAACATCATCAAGTATCCTTAATGTTTCATCATCCGTCCTGCTAAGCATCCTGTAAACGGTTTCAATAAGCTGGTGCGAGCCGACAACTTCAGTCGCATGCAGACCACCGTCAATCCAGATAACAGCCTTCCCTTCCCTGGCCATACGCCTGGCCTCCTCCTCAGTAATATCTTTTGCCAGGGCAAGTTTCTGGGATATGTTCCTGTAATAATCCAGTTTTTCAAGGTTCCGGGGACTGCTTATTACGGCCATATACTGCGGCCTTCCTTCAGCCGAAGTCCCAATATTCTCAAGGATCATACGATCAGATTCCTTATCCAGCAATTGCCAGTATTCAAGGGCCTTTGTGTAATTTGTCAGGTGATAATCAGCCCCGATGTCAAATCCAAGGAAGGATAGCGGATCGGTAATATTTTCCTGTGCATGAAGCCAGGACCCTGTACTGATACTTAGTAGAAGCAAGATTGCTAGCATCCGTATTGAGCTTATCAAACCGACATGCTTGTTGATATTCAATGCATTAAGCCTGTAAATGGATTTTGTAACCTTCATCATTTCAAGAATTTGGTAAAAAGTTTAAATGTAAAAAAATACGGATACATACACTCATTTGGTCTGTTAATAAAACATAAAATTAATGTTATTAAACACTGCCATGTGGCTAAAATTTCTTATCTTGGCTATAGATGCCTTCGGGTTGAAATCATTAATCACTTTTTTAAAAATAGAATTATGTCAGTATTAAAAGTTATTGAAGTATTGGCTTCTTCCGAAGAGAGCTGGGAAGATGCTGTCAGGAATGCTGTTAAAACATCTGCAAAAACGGTCAAGGGCATTAAATCAGTCTATGTCCAGGAACAGATGGCCGTGGTTAAAGACAATAAGGTTACGGAATACAGGGTTAACGCAAAAATAACCTTCGAGGTTTTTGACTAGTTTTCGTGCATACAGCTTATTGTCTTCGAAGCGGTTTGAAATAAGGTTAAATAGTTAATATCTTACTCAATTAACACCTGATGGTTTGTGTAAATATCAATCGGGGTAAATACTGATTATTCATGAAGATAAAGGATTATCCTGCTTTCAATAAAGAATGGGACAAAACGGTAATTAAAGATAAAACAAAGGGATTACTTAAGGAGATAGGCGAATTACAGTACAAAATGTATGCCCAGGGTAAGTATAGTTTGCTGATAGTATTCCAGGGAACTGATGCTTCGGGCAAAGATGGTCTGACAAGGCGTTTACTGAAATATTGCAATCCCATTGGCATCAGGATTAAAAGCTTTAAGAAACCTACTGCGGAGGAGTATGCTCACGATTTTCTGTGGAGGGTACACAGGGAAGCACCTGCCAAGGGAGACATCCAGATTTTTATCAGATCGCATTACGAAGACATACTGGTGCCTTCAGTTGAAGGTTTATTTCCTGCTGAAGTCGTGGAAAAGCGTTACAGGCTGATAAATGATTTCGAGAAATTATTAGAGCATAACGATACAAGGATCCTTAAATTTTTCCTGAATGTATCACCCGAAGCCCAGGAAGAGAGGCTCCTGGAGAGAATTAATATGGAGACAAAACACTGGAAGCATAAGGATGGCGATTGGGAAACACGCGAGAAAATGCCGGAGTATATTAAGGTATATGAACGGATATTCAGGGAATGTAATGAAATACCATGGCATATTGTACCTGCTGACAAAAACTGGCAGAAGCTGTATTATGTTGCAGAAGAAGTGCTGAAGACACTTAAAAGCCTTGACCTGCAATGGCCGGAACTGAAAACAGAAATGTTCAGCACCTCCTGAGAAGGACCCCGGGAGTAATCTTATTTTTTTAGATCAAATGCCATAAGCACATCACCGTGCCGCTGGTACAGGATTCCTTTATTTATTACCGGGTGGGCAAAATGCTGGAGTGAGCCCCTGGTTATCCTGAAAGAACTTACCTCGCTGACCTTTCCCTGCTTGTGGCTTAACAGGTGCAGCCTGCCTGCCTGGGAATAGTAGTAAAGCATGTTGTCAGCGGCTATTATTGCCCCCTGTCCGATACGTAAGGAATCCGTCAGGGTACCGGTAAGAGCGTTTATTACCCTCAGTTCAGGTTTAGTAGCTGAACTGCCGAAAATATAATCCCCATACTTTACTATCCCGCCCATAAAGCCGTCAAAAGAACTGTTACGCCATACTTCGGTGATCTCGGAACCGTCTTCAGAAAGATTAAGCTTGACGCCGCAATTACCATCACCAGCCTGGTAATAAATGAAGCCACTGTCAAAAATAACGGAATTACTGTGAGTATCACCCATCCCCAGCTTTCTTTCCGCGGGTTCCAGGTTATCCTGCTCATGCGTCCATAATAATTCACCAGTATTACTGTCAAAGCCCATCAGGTGGTAGGCTGAGAAAGTAACAAAAATATTCCTGTCAGCCAGTCTGATGAGGTTCCCCTGGTTGTAACCGGACCTTTCACCTACACCATCGGATATCCAGATATATTCGCCTGTAAAACGGTTCAGGGCCGCTGCATTTACTTTCCGGCCACCCGGAACCCAGAATACTATGTCACCTTCTATTACAGGGGCTTCAGAAAAACCATGCATGATGGGAATTCCATCAGCATCATCGATAAAATACTTCGACCATATTATTTCCCCGTTTTCGCTGTCAACGCAGAAGATATCTCCCATCCCGGTCACGGTGTATACCAGATTACCAGCTACGGTGGGAGCGGAGCGGGAACCGGGATAGGACCTTGTCCATTCGGGACCAAGGACGCTTTCCCAGATGGCATTGCCCTCAGGATCATAGCACTGAAGAACAGCCATAGTGTCTTTTTCGCCTGTTATATAGAAGCGCTTATCAGTGAAGGTGGGGGAGCCATGACCATTGCCAAGACCTTCGATAGCCCATACTTCGGGAGGTCCTTCCGGCGGCCACTCGTCCAGCAGGCCGGTATCAGGAAAGATACCTGTTCTGCCATTACCTCGCCATTCGTATACATTGTTGTTCTCAGATGTGCATGATCCAAGTATCAGGACCAAAACAAGCAGGAAGGTGCACTTAATGTTCATTTATTTGAAATTATTAATAACACAAAAAAAGCCAAAGATAAGAATACAGGAATAAAAAATAGCTGCAGGAGAAAATGCTAATCACTTTTAGCCAGACGATCCATTAATTCCCCGGGTATTTTTACAGCCTTACCTGATGTCTCATCCACCATTACCAGGGTTGTTTTTCCTTCTGCATGTAGCATGGCAGTGCCGGAATCGCTGAAAAAGTAGGTAACACCAATACGCAGGGGAGATAATAACTCAAATTTTATTTCACAAATAATGCTGTCAGACAGCAATATAGGACGCCTGTACTTACATGAAGCTTCCGACACGATAAAGACAATTCCTTTTTCGTGGTACTCAAGCAGTTCATTTTTCAATAATTCGGTACGCGCATTTTCCATATAAGTGAAATAAACCGCATTATTTACATGCCGGTTCATATCGATATCTGAATAGCGTATAGTAACCGGAAGTCTGTAGTTTTCCATTTCAAAAAATTGGCTTAGAAATGGTAAAAATAACAATTAATGATTAAGTCTGATCTGTTCAGGATCAATGTTCATAAATTTGATCATATAGTAGGAGGGAGGGCAGGTACTGCTTATATTAATCTTCCATGCTTTCTATTTCCAGAGCAACTTCATTGCGCCTGTTTATCATCCGGTACGGAGGATTATAGCCAAGAAACATGTAATGTCCTTTTGGCTTAATCTGATGCTTTTCAAGTTCGGATCTGAGCATATCCCTGTACTCTGCAAGTTTTTCGTCGTTTGCCCAGCCACCAAAACTTATGACTGCCAGTATACGTGAGCTTTGCTTCTGAAGTTCAACTTCCGGATTACTGTTAGAAGAAGAATCGTAAGTACTGGAAAAACTGTTAACCTTGTCATAATTATTATCATTATTTGTTTATTAGAGTTGACAGGCCACAATCTATTTTTAAGACCTGTCCCGTCCTCCACGAGGACTCATCAGCAAGGAGAAAACTGATCATTGTTTAAATATTTATCACCTTTATTAAACAATAATTAACAGGGCTTGTTCATATTATTACTAATTATATTCGGTTCAAAGGTTCGCCAAAGTCCATCCGATAGCTTAGATCATATTTTTTGAGTATTTAGGGGACCAAAACGGTTAAAATGAACAAATGTATGTAAATTAGGTATTTATAGATGATAAATGATTAGTTGATTACAAAAGCCAATGGTAAGTTTACAGATAGGGGACAGGGTACCGGAATTTTCGCTGAAAGACCAGGATGGAAATATTTTTGATATAAAGAAATACCTTGGAAGGAAGAAGCTGGTAATATATTTCTATCCTAAAGATGGAAGCCTTAGCTGTACAAGGCAGGCTTGCTATTTCAGGGACCTTTCGGATGTATTCGAAGAAACGGGCGCAATGGTGATAGGTATCAGTCAGCAGTCTGTGGAAAGCCATAAAATGTTTGCAGAGTCTAACAGGCTCAATTTTACTTTATTAAGTGATCCTGATAATTCAGTCAGGAAATTATTCGGTGTATCTTCACAGTTATTTGGCTTGCTGACAGGGCGGGTGACCTATGTAGCAGACAGATCCGGAAAGATAGTGTATATGTTTAACTCGCAGACTGATGTCCAGAGGCATGTGGATGAAGCACTTAAGATTTGCCTTGTTCTGAAAAAGACTGATAATGGTCAGTGAATATATCCGGAGTTTAAATTCCAAACAGACTTTACCTGGCTGTGAACTAAATTATTTTTAATATATTTTTATTAATCAATCTGATTGACAGTATGGTCATAAGAAGACCAATGCAGGTCAGGACAAGTATCTTTGGGAATATCTCAGGAAGAGGGAGTGATCTCCAGAAAATATCATAAAAGCCCTGTATACCCCAGTAGTTCACGCTGAAAATGGCAACCTTATTCATGATTTCCGGCATGAAAAAGAGGGGTATCATGCTTCCACCAATGGCTGACATAACAAGTATAATAAGAGTGCTTAGATTCTGGGCTTGCTGACGCGATTTCGAAATTGCCGCAAGGGAAATCCCCATGCTTGAAATGGCAAAGGCAGTGGCAATAATCATCAATACAAGAGCGGGGATATTTATAGTTATATCCAGATTCAGAAATATCCATGAAAACAGGAACATTACCGTAAGCTGCAGGATAGCTATAAAAAATGCAAAAAGCATCTTACTGTAAAGTATGGTCTGGCTGTTCAGCGGTGAATAGAGCAGCCTGTTTATAGTGCCGTTCTCCTTCTCTTCGAGAATGCTTGTACCCACACCTGCCATACTGAAGAGCAGCATCAGGATAGCCGTACCTGCAACTGCCTGTATCAGGCCCAGTTTATGATCATTCTTCTCTCCAACTATGGAAGTCATCTCAAGGGGAAAAGGATCGGGGCTGTTTTCTGCAACCAGGGGCGGGGAGGGTCCAGTCGAATCTGCTACCTGCAGGCTGTTGCCAAATAAATCAATATACTTCTGCATTTCAATCTTTCCCCTGTAGGACATAAGGATATTCAATATAACAACCTGTAAACGTCCTGTTTCCAGTTCCTGCTCCCTGTCATAGAGTAATTCTATCGGGATATCTCCTCCCAGGTACATTGAATCCCGGAAGCCATTCTTGAATACCAGGGCGCTGGCATATTTACCTTTGATAATCAACTCCCTGGCCCTGTCAAGGTCAGAGTTAATAATCGTTATCGTGCCGGCTGAATCAAGATCTGAAATAAATTCCGTTGCAAGCTCTGATTTATCCTGGTTAACAACGAGTAATTCGAGTGATTCCGAATTTGCAGTATAGTCTCCAATGCCACCGTAAGCAAAAGCAAAAAGTGTAATTAAAATGATAGGAACCAGGAAGGTAAGTACAAAAGACCTCTGGTCATTGAAAAATATTAATAGATCCTTTTTGAATAGCTTTATCATCAGTCCTGGTCCCTTAATTTTTTACCCGTTAATCTCAGGAAGATCGATTCAAGCCCTGCACCATCACCGGCTCCGCTTATTGTCCTGAGTTCCTTCATTGTTCCCTGTGCCCTTATGGTTCCAAGGTCAATTATCGCAATGGTATCACATAAACGCTCTGCCTCCTCCATATAATGAGTAGTATATATTATTGTCATTCCTTCCTTATTCAAATTCTCAATGACATTGAAGATATGGTTACGGTTCTGTGGATCAACACCTGACGTGGGCTCGTCCATCACCAGTATTTTGGGCTTGTGGAGAATGGAACAGGCTATATTGATCCTTCGCTTCATACCTCCTGAGAAAGTCTTGATCCTGTCATTCTTCCTGCTTGAAAGGCCTACCAGTTCAAGCATCTCAACAGCATTCTCCTTTAGCTCTGGTTTTGGTACCCTGTATAATCCTCCCCAGAAAACCAGGTTTTCAAATGCTGTCAGATTTTCATATAAAGCAATTTCCTGGGGTACAACCCCCATCATCATCTTGCAGTGATCAGGCTTATTGAAGATATTGACACCGTCGCAGAAAATTTCACCGGAATCAGGCTTTAAAAGAGTATTTAAGATATTTACCGTAGTTGATTTACCAGCACCATTGGGACCAAGCAATCCGAATATTTCACCCCTGTCGATATTAAAGCTTATATCCCTGAGCGACATTATATTGCCGTAATACTTTGAAATTGATTTTACTTCTATTATCGGGTCCACAGGCAAAAAAAAGATCGGAAGTTTAAAACACTTTTTATATCCCAACTAATATAATTAAATACTTTATAATTACTCTTTTATTGAATGTCTTTGTTCTAAGCTGCCTGAAAGATGCCGGAAGAGCGTGATTTAGAATTCTAATTGTTATTTTAGTGCAATAAATATCTTACATTTCCGGATACATCATAATACAGGAAAATAAACTGGCCTATGGAACTGAAAGAAAATAAGAATAACAGCTTCCTGGATGCTGAAACCGTAAAGGAATTATGGTCCAAAACATACAATACGCAGGGGAAGCCGGATTGGTCGCATATCCTCCCATATTATGATGATAATATATATTTCAGGGATTCCGTCCAGGAAATACGCGGTATAAAAGAATTCAGGGCAATGACAGAGCGATTGACACAACGCTCAAAAGACTTGAAAATGAATGTGATCAGGGCTCTCCGGCAGGATAATATTATTTTTATTGAATGGGAGATGACGATCAGCTTCAAAAAAAATCCGAGTTCAGTAATGTACGGTTCCAGCCGGCTGACGCTGAATGATGATAATAAAATTACTGAACAAAGAGATTATTTTGACCTGTGGGGAGATATATTTGACAATATCCCACGCTTTGGTAAGGCTTACAGGAGATTCATGAAAAGAAAATTTGGCTAAGACCCTCTGATGAAGAAGAAGACAAAATTCGTTAAATACTTTAAGGAATATCAGTGGTCTAACATCTTTGCCATGATCAGGAACAACCGCCTGGGCCCAAAAACCTGGAAGGGGGAATTCAAAGGCAAACTTGTTGTTATCACCGGCGCCACCTCTGGCATCGGTTATTTTACAGCCCTTAAGTATGCCTCTCTGGGCTCCAACCTGCTGTGCATCAATCGCAGCAGTGAGAAATCAGAAGCGCTGAAAGAAGAGATTGAGGGCAAATTCGGAGTTACATGCAATTACATGATTGCTGATCTGAGTATTCTGAAGGATATTCACCGCGTGGCTTCAGAGCTTGCAGGTCTGGATACTCCACTTGACGTAATCATACATAATGCCGGTGTTTACCTCACAAAAAGAGTTCTAACAGGTGATAAGCTGGAAAAGGTTTTTGTGGTTCAGTATCTTTCCTCATTTATTATTAATTTCGTTCTAATGGATAAGTTGAAATCCCAGGGAAAAGCCAGGATTATTCTTGTTAATTCGGAAGGGCATCGCTTTGCTGCCTGGGGACTGAAACTGGATGACCTTAACTGGGAGAAACGCAGGTATTCAGGTTTAAAAAGTTATGGATCGGCAAAACTGGCCCAGCTTTTAACCATGCTTGTTTTTAGTGACCATTTCAAAGGCTCAGGTGTAACAATCAATGCAATGCATCCCGGGGCCGTGAAAACTGAAACGGGACAGGATAACGGCCCGCTTTACCGCTGGTATAAGAAGAATATCCTCGACAGGTCATTAAAATCACCCGAAATATCTGCCGAAGCCCTTTATTACCTGGGCGTTTCAGACGACATTGATAATGTGAGTGGAAAATTCTTTAACCTGACAACGGAAGAAGAGCCGGCACCGCCTGCACTTGACAGTGAAGTAGCTTACCGGCTCTGGGAACTTAGCAGGGAAATTGGGGGACTCAATGCCTATAAAAAATGATCTTCTCAATGAATTACGCGAGCGCATTCCCCGAAGTTCTACTTCGGGGTTAGCGAGCACAAATAAAATAAACAATCAATCGACGATTCCTCGCAGCTTGCTGCGAGGAGAGTCAATTAGTATGCATTACTAAATGTATGTTATATGACTGAAAATAAATATGATACCGTCGTTGTTGGAGGAGGGATAGCCGGACTGACAGCATCAGCCTACCTTGCACGTGGGGGACAAAAAGTCTTGCTTATTGAAAAAAATAAGGAACTTGGAGGTCTGGTTAATACCTTTTCACGCGACGGTTTCCGCTTTGATGCAGGGGTGAGGGCACTGCTGGATGCAGGTATAATCTTACCTATGCTTGAGCAATTGGGAATAGAAATTGAATTTGTCAAAAGTCCTGTTTCCCTGGGTATTGAAAACGAAATTATACATATACATAATTTAGACAGCCTGGAGGAATACAGGGGCCTTTTAAAGAAGGTTTATCCTGAAAGTGTAGATGAGATTGACAGGGTTCTAAGAGTTGTACGCAGGGTAATGAAGCATATGGATGTGCTTTATGGAATAGAGAACCCCGTGTTTAAAGATATACCCGGCGACAAAAAATTCCTTTTCACTAAGCTATTGCCCTGGTTGCCAAAGTTTGCACTTACCATTGGGAAAATAAACAGGATGAATATGCCTGTTGAAGATTACCTGGAAGGAATAGTGCAGAACTCTTCACTCAGGGACATCATTTCACAGCATTTCTTTAAAAATACTCCGACATTTTTTGCCATGAGCTATTTTTCCCTTTACCTGGATTATTTTTATCCCAGGGGCGGTGTAGGCAAGTTGTCTGAAGCTTTGAGAGAGAAAGTACCGGAATATGGCGGTGAAATAAAAACAGAAACGACGGTTGTTGAAATAAATGCCGGAGGATGCAGCTTAAAAGACAGTAATGGTGTTACTTACGAGTATGACAATCTTATCTGGGCTGCTGATCTGAAAACCTTTTACAGGATCACAGATACGGGTGGACTGGAACAGGAGGTTAAAGATAAATTCGCCGATGTAAAAACCATGATGCTTGAAAAAAGGGGAGGGGATTCTGTGTTTACACTATTCCTGGAAGTGGATGAGCCACTTGATAGTTTCAGGAAAATTTCGAACGGGCATTTCTTTTACACACCATCCAAAGAGGGTCTTGGTGAGACTCACAGGAGTGACCTGGATGGTCTCTTAAATTATCTTGAAATGCTTGATAAAGAACAGGTTCTTAGCTGGCTCGATAAATTTACCAGCTTAAATACCTATGAAATATCCATACCCGGTTTAAAAGACCCGGATATGGCTCCTGAGGGCAAAACAGGGCTTGTTATCAGCTTTCTTGCCGAATACGATCTTTTCTATAAGATTCAAAGAGCAGGCTGGTATGATGAGTTTGTTTCGGAAGTGGAAGATCGTATCCTGGATGTTATATCACATTCGGTTTATCCAATGCTTAAAGATAAGGTACTTAAGCGCTTCTCTTTCACACCCCTGAGTATTAAAAACAGGGTCGGCAGTTCCGAGGGAGCCATTACAGGGTGGTCATTTCAGAATCCTGTGCCCGTGATAAACAAGATACAGATATCTGACCGCTCGGTGGTGACACCCATACCGTCAGTCTTCCAGGCCGGACAATGGGTTTACAGTCCGGCCGGGGTGCCGATGTCGATTCTCACCGGCAAATTAGCCACGGATAAAATCCTGAAAAAAAAGAAATAGAATATCCTTATTGAGTCCTTAATAATTCTGCTAATTACCTGTTAAAACACTTATAAGTAATTAAATTGTATACAATTTATATCTTTGATTAATAATTATTTAAAAATGAGACTAAAATTATTAATGATTATGCTTGCATTATTTGTAGGTAATTCCGCCCGGCCTGTAAGCCTGGCTGACAGCAGCAGGATCATATTAAATAAATGAACAATATGTACTAAAATAATGTATATAGGTAAATAAATTTAAGCGATGGATATAAAAACAGTTCTGATAGCTTACGTCCTGACATTTATCGTTTTCCTTGCGATAGACATGATATGGCTTGGTCTTGTTGCCAGGGACCTTTACCGTAAATACCTGGGCGATTTCCTGTCCGACAAAGTTAACTGGACGGCAGCATTTATCTTTTACCTGGTTTTCGTGATTGGAATATCAATATTTGCCATTTACCCTGCGGTGAACAAAGATTCTGTTTCCAATGCCATCCTTCTGGGTGCTTTATTTGGCTTTTTCACCTATGCCACCTATGATTTGACCAATCTGGCAACTCTTAAAAGCTGGCCGCTGCCTATTGTTATTATAGATATTATCTGGGGTTCAGTGCTTTCTGCAATAGTCTCATTATCGGGGTTTTATATTGTTAAATTGATCAGTTAGAACAGCTTATGAACAATAATATGGCACCTCATATAAATGGAAAATTCCTGTACTATGCTTTTATTGCGGGAGGAAAACAGATACTGCAGAACCAGGTTGAGCTTAACAGGATAAATGTCTTTCCTGTAAATGATAAAGATACAGGCACGAACCTTGCTTCAACGGTTCGATCAGTAATTGACAATATTAAGCCCCACAAATCGTATGAAACAATGGTGAATAAAATTGCCTATGCCTCATTGATGGGAGCAAGAGGTAATTCAGGTGTTATATTCGCACAGTTCCTGCATGGACTGAGCCGTGAAACCAGGAACAAGTCGGTAATCACACTGCCTGAGTTTGCTGAAAGCGTGAAAAAATCAATACCCTATATTTACGAGGCTATAACCAGGCCGGCGGAAGGGACCATGCTGACTGTCATAAAGGAATGGTCTGAATTCCTGGACAGTAAAAAAGAAGCTGTTCACGATTTTAAGAGTATCATAATTGATTCATTTGCAGTTCTTGAAAAATCACTGGCAGAAACAACCGCAAAACTGAAAGAACTCAGCAAAACAGGTTTTGTGGATGCAGGGGCAAAAGGATTTGTGCTTTTTATAAAGGGGATAATTGATTTTATTACAAACAGAAATATTCGTAGTCTTTTGACTGAACAGCAATCTGCAGTTTCATTAATACATACTGAAGAGATAACTGATGAAGAAATTATTTACCGCTATTGCACGGAGGCTGTACTGAAGAATATGACCATCAGTAAGAATGAATTACAGCAGGTTCTTGAAAAAAGGGGAGATTCCATCGTTGTAGCCGGTTCAGAAAGCATGTGCCGCATGCATGTCCATACCAATGCTCCTGCGGAACTTTTTCATGAGCTTAAAGACTCCGGCACTATAACATATCAGAAAGTGGATGATATGGTCAGACAGCAGGAAACAGCGCTTAAAAGGAAATGGAACATTGCGCTGGTAACAGACTCAACCTGTGACCTGTCACAGGACTTAATTGACCGCTACCAGGTAAATATATTGCCGATAAATCTGAACTTCGGTGATAATCATTACCTGGATAAGGTAACCATCCAGCCGGAACAATTTTATGAACTGCTTGAAACTTCTGAAGAGTTTCCCAAGACATCGCAGATAAACGAACAGGCCTTTACCAACCTGTACTCACACCTGGCCTCTCATTACGACTCAATAATTTCAATACACCTGACCGGCAAGTTCAGCGGGACCTATTCGAACAGTGTAAAGGCCGCACAGCGAATTGTAAAAGAGTTTGGCAAAGCGGTTTATGTGATTGATTCAAAAAACCTATCAGGAGGACTTGGCCTGCTTGTGCTCAGGGCTGCAAAAGAAATTGAGAAAGGCACGTCCGTGGAGAAGATTGTTAATTCAATTGAAAATAGTCTGGATCAATCCAAAATATTTGTCAGTGTCAGAAACCTGAAATATATGATCAAAGGAGGACGGGTTTCAAAACCAAAAGGATTGCTGGCGACAGCCCTGGGCTTAAATCCTGTTATTTCAATGGATGAAGATGGTAGATCATTTCTGTTTGGTAAGACTTTCAGCCAGGCGGCAAGTATTGGCAAGATCTTCAGACATATAAGAAAAATAGGGGCGGGGAAAGCTATCTGGAACTATACAATACTGCATGCTAACAACAGTGATGGTGCCAGGGAAGCAGAAAGTGAGATGGAAAAAATAACAGGCAGGAAGGCTGTCTCTGTTGTCAATATCTCCCCGGTGATCGGTATGCATGCAGGCAAAGGTGCAGTGGCTGTTTCACTGATGTTTAAGAATTAATAGTTACGGGCTTATGAATGTTTTTCTTCAGGCTGCCTTACTTATCTGGGGACTCATGACCTTACTATGGCTGGTGAGTATACTCATAAAAAATGTGAGTATTGTGGACCTCTTCTGGGGTTTCAGTTTTGTTATCGTCAATGCATTTTATGTGTTCATGACCGGTGAGCTTAATCCCAGGAAAATATTAATTCTCATACTTGTCAGTATATGGGGACTGAGACTCACAGTCTATCTTTTCATAAGGAACTGGGGCAAAGGAGAGGATTTCAGGTACCAGGAATTCAGGAGAAAATATGGCGCGGAGAGATACTGGTGGTTCAGCTATTTTCAGACATTCCTGCTCCAGGGCGCACTTGTTCTGATTGTTTCACTACCCCTGTACGGAATAAATACGAGCAATGATCCGGGTACGCTTAACTTTCTTGACTATGCAGGCATTGTTGTCTGGCTTGTTGGTTTTATTTTTGAATCGGGAGGTGATTATCAACTGGCACGTTTTAAAAAAGATGCACGAAACAGGGGCAGGGTACTGGATAAAGGATTCTGGAAATATACCCGGCATCCTAATTATTTTGGCGATTCGGTTGTCTGGTGGTCCTATGCGATTTTCAGTATTGCAGCCGGTGCTTACTGGCAGGTTGCCGGCTCTGTTGTAATGACATTGCTGATAATAAAAGTATCAGGAGTGGCTCTTCTTGAAAAAACACTTAACAATTCTAAACCGCAATACCAGGAATATATCCGAAAAACAAGTCCTTTTTTTCCCTGGTTCCCGAAAAAATAAGGAAGCATATTTCATTATACCAGTTCAACTCGTTGATCATAGATTTACGCGGGCCCATGACTTTTGACAAACCAAAAGGGTACGACAATTTCGTTATATACGCAGAAAGTGACAGGAGCTCATTTGCCAGGATAAGAGCTCTGAAAAATAGTACATAAACCAATACCAAGATCGAGGAGCGGGTTTATTCCCGGAAGAATAAAACGATCTTACTCACTGTCCGTTCAAACCTTTAACTCTAAAACCATAGCAACATTTGAGAGCAAAGAGAGATCAACTAATAACCATATATCAGAAATCTGGAAAGTTCAGACTACCTGCTATCTTTCGAGATACTCAGAACTGCAGGTTTGTTATATTCAAATGGTGATGATAGGGGTCAATATTTATTATCTCCAATTAATGGAGAATTTAATTACATCCCCAGGACTGTGGCAGCAGCCAACAAGATCCTGCTTCAACCTATACTCAGATCTCCAGGTATTTTTTCAGGAGTTCCTTACCATTAATTATGGCCTCTCTCCCCGTTGATTCGATGCCATACCATCCCCTGTAACCTCCATTATGGCATAATTTAATCATTTTTACCGTTAGTTCTTCAGTTGGCTGATTGCGATAAGACATCCCCACAGCCCATGGTAACATCTTTTCAAGATAATACACATTATCAAAATCGTCAGAAGGGCTTCGCCAGTCGGGATAGGAGCCGAAGTAGAGGTTATTCACTTCTTTCAATAGCGATGTCATCCAGTCAGGATCATTTGATACACCTCCATGATTTTCAATACATACACTAATGCCTGCCGGCACAGCATATTCCAAAAGCATGTTATATGATTCTGCTGCCCACTTCAAAGCCTCGTCTTTATCCACGGCCTGCAGCCCCCTGCAATTGGTCCGTATGGCTTTGCAGCCCAGGTATGCTGCGATATCAACCCATTTCCTGTGGTTTATCACAAACTGTCTTCGCAATTCAGGTGTTGGTTCACACCCGTCTCCTTCTGCATCAACCATTATCAATACCATGGTTACCCCATAATCATCTGCATTTCTTTTCAATTGATTAAGATAATCTATGGTCGGTACTTCAAAGAGTGTATTCACAAATTCAATCCCGTTAAGGTCAAAATCATCCCGGGCAATTCGAGGAAAATCCAGATTTTTCCATTTCCCGTCCCTTATTTCCTGTACCAGTGCCCACTGGGCAAGTGAGATATCATCGTGCGTCATATGTTGGGTTGCTGTGGCCCTCGATTGTAAATCCAGAGCGGGTACAAGCAATCCGGCCGCACCCAGTAAGACAGTTTTTTCAATGAAACGTCTTCTTGAATAATGTTTTTGTGTATTCTTCATAGTTGCGGTTTATTTAAAGTTCCCAGCCTTTTCTGTATTCCCGTGTCAAATATTTATTGGCTGCTTCATCATTGGTGATCTTCATTTTCCCGGAATCATATTCTATCTTTTTACCTGCCCGCAGAGACACAGCAGCCAGGTTAATAGTTTCGGTGACCGTTCCGGCATATTTAAAGCTGCCAGGTGACTCTTTATCCTCTTTTATAGCTGCCACCCAGGTATTTGATCGAGGTCGCATCTCCCTTTCAGGCAGTTTTTTTTCTCCCTGATATGCTTTCATTAGCCTGGAGGGAATGATCTCGGGATCTTCGCCTCGAAATCCTGCGAGTATTTTTCCCTTATCACCTACAAACATCATCCCTTCCTCCGGCATATCACGTTTATCCTCTTTTAGTTCGTCAGGGATAAAGGGTTTCATTCCTCCATCATACCAGAACAGATCAAAAGCGGGAAGATTATTCTGTTTCGGGAATTCTATCTGTATTAAGCTCGACAAAGGAAATGAAACATCATTATCAATCCATTTATAAGTATTGCCGTCAACATATCGATGGGTGGTCCCATATGCTTTCGCACTTACAGGGGGTGTATCAATCCCAAAAGTCATTAATAGCGGGAACAGGCTGTAATGTCCCATGTCTGCAATACTCCCACCTCCAAAATCATACCACCCACGAAATCGATTATGAGTATAGAAAGGATGATATGGTATATCCGGGACAGGCCCCAGCCATAACTCCCAGTTGAAGCCTTTGGGTGTGGGACGGGAATCACGGGGCCGGGTTGGCCATTGCTCCCATACCGGGCGGTATGACCAGTTGTGTATCTCTTTTAATTTACCGATTACTCCGTCATTGATCCATTGCAAAACCAATCCGTATTCCGCTCTTTCACTCCATGCCAGCAAATGTGTCTTTACACCTGAACTATTTGCTGTTTCAATTGCCAGTCTTCCCTCAGACATTCGGTTGGCAATAGGTTTATGCGTAATCACATGGATGCTTTTTTTCATGGCTGCAATAGCCAGAAAGGCATGATGATGATCCGGGGTCATGATTTTAACGGCATCTATATCCGCTTCCTTTTCAAGCAGTTCCCGGTAATCCTCATACGAGCTGCATCCTTTATAAGTCCCTGAGGGTTGGTTTCTTCCATAATAAGTCTCTACATATTCCTTTCCTATGTCCCTCCCTCCAGGGATCCCCCGGTAATCAGAACCCCAGCCAGGTAAATCCAGTGTATTCCGGATAGAGTTACGAAGGCCTTCTGCAGACCAGTCCAGATAATCAGTTGTCAATTTATTCACATCACAAACAGCAACCACCTGTATATCCGGGTTTTGTAACAAGCCGGGCATCTCTCGCAATCCCTGGGTACCACAGCCTATATTGGCAACTGTTATTTTATCAGAAGGTGGAACATACCCTGTTCCTCCCAGTACATGCCTGGGAACCACCGTAATGGCAGCTGCCGTGGTAACAGCTGAACCAATGAATTTTCTCCGGTCCATAGTGTTCTTTGATTTCATAATTTTTTTATATGGTGAGTAAAGAAGTGGATAATAAGTATCGGTTTCCTCCGGGTTTATTTTGCCGGTAATTACACCTTTCAAGTTAACAAGATATATCCAAAGAAAAAAGATGTAGCTTAGAGAGTAAATAGTCGCACCGGCTGTATTATTAAAGAAAGCATATTGAGAAGACAAAAAGTGTATTTGCAAAATGAGGCACTAATTTGCAAATACTCTTGCGGGTGAAGGCAAAAAAGGGTAGGGGAAGAAGTCAAAACGAGCATCGGGGAGAATTGGCAACAGGAGCGCAGCGAAGCTCGGCGATAAAATACGTAGTATTTTGAGTCAACCGATGCGCAGCGTAGCTCGGCGAAGCCAAATTATAGGCGAAGGAGTGAGATCTTCGAATATCGGACAAGGATTGCCTTCGGCGAACTCAAGTCACTCGTTTGAAACAAACTCGTGACTTTCGGTTGTTGATTTTTGAAGTGTCTGATTAATAATATATTATTATGTAAATTAAGTATATATCATACTGACATACAATTAGATAGCACTATACATCTATTTTCTAATTAACATAATATTTGAATTTATA
>JAVVEL010000036.1:0-19266 GCA_032260385.1 Bacteroidales bacterium | reverse complement strand
ATACTCCTGTGAAACAGATTCAAGGCCAAGTAAATTTTCTTCGGGTATTATCTTAAGCACCAGTGAATTATTCCCGCTGTCAAGATAGACCTTGGCAAGCCCTTTTTTGACATACATCACCTGCGAAACGAAACTTCCCTGCTTGCAGATTATCTCCCCCTTCTTATACCTTATTGCAACAGACTGTTTATCAAGATAATTCTTCTCTTCCTCCGTCAATTTGTCAAAAAACCGGCAATAATGTGAACTTATTGTACATGCAGTGTACCTTATTGGTTCATCCATCCCTTTCAATTTTATTCGTTCCAAATATAGGAATAACTATAAATAAATATGACACAGATCAGTTTTTTTGCCATCGCAGAGCAATAGAATATGATACTGATCTCATATAAACTCATATTGGGAATTAGGCGGAAAATAGTAATTCTTACAGGATTGCAGGAGGCTTTACAGTAATTGTCAATTATTTCACAATAATAAATTATGAACACAATAATATTCAGCAAGTTGAAACCTCTATCTATCTTTTTGTTCCCTGCACTCCTTATCATCAGTTGTGCGAAAGTAAAGAATAAGGACAAGGATACACTGCCCTATGGTACCTGCGAGGGTTGTCATACAGATTATGAAAAGCTCATAGAAGTTCACACACCTGACACCGGTGTTCCAGCTAGTGGACGTGGTGTATCGGCACCAGTGATTGATCCTTATGACAGGGTGATAATGGAAGGTGAAGGTTATAATGCAAACTGTGCAACCTGTCATGGAACATGCGGAAACTGCCATGTGGTAATATTCTTAGATGGACCAGCCGTACCCAGACAGATGGGGCCTGCTATGTTAACTACCATATCAGGAATGTGGGTGGTGACTTGATAAACAAGGAATTATACCTATTTATGGATGACCTCCTGGAATGGGAGGTAGAGGCCACCGGCAAAATTACGGTTGACAATGCCCTCCCGGGAATACGGACCAAATAATATAAAGAAGAAATAATATAGCATTGGGCAAATTTGATAATTCTATTACGGCTTAGTAATCGAGGAATTTCACTCCTGTCATTTCCTCAGAAACCTTCCATAGTATTTCACTAAGTCCCTCATCATGTGATTGAGCTGAAGATTTCAGTACCGCAGGATAGCCGAAAAACTGCCACAGCCCGCCCGGACCTATGTACTCTCCACCTTTAATATCTTTATCCGTTGCTGCCATAAGAACAGAGAGGGACCCCCTGGAAGCACTCATAAGTACAAGGTTCTTAAACTTATTTACGGGAAAGGGAAGCCATACAATATTGGTTGCACTTATACCCGGGTGTGCGGCCACCGAGATGGTGTGCAAACCTGAGAGGCTAAGTCTTTTCTGCAGCTCATAGGCAAAAAGCAGGTTGGCGAGCTTCGACTGGCGGTAGGCTTCCATCCTGCGATACCAGGATGCTCCCGATAAATCTTCAAAGTGTATCATGCCCTTGAAATGGGCAATGCTTGTAAGGGTAACAACCCTGCCTCCAGGTGCTGTGGTGATACTTTCCAGCAGGTGCCCGGTCAGGGCGAAATGCCCGAGGTGGTTTATTCCAAATTGCCACTCGAAACAATCATCGGTCTTTCTTAAAGGAGTAGCCATTACCCCGGCGTTATTGATAAGGATATCAAGTTTCTTATACCTTCCTTTGTATTCTTCAGCAAATTCGCTTACCGAGGCCAGGCTGGAAAGGTCAAGATGCATAAGCTCCAGGTCAGCCCCCCTGTCTTCTCTTACTATCCTATCAGCTGCACGGGTTGCTTTTTCAATATTCCGGCATGCCATAATGACTTTAGCACCTTTCAAAGCCAGTTTCTTTGCAGCCTGGAAACCAATACCGCTGTTCGCACCAGTTACAATAACATTTTTGTTGTCCAGACGGGGAATATTATCTTCGGTCCACTTTGCCAATTAACCAGGTATTATCTAAAACATACTGAATTCCGGCTCCAAAGCTAATGATTAATTCTAAGTTGATAATGTTTATAAAGTGATATTAAATGGGGGAAAATAATAAATCTGTTTTGCACTTTTGCTTTTTTACTTTTACCTTTTACCTTTTATATGAGCCATGAAAACTCTTATGGTAATCACACGCGATGAATGGCGCACCTGGCTGGAAAAGAATCACAAAATGGAAAAAGAGGTCTGGCTGATTTACTATAAAAAGCACACCTGCAAGCCCCGTATACCCTACGACGATGCCGTTGAGGAGGCTATATGTTATGGATGGATCAATGCCGCAAAAAAAGATGAAACACGCAATCGCAGGATAGCTGAGGTGGCAGGCAAAGCTGCTGCAGGCAAAAGAATAGGAATGAAATAAAATTGTTGTTAAATCGTTATTTGTTTATGCGGGAAAATATTATTACCATGGGAAGAAAGATACTATTAGCATTTATAGCTTTAGCCATAGTTTTACCCTTATCAGGTCAGGCAGAGAATAAGAAAAGTGCCCTATTGGTTATTGATATACAGTATTTCTATTTCCCCGGTGGAGATATGCCACTATACCAGCCGGAAAAAGCAGCAAAAAATGCTGCAATGATCATAGATAAATTTCGCAGCGATAAAAATGATGTTATCTATGTAAAGCATAATTATGAGCCCGGGGAAGGAATACACAATTCAGTAAAACCCTTAGAAGGAGAAAAAGTCTTTAATAAGGACAATGTAAATTCCTTCCTTGATACAGGGCTTAATGAATACCTGCAGGAAAATAATATCGACCGTCTTGTCATTTGCGGCATGCAGACACATATGTGTGTCGAGGCTGCCGTTAGGGCAGCTGCTGACCTGGGATATGAATGCATTCTTATCCATGATGCCTGCACCAGCAGGGACCTTAAGTTCAACGACCACATTATAACGGCGGTCGATGTACACCTGTCAACACTTAGCACGCTTCGCAGCTATGCAAAAATCATTAGTGCTGAAGAATATCTTATTTATTATACTCATCAAAAAAATCATTTCCCTTATCATCGGTAAGGATAAAGGCTGCCAGTTTTTCAACCCTTATCTTTCTCACCGCCTCCATTCCCAGTTCCTCAAAATCAACTACCTCGACTGATTTAATATTGTCCTCGGCCAGTACGGCTGCCGGTCCTCCTATGGTGCCAAGGTAGAAACCACCATGTTTTTTACAGGCATCTATCACCTGTCTTGACCGGTTACCCTTGGCCAGCATTATCATTGACCCTCTGTGACTCTGGAACAGGTCAACATATGGATCCATTCTCCCTGCCGTGGTAGGGCCGAAACTCCCTGATGCCATACCCTTGGGAGTTTTTGCCGGGCCTGCATAATATACCGGGTGGTTCTTAAAATAATCGGGCATGGGCTTGCCCTCATCGAGCATTGCCTTAATCCGGGCATGAGCCATATCCCTGGCAACTACCAGGGTGCCTGTAAGGCTCAGCCTGGTTTTAACCGGATATTTTGTCAGGTCGGCCAGCACCTCATTCATGGGCCTGTCGATATCAATCTCAACGGGTTTCTCCAGTGCAGGTGCCTTTTCAGGCATAAAGCGTTCCGGATGCTTCTCAAGTTTTTCAAGGTAAATTCCCTTTTCGTTTATCTTAGCTTTTATATTCCTGTCGGCACTGCAGCTTACTCCCATTCCAACCGGACAGGAGGCAGCATGTCTCGGCATCCGTATAACCCTTACGTCATGAACAAAGTATTTTCCACCGAACTGTGCTCCAACACCGTATTCCTGGCAAATCTTCTCAATCTTTTTCTCCCATTCAAGATCACGGAAGGCTCTTCCGCTGGCATTGCCCTTTGTTGGCAGGTGGTCAAGATAACCAGCCGATGCTTCCTTTACGGTTTTTAACGTTGCCTCCGCCGATGTTCCTCCAATCACCAGTGCCAGGTGGTAGGGCGGGCATGCTGCCGTTCCAAGTTCCTTAATCTTCTCCTTTACGAATTTTGTAAGATTCTCCTCGTTCAGGAGCGATTTTGTCATCTGGTAGAGGAAGGTCTTATTGGCCGATCCTCCACCCTTTGTAATAAATAGGAATTCATATTCCCTTCCCGGTCTTGAATAAATGTCAATCTGTGCAGGCAGATTACTTCCTGAATTCTTCTCCTCGAACATTGACCAGGGTACTATCTGGGAGTATCTAAGGTTTTTATTCTTATAAATGTCATACACTCCCCTGGACAGGTATTCTGCATCATCTGCCCCCGTATAAACATCCTCCCCCTTCTTTCCTATTACAATGGCGGTTCCCGTATCCTGGCATGAAGGCAACTCGCCACGTGCGGCAATGACCTGGTTCTTTAACATTACGTAAGCAACAAACCTGTCATTATCAGTTGCTTCAGGGTCATCAAGAATATTCTTTAGTTTCTCCAGGTGAGATCTGCGCATCAGGAAAGAGACATCGTTTATTGCCTCCCTGGCGAGCAATTCAAGGCCTTCGGGATCAACTTTCAGGACTTCCCGTCCATCCTGTTTTACCAGTTTGACGTGATCCGAAGTGATAAGACGATATTCGGTACTGTCTTCTCTTACCTGGAAAGGTTTTTCGTATATAAAATCGGCCATGGTATGATTTATTTGGTTAGTATTATTTCAGAAATATTCACTTCTATCAAAGTTATGAAGATATAGGATTAAACAAAAGTTATGAGTAATTTTCTCTTGAAAATTTTACCGCAATATAATATGAAGCTTTTGAGATACCCCTCCATTATTTTAATTTTAATTTTCGCGGCTTGCGGAAGGGGGGAGAATGAAAAAACGGAAGAGATGAAAACTATCACCCTTATGACGCTTGATCCCGGGCATTTTCACGCGGCCCTGGTGCAGAAAAATATGTATGATGACGTTGATCCCCGGGCTTATGTATTTGCCCAGGAAGGAGATGAGCTCTCTCAACACCTTGAAAGGATAAGCTCATATAATAAAAGGGAGGATAATCCCACCGGATGGGAGGAGAAGGTTTATACAGGTTCTGATTTTTTTGAGCGGATGCTTAAGGCGCGGCCGGGTAATGTTGTGATCCTGTCAGGTAACAATAATA
The DNA here is from genome assembly GCA_032260385.1 of Bacteroidales bacterium. GTDB lineage: Bacteria > Bacteroidota > Bacteroidia > Bacteroidales > VadinHA17 > UBA9300. The sequence continues at coordinate 14,206 of JAVVEL010000036.1, read as the reverse complement.
AGAAGACCGATTATATACTTGAATCAGTCAAAGCAGGCTTAAATGTACTGGCCGATAAACCAATGCTTATAAGCCCGGACAAATTCCCATTGCTTGAAGAGGCCTTCAGAATAGCTGAAGAGAATAATGTACTCCTCTATGATATCATGACCGAACGATATGAGATAAGCACCATGCTGCAGAAAGCCCTGTCACAAAACAGGGAAGTCTTCGGTGAACTAATGACAGGCAGTGCTGATCAGCCTGCCGTAACAAAAGAAAGTGTGCATCATTTTTTTAAATACGTCTCGGGCAGTGCCCTCCAGAGACCGGCATGGTATTTCGACACCCGGCAACAGGGGGAAGGCATCGTTGACGTAACAAGCCACCTGGTTGACCTCATCCAGTGGGAGTGTTATCCCGGAGTAATCCTTGACAAAAGCGATATCGAAATAATAGAAGCCCGCAGATGGCCGGCCATCCTGAGTGCTGAAGAATTCAGCGAAGTAAGCGGTATGGATAGCTTCCCGTCATTCCTTGAAAAGGATATTATTGATGGAAGGCTGTATGTGTATGCCAATGGAGAAATAGTGTACAGGATCAGGGACACTTACGCAAGGGTGCTTGTGGAATGGAAATACGAGGCTCCTGAAGGCACAGGAGATACCCACTATTCAATAATGAAAGGCACAAAGTCAGACCTGGTTATCAGGCAGGGAAAAGAAGAAATGTACAAACCTGAATTATACCTTGAACTGAAGGAAGCGGAAGATAATCTCAGCCCAATACTGAACAAGGCACTGGCTGAGTTGCCATGGGAAGGGATTGGCTTTACACAGCTGGATGAAAATACCTGGAAAATCATCATTCCTGAAAGATACAGGGTTGGTCATGAAGCTCATTTCGGACAGGTGATGGAAAAATACCTTGAATACCTCGAAAATGATAAGATGCCTGAATGGGAGGTCCCCAATATGATTGTGAAATATTACACTACGACGGAGGCATTAAGGAAGGGCATCGGACAATAGTAACAGGCTGATAATGAGCTGAGAATGAGTTTGGAGGGAGTTGAGGTAAGCATTTTAATTTTTCATTTCACTTCAAAAAAATAGCATACTTTTGCCACTTGAATTAAGATCCTTTTAATTTTTCTAACACTTTTCGTAATGGACTTTCTGGATACCGGCATTTTCACTTATCTGATACTTCCCCTTTTGATTTTTCTTGCACGTATTGCGGATGTCTCACTGGGGACCCTAAGGATTATTTTTGTATCCAAGGGCATGAAAAACGTTGCCCCCTTTATAGGCTTTTTTGAGATACTGATCTGGCTCCTGGCAATAAGCCGTATCTTCCAGGATCTTGACAACTGGATTGCATATCTTGCCTATGCAGGTGGTTTTGCCACAGGGAATTATATAGGGATGTTACTTGAAGAACGCCTGGCCATTGGCCATGAGATGATAAGGGTAATAACAAAAAGTGAGGCAGGTGAGCTTGTCTCAGAACTCAAGGATTCGGGCTTCGGTGTAACTTCAATAAAGGCCACGGGTGTGGAAGGTGAAGTAGGTGTTGTTTACATCATTGTCAAAAGAAGCATGGTTAAGGGGGTTCTTGAAATAATAAACAACTATAATCCACGCGCCCTTTATACAATCGAATCAATCAGGCTGGTAAACAAAGAAGTGTTCCATAGCACCACTCCTCCTCCAACTCACCGTCACCTCTTTCATCGCAGCGGCGGCAAAATGAAATAGCTAAACGATGGATGACCCTCACCTCAGCCCTGCGAGTCTGTCCGTCTCTTCCAGGCTGAACCTTACCGACAGGATATAGGGTGCTTCACCCTCATCCCAATGACCGTAGGTGGTCATGATAAAGGTACCGCCGGGCAACACTTCTACTCCCGGGTAAGTTGTATCCCAGCCGTTCTTATTGTCTTTGAGCCTTATCCTGTACTGTCCTTCACCACCATTTACCAGGTCGTCCCAGGTGCCCACCCATGCTACCCAGTCTCCTTCGGTGGGGCTGCCTTTACCGGTCTCAGCAGCAAGCAGGTGGTAATTCATTTCGCCTCTTTCTTCGGACAATTCCAGTAGCTCTCTGTGGTAAGCACGTGGACTTATATCCCTGAAAGATATGACCAGTCTGCCGTCGGGTGCATAGCGTGGCACGTGCCTGTCGCCCGTAAGTGCGTTTGGCAGGGGCTGGGGGTCACTCCAGGTCCTGCCTTCATCATTGGAAAACATAACATGTGAATTTGATCTCCTGCTGTTTTCCCTGAGCAGCATAGCCAGCTGTTTCCCGTCTGGTGACCTTATAATGCCCGGTTCGCACAGGTGGAGGTCGCGCGACTTATAGATCAGCTCCGGGAACGACCATGAGAGGCCGCCGTCGGTACTTACTGTCTTATAAATGCTGAAAAGAGGGCTGTCATGGGTCTCACGGTCGGCCCTGTATTTTTCCATGCCGTCGGCTGTAAAGAAGCGCATATCGTCATGGAAAAATGTCATATAATGACCTTCACCGGTATTAAGGCCGGTAAGAGCCCCTGTGACAACAATGCCTCCCCAGTCTCCTACTGTGTCAAGCTCTGACCAGGTAATACCGTCATCCTCTGAAACAGCCATTCGTGCAGGATAGAGGCCGGAAAACATAATAAGCCTCTTTACGCCGTCAGCATCAATCATCCGGTAAATCGTGGGCACTTCCTTTGATGTTTCCCATGAATCAGGTGTATCAAGCCTTTCGCTCCAGCTTAAGCCGGCATCATCACTCCTTTTGTACACTATGCCTCCACGGCCATGGCCCCTGGGATAAACACATAAGATCGTTCTGTTATCTTCAAGCAGTACGGTGGTTGGATGCCCCAGGTACTGGCCTTCTTCCTTATCCACTATGACCTGGCGTTCCGTGTCCCCGTCAAGGTCAAGCACCGGTATGTTGAAATAAGGATAGGATGGATCTTCTCCCTCTGCTGGTGCAAATACCGCTTCCTTTATCTTATCCTCTGTCTTACATGAAGTTACAAAGAGGATAGAAGCCAATATGAACCACAATGATAGGGTGATGTTTTTTTTCATCAGCCTTTATATTCCTCACCGGGTACAGGTACTTCTTTTGGTATGTCAACCGGGCCGAATAAAAATATATCAGGTCCCAGTTTCAGGTCTGAATTCATCATTTCATCCCAGGTAACAAGTTTTCCCGTATATGATGATATTCGCCCCATTATTCCGACCATGGTTGAAATAGCAGTATTTTCAGCCTCGTTCAAAGGCTTATCTGTTCTTATGGCAGTAAGCAGGTCAATATGTTCCTGTACATAGGGACTGACCTTTACATTGCCTGTCTCATTCCCTTCTTCATCAAGGGGGTATTTATATTTCCATATTTCCCCGCCTTCCAGATCAAAGATTGTGTTCTGGCAGTTTGTTGATCCCCTGCTTCCCTGTATTCGTTCTGACACATTGTTTTCACAAGCGTCTATCTGGCGGCACATGCTATGGATATGGACACCATGGTCTAGGACAAAGTCCACACTGAAATTATCGAACTGATCGCCTGTTACCCTCCTGTGGCGTGATCCAAATCCAACTGCCTGCACAGGATATTTCCCGGTAAACCAGTTTATTACATCAAGGTTATGGACATGTTGTTCAACTATGTGATCACCTGACAGCCAGCACCAGTTTACCCAGTCCCTTATCATATACTCCATTTCTGTCCATTCAGCATTCGGGTCACGATGCCATAGTTTGCTCTGGTTCCAGTAGCAGTTTGCACTGACTATTTCTCCTATTGCACCGGCTGCAACCTGTGCATAGGTATTGGCATAGTCTCTCTGATGCCTGCGTTGTGTTCCTGTTACCACGCTGAGGCCCATACTTTCGGCCTTCTTTGCAGAGGCCATAATTGACCTGGCCCCTTCAGGATCAACGGCTACAGGTTTCTCCATGAAAACATGCTTACGTGCATTAACGGCAGCGGCAAAATGTTCGGGTCTGAAAAATGGAGGTGTGGCAAGGATTATCACATCCACACCTGAATCAATTACCTTCTGAAATGCATCAAAGCCAATAAAGCAATTTTCATCAGCCACCTCATTACTTTTTTGTTCCATCAGTCTTTCCCTGCACGAATCAAGACGGTCCTGAAATACATCACCGAGGGCGGTAATTTTCAGATTGGGACCGGCAGAGAGGAAATCTGTTGCAGCGCCGGTGCCACGGCCGCCACAACCTATAAGTCCTGCCTTTAGCTCCGGGCCGTCGGGTGCCTGGTCAAGAAATTCAGGCAATATAAGATTTTTTATCCGCCCATCGGGGGCACATGAGTTAAGAAGGGAAGGCATCACTGCCCCTGCAGCACCTGCTGCGGCAGCTTTACCAAGGAAGTTACGGCGTGATATGGAATTTTTCATGATAAATAATTATTAAATGAGTTATGAACCCGCTTTCACTGGTGCGGATCTCCAGATCCGGGCCAAGCTGCGGAGAACAAGGTTATTGTTTATAATTTATTAGTTTCATGTTTTAAGTTTGCCTTTGGCGAGCCCGGCTTCGCCTGGGTTAAAGTTTGCCTTTGGCGAGCCCGGCTTCGCCACGGTTCAATTTACTGCTAATCAATTACCTTCCGGTATTTTCATCATATTCACAAACTACCCTGAAGCCCACGTGAAAACAATCAGAATACCACCATTTACTTTTAGGTATCTGCGGATCCGTCCTGAGCCATTGACCAGTCTTTGTATGATCACGTGCAGCCGATCTCAGCATGCCTGCCTGGTCCCTGAACGATCCTCCCCTTATTACTCTTTCCTTTCCTGACAATGGTCCTGAAGGATCAGTCACTCCCGATTCAGGGTACATGGAATAGGCATCTTCAGAATACCAGTCGGAACAAAATTCTGCCACGTTACCGGGCATGTTTTTAAGACCGAAAGGATTTGGTTTAACCTCTGACGGCTCCTGTGTTTTTCCCGGGCTGTTACCCTGGTATATCACAAATGTATTAATTTTTGTGGTATCATTTTTCCTTATTCCTGCCAGAATGCCCGTGCGCTGAAAATCACCCGGATCGCCTTCAAAGAAATAGGGTGTTTCCGTTCCTGCCCTGCTGGCATATTCCCATTCTGCTTCGGTAGGCAGGCGATAGGTTTTCCCTGTTTGCCTGCTCAACCAATCGCAGTATGTCTGAGCGGCATGATGGGTAATTGAAATAACCGGCCTTTTACCCATCCCCCAGTTCTGGTCGGGCTGACCGTATGGAGGAGTGGCTCCCGTTATGGCATCTGCATCCCTTGATGCCCTGGCTCCCTCGGTATCCGTGCTTCGACCTTCCGCTGAGGTCTGTGCATAAAAGGCCAGGTATTCATCCCAGCTTACTTCAACTTCAGCCATGAAAAAGGGACTGATGCTGACCTTCACCCTGGGGCCCTCATCAGAATCCCTGAACGGCTCGTCTTCAGGGCTGCCCATCATAAAATCACCCCCGGGTATCGCTACCATGTTAAAAGCTACTGAAGAGCCCGGGATATATTCAGTGTAAGAGTCAAAAGACACAACATGTGCAGGTTCATCATATACAGTATCAGCTTCCTGCCCCGCTTTTCCGAATGATTCATTTCCCCCATGAGTATAGCCTTCTATGTAATGACCTGCATTCAGGTGGCAGTTTATGCAATGAAGATCATCTGTTTTCTCAGCCTGGTCATAATACAGGTGGGCCTCCTCTCCTTCCCTTGATAATTCAGGAGTAAAGAGCGTCTCATGACAGTACAGACATGTACTCTCCGGCACATGCTTCCTTGCATTCTCCAGCATGGATTTTTCTTCCCAGTCGAAGCTTTCATGATCCTTGAAGAGCTGACCCCAGAGATCCCTCAAGCCTGTCCTGACCTTGGCCGGGATATGCCCCTGTCCTTTAGGAGGGAGGTGACATTCAACGCATCCCGTTTTATCACCCGACCTTGTAATATAGTGAACCGATTGCTTCCACGATGTGGTGGTCTGGGGATGAATATGGCAGCTGGCACAGAAATCATTCCCGGATGTCAACTTTATGGCCTTGTTACCTCCAATAATAAGGAGCATACCAAGAATTACACCGGGAAGGAAAATGATCCAGAATCTCTTCATTTATTATTATTGGAAAGAATAAACGCTCAATATAAAAAAAACTTTTTCATATGGGCACGATGTTTGATTATTTTTACAGGAGTAAAAATTATCCCGGAAACTATGAAGAAGATTTTAAGTGCCCTGATATTTTTCCTCTGTACACAGCTTTTAGTGTCTCACCCGTGGAAACCTTCACATTATGTTATAATCGATACTGACGGGGGCATGGACGACCTCAAAGCAATAAATATGCTGCTTGCCTCACCCGATGTCAGGGTTCTGGCAATAATAGCCTCAGGAGGGGTAATGCCTGCCGGGGAAGCCTATGTGAAAGTAAGAAGCCTACTTGACAGCTACTATCACCAGGGACTGATGCTTGGAATAAACAGGGATCTTGCAGCCAGGGAAATGTCTGTTCCAATGAACTATGCCTGGGCTGATGACACCGCTGTTAGTGCAGATGATGCTGCAAATTTCAGTGAGGTGCTGACTTATGTACTTAAGCATGAAAAAACGCCGGTGAGTTTCATCTCACTGGGAAGCCTTAATACAGCTTACCGGTTTTCTGAAAATAAGCCCGGGCTCTTCAGCCAGGTAAGGGAAATTATCTGGAGCAATGATGGCATAAGACCACCTGAGGGATTCAATTACGAACTTGATACCCTCTCTGCAAGGGAAATGCTCGAAAAAGAAACACCGGTAAAAGTCGTGGGCTACTATTTCCCGGAATTTTACGACAGCTCACTGCTACAAAAAATAGAGAGCATAAATACGCCATATGCCAAACGAACGGCTGAGCTTTTAAGGGTGGGGGAAGATCACGATTTTATCCTTGGACTGGTAGACGACATGATACCCATCTACCTCCATTATCCCGGACTTTTTATTTCCGACTCCTCTGATATGGTCTCTTTCCACAGCCCAGACATCGAAAAATTCAGTGATGATATAATCTGCGACCTTCTTTCCGGAAATACGGTTAGCAGGAACCAGGTCTTCAAGAATATCCCCGCTGATACATCCTTTTATTTCGCCGACCTGCAGGAATACATCCCTGAAATTATTGAACGCCATGGCAAGGAAGAATTTGATGCCGGTGTACTGACCAATGAACTGCACCGCCACTTTGGCATTTATGCTACCATAGGTGTTAAGATGGGATTGAGGGCAAGGGAATATTTTCATATCGGGGTTGATGAAATGAAAGTTTTATCATATGCCGGCTCCGTGACCCCGGTAAGCTGCATGAATGACGGCCTCCAGGTAAGCACGGGTGCCACGGCCGGGCATGGCCTGCTCAAGGTGGTCAATGATGAAGGTAGCCCCGAAGCAACGTTCACCTATATGGACAGGACAATCAAACTTAAGCTGAAAGATGATATTTCTTCAGGTATAAGGAAGGAACTGAAGGAAATCAATTTCATCTACGGTCTCGACAGCAATATCTACTGGGAACTGGTGCGGCAAAAAGCAATCCTTTACTGGAAGAACCTTGACAGGCACGAGATTTTCGAAATCACGGTTCAATAGCACCGGACAAAGGTCACAGAGCGCAGGGAGCAAAGAGCTCAACTCCGCTGGCGAGGATTTGAAATCCGCAGCAGGCTACGTCGGAAGGCTTATGCTGAGGTATTTTTAGCCCTCAGGCTTGTTTACTCTGGCGAGATACTTCCTGCCAATTCTTTATTTTGACATCTAATCTGTATATCTTATCTTTAATAGCTAAACCCTGGAAAAATATGGTGGCCGGCAAATCAAAAAAGCCCCTTTCATTCTGGCAGGAACTGAAGCGCAGGAAGGTAATCCGTGTTATTATCGCTTATGCCGCCGCTGCCTATGTTATTCTTGAATTAACTTCTATAATAGCCGAACCACTGGGCTTACCAGCATGGACAATAAATTTTGTCCTGGTCCTCCTTTGCATCGGCTTCGTTATTACCGTAGTGGTTTCATGGATATATGATTTTACTGCTGAGGGGATCATGAAAACTGAGTCACCTGAGGCTGAGCAGGAAAATTACCCCGAAGATCCTGCTGTTCCGCCTGGAACAAAAAAAAGAAAACTGAAGGTAAGCGATATGGTAATTGCCATTCTGGTAGTAATGGTAATAATACTCGCTTACCCCAGAATATTTAAAAGGGACAAGTTCCAGGGTATACGACAGGATGACGGCAGAATATCCATTGCAGTTATGCCCTTTGTTAACCAGACTGGTGACACAACACTGAACTGGTTCAGCAACGGGATATCATCACTTTTGATAAACATACTTGGCACTTCGCCTGAACTGGCAGTCTGCGATGATCACACAATGTACGAGGTAACAGAAAGTGCCAACCAGGTTTATACCGCAGGCATATCCCCTGCCAGGGCACAGGGAATAGCAAAGCTGGCCAGGGCAGAGACATATATCACAGGCAGCTACCAAGGAAGGGAAGCTACCTACTGGATACTTGCCAACCTGGTAAATACGGAAACAGGGAATGTCATATCAAGCCTCCGGGTTGAAGGTAACCTGGAGTCATCAGACTACCTTGAAATGGCCTCATCCCTATGCGAGGAAATAAAAAACCACCTCGAGATCAGGGCTATTGAAGAGAATGCAGGTGCTGACATCATAAAGGCATATACCCGGTCACCCGGAGCATACAGGCATTATATCGATGGTCTGAATATGATCCTGGCAGGCAACTATGATACTGCAATTGAGGAAATGAAGATGGCGCTCGAAACAGACTCCACTTTTACCCTTGCTTCATTCTTTATTGCCTACAGCTCTAACTTTAAAACTCCCCAGGATCAGGATGCTACAATAGAGTGGACAAGGATAGCATACCGTCAGAAAGAAAACCTCCCGCCAAAGTACCGGTACTGGGTGGACTTATGGTATTCATGTTTCGTGGAGGAAGATCCCGATAAAATCAGTAGTAAACTTGAGATACTGGAGGCATCGGGGATAGAATCAACATTGTTCTGGTATGACATTGGTGCAACATATCACGATTTCTTAAGACAGTATGAAAAAACCATTTACGCATTTGAGAAGATCATGCTTATCAGCCGGGAAAGGGGTGAATATCCTGAGGCCTGGAAATTTTACACCATGTTTGGAGATGCTTTACATAATGCCGGCTACCATGACAGGGAAAAGGAAATACTCGAAAAGGGCCTGGAAATGTTGCAGGATGATATAAGCCAAAGAGAAATCTACGGGCTCCTTTCGATATGCGCCCTTTCCGGGAATGACAAAGCTGCTGCTGACAATTACCTCCGGGAATATTTGAATGCCAAGCATTCTTTAGGTCAATCCGCTGATAATATTCAGTACAATCTGGGCCATCTCTATTTAAGAGCAGGAATGATAGAAGAAGCAGAAGACCACATAAGGAAAGCAACGGAACTTAACCCCAATCAACCTGTTATGAAGGCCGGATTAGCCAGGCTCCTTATTGAACAGGAAATTGATATTAATGAAGGTTTGGAAATTGTTGATAACGAATTACTTGTAAAATATCCGGGCAGCGGAACCGCAATATGGATTAAAGCCCTTGCCTGCTATAAACTCGGCAGTTATGAAGAAGCTTATCAACTACTTAAGGAAGCATATGAAATACTGGATTATAATTATGATCTCTACCATCTGCTAAAGGAAGTGGAAGCGGCTCTTGCCGGACAGAATTGAAAAATTAGAACCCAGAACCAAGCCTGCCCGCCGTAACCCAGCAGGACGAAGGTGGGGAACCAGGAACCAGTACCCATCTAGATTTCACTGAACTTCATCAGCCTGTCTTCCCTTATACCCTTGGGTGTGTCTTTGAGCGTGCAGCATTCCGTGAAAAGATCATGCTCGAAGAAGAGGACGTATTTATTTGCAAGTGCCTCCCCCAGAATATCTTTTTTTTCTTCAATTGTGGTAAGCTGGTCCAGATCGTAACTCATATTCCATATCAGGGGTATATGAGCCACCGTGGGTATAAGGTCTGCAGCAAAAATTATCTTTGTTCCCTTATAGTCTATTACGGGCACTAACTGTCCCGGTGTATGACCGTTCACAATCCTTACATCAAAGCCTTCGAATAACTTACCGGCCTTTTCCACCATATGCAGTTTGCCGTGACCCATCATGGGCAGGAGGTTCTCTTCCAGAAAGCTATCGGCCTCGCGCAGATTGGGATTAACAGCCCAGTCCCACTGCTGCCTGCTCACCCAGTACCTTGCATTGGGGAAAACCATCTCATAAGCCTTGCTCCCGGCAACTTTCCTGACACCACCCCCGCAATGATCAGCATGAAGGTGGGTCAGGACAACATCGGTAATATCATCAAGACCGTATCCTGCTTTTTTCAGTCCTTCCTCAAGGCCATCCCCACCATTCAGGTGAACATGTCTGAAAAACTTTTTACCCTGCTTGTCGCCCCAGCCATTGTCAATCAATATAATATTCTCACCGTTATCAACCACGAGTGACCTGAGTGCAAGGTTTATCAGGTTATCCTTATCAGCAGGGTATCGTTTATTCCACAAAACCTTGGGCACTACACCGAACATAGCACCACCGTCAACTTTAAAATTTGTAATATGTACAGGTGACAATTTCATGCTGAAAAAAATTTTCACAAATATACAGTGCTTTAACAGAGATAAAAAGTTATTTACCTATATATATACAGGGATGATAATGATAGCGTTATTTCCAATGTTTTTAACTTGTCCATAATGCTTAAAACGAAGCCAGGGGAACAGGGGCGGGCACGTGAGCGAATGCAGAACTCTTAAAGAAAAAAACGAAGCACCGTGAAAAACGGAGGGCCTGCGAGCTGATTTTGATTGAAGATTCCGGGAGAGAGTAATTGTTAAATCATTGAAATGGGTATTTTTGTACAAAAGTTTTTCATGAGGATACACTTTATAGCCATAGGCGGAGCGGTGATGCATAACCTGGCCATTGCATTGCATAAAAATGGGCATGTTGTCAGTGGTTCAGACGATGAGGTATTTGAACCCTCAGCCTCAAACCTCGACCGGTATGGCTTGCTTCCCCCGATAAAGGGCTGGCATCCTGAGAAAATCAGCTCTGACATTGACACTGTAATACTGGGTATGCATGCACGAATTGATAATCCTGAACTGATTAAGGCACAGGAGCTGGGTCTATCCATCAAATCCTTCCCTGAATACCTGTATGACCATGCAAAAAATAAGAAGCGGGTGGTGATAGGAGGCAGCCACGGCAAGACTACAATTACCTCGATGCTTATGCATGTTTTAAAGTCATGCAATAAGAAATTTGATTACATGGTAGGATCACAGGTTGATGGTTTTGATACCATGGTAAACCTGTCTGAAGATTCAGAAATTGCTGTTTTTGAAGGAGATGAATATCTCAGTTCGGCTCTTGACCGGCGACCAAAATTTCATGTTTACAAAGCTGATATTGCCGTAATCAACGGTATATCCTGGGATCATATCAATGTCTTCCCTGATTTCAATACTTACCTGGAGCAATTCAGGATATATGCCGATACCATAAGTGAAAATGGCAAACTGGTTTATTTCCGGGATGATGCACTGGTTGTCAACATCGCCGAGGGTGCACGGGAAGACATAGTGAGAATCCCATATTGTGTGCATGGCTATTTCCAGAACAGGAAGGGTTTTTTTGCCGCCACCCATAACAGGATACAGAAGATGGAAATCTTTGGAGAACACAATATGCAGAACCTGGGTGCAGCCCTGGCTGTGTGCGGTGAGCTGGGAATAAACGAAGATGAATTTTACCGGGCAGCAGGCAGTTTTAAAGGCTCCTGCAAGCGTCTGGAATTACTGAGCAGTGGTGCTGGCTGTGATGTTTACCTCGACTTTGCCCACGCCCCGTCAAAGGTAAAGGCAAGTGTTGATGCAGTGGCTGAAAGGTATCCACGGCACCGGCTTGTGGCCTGCCTTGAATTACATACCTACAGCAGCCTCAATGAAGACTTTCTGAAAAATTATAAAAACAGCCTTGACGGGGCCGACAGTTCTTATGTTTATTATAATCCACATGCACTGGAAATTAAGAAGATGAAAATGCTTGATAAGGAGAAAGTAAAACGCTCTTTCGGGAACGATAAGCTTAATGTGATAAACGACTCTGATGAGTTATTTTATAAAATCAGGGAAGAAGCAGGTCCCGATACCGTATATTTATTTATGAGTTCAGGTGACTTTAACGGCTATGATCTTACTTCATTTGCCCGCGACCTGGCCAGGTAATTATTAAAATATTTTAACCATGGAATTTCAGGTTGTTCTGAATGCATTTTTGCTGACCCTCTTTGCCGGACTCTCAACAGGTATAGGCTCGGCACTTGCCTTCTTTACCAAGAAGACCAATACGCGCTTCCTTTCAGTCAGCCTGGGCTTTTCAGCGGGAGTGATGATATACGTATCATTTGTTGAAATACTTTTCAAAGCCAGTGAATCTCTTACCCTTGTTTACGGTGAGGACAAGGGATGGTGGTTCACTGTTGCCGCGTTTTTCGGAGGAATATTATTTATTGCCATTATTGACAGGTTCATCCCTACGGTTGAGAATCCCCACGAGGTAAGGCTTATTGAGGATATGGACAGGAAGCCTTCAAAAACAAAGCTTATGCGAATGGGTATGTTCACCGCCCTTGCAATAGGTATACATAACTTCCCGGAGGGACTGGCAACGTTCACTGCCGCACTGGATGACCCGGAACTGGGTCTCGCAATAGCAATAGCCATCGCGATACATAATATCCCTGAGGGCATAGCTGTATCAGTGCCGGTATATTATGCCACCGGTAGTCGCAGAAAGGCATTCAGCCTGTCATTTCTGAGTGGACTGGCCGAACCTATCGGTGCTCTCATAGGCTTCCTGATACTGATGCCTTTTATGAGCGACGGCTTATTCGGGATGCTCTTTGCTGCTGTAGCGGGAATAATGGTCTTTATCTCCCTTGATGAACTCCTCCCGGCAGCCAGGGAATATGGAGAACACCACCTGGCAATTTACGGCTTGCTGGCAGGTATGGCCGTTATGGCCTTCAGCCTGCTGATTATCTGATATGGAGAACACCACCTTGCAATTTACGGCTTGCTGGCAGGTATGGCCGTTATGGCCTTCAGCCTGCTGATTATCTGATATTGAAAATTGTTGTTTGAGAAGAAATATTATTTAGCTATAATTGCCCTTCCAAAAAAGCAATAAAAATATAATTATAAAATGAAGAAAATCGTATTAGTCCTTCTTACAATTTTTATTCTTGGTTTCTCTGCCGGTGCCCAGGATTATAAAACCAGTCTGGGCCTCAGGGCAGGCTTTCCATATGGCATTACAGTCAAACATTTTCTCAGCAGGACCAATGCTCTTGAAGGCATACTGGCCAGCAGCTGGGGCGGATTTGTCGTTACCGGGCTTTATGAGAATGAGCACTGGACAGGCGAATATCCCGGCCTTAACTGGTACTGGGGCTTTGGTGCCCACATTGGTTTCTGGAATAATAACAGGTATATTGATGACATTGACGTTGGTTCAGTTCTGGGTGCGGATTTCACCCTTGGCCTTGAATACACCTTTGACGATATACCCCTGAACCTTGCCCTTGATGTAATGCCCAGTGTGAACCTGATAGGCTATACCGGATGGGGAGGTATCCACGGGGGTCTGTCGGTCAGGTATGTCTTCTAATATTTTTGCTTCACCCTGCTGGCGTGGATCTCCCGGTCCCTCAGGATTCATATTGCCCGGTTTCCAGACCTGTGCCCGCTGTAAGCCGCTTTTTTCGACATTAGATTTGCTTTATTGAAAAAAAGGTATTTTCTTTGCATCCGCTTTCTATAAAGAGAGTTCTTTGCTCCGTTCGTCTAGTGGTTAGGACGCAAGGTTTTCATCCTTGTAGCAGGGGTTCGATTCCCCTACGGAGTACAAATATTAAGAATTACAGGAGATTATAAAATGGCTAACCACAAATCAGCAGAAAAGAGAAACAGGCAGAGCGAGAAACGCAAACTGCATAACAAGTACTTTGTAAAGAGCATGCGTAACAGCCTGAAAAAGCTGCGCGCCACATCTGATAAGGAAGAGGCAAAGGAG
>JAVVEL010000035.1:0-19459 GCA_032260385.1 Bacteroidales bacterium | reverse complement strand
CAAACCGCAGCACTACCGTAAGAACTGAGCCGGCAAGGAAGGAAGTCACCACCCGTGGCAATACCACAAGGACGGCTCCCACACGCCAGGCCACTTCAAACCGCAGCACTGCAGTACAAAGCTCCAGGTCTGTCAGCAAATCCGGATCAGCTGCCAGGAAAAGCACGAATGCAAAATCAGAGACATCAACTAAAACCAGGCGCAAGTAAGTCAGTCAAATCAGAACATTTATAGCTAAGCTAATGGTCAAGTAAATATTTCCCTTATTTTAGTGCTGTAAAACTAAAATGAGGGAAATATGAATCTTAAACTTATCCTTGAATTCCTTATTGACCTGAGATTTAACAATAACAGGGCCTGGTTCAAGGAAAATAATCCAGAATATCAAAAGGCAAAATCCGAATTCGAGCAACTCATAGAAATTCTGCTTCCCTTATTAAAACAGATTGATGAGAGCATTGATGTAACATCCCCGGCTGAATGTATTTTCCGTATTTTCAGGGATGTAAGATTTTCCGAGAATAAGGAACCCTACAAAACAAATTTTGGAGCATTTATCTCGAAAGAAGGTCGCAAGGGGCCCTATGCAGGGTATTATATACATGTGGAACCTGACAGGTCTTTTATCGGAGGAGGGATTTACATGCCTGAACCGAATATACTCAAGGCTATCAGGACTGAGATTTATGAAAATATTGACGAGTTTAAAGGCATCATTAACAGGGATGAGTTCAAGGGATATTTCCCTGATATTTTTGGAGAGAAACTGAAGATGCCACCCAAAGGATTTCCGAAAGATTTCAGGGATATTGACCTCCTTAAGCATAAACACTACGCTGTAGCTCATAATGTGGAAAACACATTCTGGACAGGGGGTAATAATCTGGTGGATAATCTTCTGGATATTTTTAAGATCCAATACCCCTTCAACACCTTTCTGAACAGGGCAGTTATAAAGTCATTTGATTACTAAATAAATTTTCGTACATGAAAGCACTTGTTATATATTATTCAAACAAAGGTAGCAATAGATACCTGGCACACAAGATAGCCGGAACCCTGTCATGGGAAATGGAGGAGATCAAACCGCGGCTTAATGTTTTTACCCTCTTCCTGATGAACATACATCTGGGCATAAAGCCATTGAAGCACAATATAGAGGACTACGATACTATTATTCTCTGTGGTCCCATCTGGATGGGCAGGTTTATCCCTCCCCTGCACAGTTTTGTCAAAAAATACCGTGACAGTATCAGGAAGTTAATTTTTGTCACCTGCTGTGGAAGCACTTACAGCAAAAAAGACGAAAAATTCGGCCACGGCCTCGTATTCAAGGAAGTAGAGAAAATAATGGGCGATAAATGCCTGCTCTGTCAGGCCTTCCCCGTGGGTCTGGTTTTACATGATGACCAGAAGGAAGATCCAGAAGCTTTTATGAAGACCCATTTAAATGACGATAATTTCAAAGGAGAAATACAGGAACGATTCGATGATTTCATCAATAAATTAAAGGATTTACCCTCGTAATTATTGTTTACAGCACTACAGTCAGCAGGTTATTTAAAGTAATCCACTTATAAGATTACGCTAGTTATCAAATCATCTGGTTAACACAGCAACAGACTTAACCATCTGACTCTATAACATGGCTACCAGTCCGGGAAGGAATAAATTAGCTATCGTGTTACCTTTCATTCTATACCAGAATTTCATATCTTTATTACAGGAATAAGAATAAAGCTGTATTACTAAAAAGGTGCTGTATGAAGTCGATCAAACTCATAAGAAAAATACATAATAATAAAAGTTATATTCTAATCTATGGTCCTGAGGACCATGTTTTCAGTAAAATGATCAGGGAATACCCCGGATCAAATTTGAGCCGTACCACATCAACATGGTATGTGGTTGAAAAAAAAGAATCTATCAGGAGCCTGATATCATATTTTAAAGAATATTATAAAATTGACGCCACTGGTCTTCACATATTTAGAAGGAAGGCCACCGAAGATGAGTATAACACGAGGTCTTGTTATTCTGGTTCGACAGGGCCTGTAAAGATGATTGTAGATCCCTCCCGGGGCAGGTTAACAATACAATTTTTAGGCAGGTATGAAAAAAAATGGATTTCTGAATTAAAGCAATATTGCAGGCCGTATTATGATACAATAAAGAGAGAATGGCACCTGCCTGCCAGTCGTGTAATAATGGATTCCCTGACCGATTATTTTAATAAGGAGGGGGTGCAGCTTGTGATCAGGAAAGCCACCAGGCCAGAGGCCGGCAGTAAGGAACGAGAAAGCATTACCGGTGAGATTAGGAGAAGGGATCTTAGACCGGAAGTCAGATATGGTATAGAAGAACTAATTAAATTTTTAAAAGAGCAGAGGTACAGCAATCATACACTGTATTCCTATTTATCACATTTAGAATTATTCTTCAAATATTATCATAACGATCAACCGGGAGAAATCACAAATGATGACTTAACGGAGTTTATGGAAGCTCTTGTGATAAAGCAGGGATATTCAGCTTCATTTCAGAACCAGTTATTATCAGCCATTAAGGCATATTATTATTTTCATGGAACTGGGAAAATAAATCTGGAAGAAATTCAGCGACCCAGGAAAAGCAGGCCTTTGCCCCAGGTACTATCGAAGGAAGAAGTGACAAGGATACTTCAATCGACACGGAACAGCAAGCACAGGTTATTACTATCGATCATTTATTCATGTGGCTTGAGGCGCAGTGAGGTAATAAATATCAGGTTAACTGACCTTAACCGTGACAGGAAGACACTTCACATCAGGGCAGGCAAGGGCAATGTTGATCGTGTGGTGCCTGTATCTGACAAGGTATGGAGTAAGCTTGATGAGTACATTACTGCCTACAGGCCTGGGGTATATTTATTTGAAGGGCAGAACGGTGGCAGATATTCAGTTGGAAGTGTATACCGTGTATTCTGTCAGGCTGCAAAAAGGGCTGGCATTGAAAAGGATCTGGGGGTTCACAGTTTACGTCACAGTTATGCCACCCACTTACATGAGGGAGGTCTGGACATAAGGTACATTCAGGAGTTACTCGGGCACAAGAGCAGCAAGACAACTGAAATCTACACACATGTAAGCCGGAGGAATTTATTGAACATCAAGAACCCCCTTGACGACCTGGATATACAGTAAAAGACAAAGAGCGAAGATTGAGCATACCAGAAGTAAATATCCACCTTCTTAGAAGGTGGCTTTGAATCGCCCCCATAGGGGGCTTTAAAAATCAAACTTATGTTGCTGTTCTTCTGCCAGTTTCTCTTCCTTCTCCTGATGTTTGACGTATCGCTTTATTACGTCTTCATCTATTCCAACTGTGCTGACAAAATAACCACGAGCCCAAAAATGATTGCCCCAATAAGGCTTTTGCTTCATCTTGGGATAACTCTTGAACAACTTGATCGCCAGCTTGCCTTTCAATATCCCCATCAGTTCGGATATAGATACCCGCGGTGGAACCGACAATACAAGGTGAATATGATCAATCTGCACACTCATTTCATGAATCTCACATTTCTTCCATTCACACAAAAGCCTTATATCTTCTTCAGTCAAGGTTTTAACTTGACCTGTCAATATCCGGAATCGGTATTTCGGAACCCATACAATGTGATAATCACATTTATAAATAACATGCGAAAGCTTTTTATACTTACTCATATTACAAATATAGGCAAAGCCGAAAGAACATTACCACCGTCAAAGACGGTGGGTTTTTAAATTGAACTAAAAACCCGTGATTTAAAAATAATTACAGAACCTAATCCACCTTCAGACGGAGTGAGAGTCGCAATGATTGAGCATAATGGAGCACCAATCGAATTGATTGAATTTAAGAAGAAAACAAAAGTCTCCAGCAGCTAACATTGTGAATAAAACATTAGGCATATTGAATGCGTTTGTTAATAATTTATGCAATACTATAAACATCAGAGTTTGGCAATCATTATAAATAAACGCTACTTTTGATAATTAAATAAGCGGGAATTAATCAAAAGAGAATAAAAGGATGGCGCAACAGTATTTAGATCATTCAAAGGCAATTTTAACTTCCAATCGTTCAAATTTTAAAGGAGGAAGCAAAGGTTCAGGAATTATATCATTATTTGGCTATCAAAATGAATATGATCTCAGGGAAGGATATCCCTTGTTAACAACCAAAAAGATGGCCACCAGGTCGATGTTTCATGAAACAATATGGTTTTTAAGAGGCGATACAAACATCAAATACCTTGAAGACAACAACTGCCCTATCTGGAGGCCTGATGCTTTCCAGGATAACCTGCCCAAGATGCAGAAAGAAGGTATCTTTCCAGATAAGATAGTAAAGTATTCTCCCGATTGGGACAAAGCAATGGAGGAATATGGTCAGAGGATAAAAGAAGATGCCGGATTTGCAGAAAGATGGGGAGATGCCGGGCCGATATATGGTAAACAATGGAGAAGATGGGAATATTATGATCATGACAAAAAGACTTTTATTGAAATAGACCAACTGGGGAAAATGATTGAAGGACTGAGAAAGAAGCCGACCGGGAAAAAACATATTGTTGATTCATGGAATCCCGGGGATACTCCAAACATGTCCTTACCTCCATGTCATGTCCTGTACCAGGCAACTGCAAATGAAGAAGGAGAGTTAGAATTACAGCTCTACCAGAGAAGTTGTGACCAGTTTTTGGGTGTACCTTTTAATATAGCCAGTTATGCTGCCCTTACCCAGGTAATTGCACAAGGCGCAGATATGGTGCCGAAAACATTTATCCACAGCTTTGGTGATTCACATTTTTACACCAGCATTGGAAAGAGAACCCAGTGGTACAGGAATAATTTCAAAGAAGTGCAACAAAGAATAAGAAATGTTTCTCAGAGAGAAGATTATTTAGAAGTTGTTGACTGGATTAATAGAATTGCTCCCAGTGACGGAAATGAAGAAAAATATGATCATGTAACCGCAATTCTCGAGCAAATGTCAAGAGAACCCAGACCTCTGCCAAAACTGCATATTGAAAAAAAACCTTTTAATCAGTTAACAATAGATGATTTTGTTGTAGAAGATTATGACCCACATCCCCAGATAAGAAGGAATATGTGTGTTTAAGCAGCGTGACTTTGGAAGAATTAGTATTTGCAATTCCAAGAGACGAACTATGGCAATTTTTAAGCTATAAAGAAATAGGCTTAATAAAAGGCAATAGAGATATTCTGAACAGGATTGTTCAAATTGGCCTGTTTAAGAAACGGAGCGAATTGGAAGAAGATCCTTCCTTTAAGCAAATAATTCCCTATGCAATTATCTCAAATAAAGAATCATTTTACCTGTTTAGAAGGAGATCCGGACAGAGGGAAAAAAGATTACACAACAAACTCCATCTTGGAGTAGGTGGGCATATGAATCCCGGAAGATTAAATGAACCGGATGAACAGTACCTGGTTAATGAATTAAAAAGAGAATTATTTGAAGAAGTCAAACTCTTAAACGATTGCTTAATCGAGGATATAGAATTTATTGGCTTTATCAACGATGATACAATTCCGGTCAGCAGTGTTCATTTAGGACTATTATATAATATCAGGATATCAAATAAAGACCTTATTGTCAATGAAACGAATAAGATGACAGCATACTGGATAGATAAGACTGATTTAGCTGAATATTATGAAGAAATGGAAACATGGACTAAAATTGCATTCAATAATTTTATAAAGTGAAGGGAAACACATACATTAAACCTGATGTTTTAAGAAAGATCAAAATGATAAGTGTATCATCTTATTTAATTAATTGTCCGGTCCTTTTCGACGATATTACAATACAATGAAAAAAATATTGATCGGGATACTAATTTTAGTAATCGGATTTATCGGGTATCTGTTTTTTTTCGGAAAACTCTTCCCCTACTCGTCGGTAATATTGGGATTTGAGAAACATGAACTGACCAATACGATATTTTATACGCAAAAGGGAGTGTCATTTAACGATTATGAGAAAATAGATACATTAATTCCCGGAGTTGAAAAGTTCCATGACTTAAGATATTTAAGAAAACCAAAGTTATTTCTGTACTATGATAGCATAAGCTATTTAAGGCATTCTCCATCAAGAGCCAGATTTTGTACTTTTTACAACGGAAGAATTTTTTTAACACCATGGGCACTGAATGAAGCCCGGAACGGGAAAATTTCACTTGAAATATATTTAGCTCATGAATTATCACATTCATTACTGCATCAGCACTCCGGATTGATAAATGCAATCAAATATCCAGAGTGGTTACTTGAAGGAATAGCTGTTTATAGTTCAAATCAGATGGGGACTTCATTCTATCCAGGTAAGAATGAGACATACAGGCTTATTCAATCAGGAAATTTTATGCCACCTCACTATTATAAGACCAAAAATGAAGATAAAATCAACTTAGATCTTGAAAACAGGATACCCTTTATGTATTCTGAATTTGCCTGTATTGTTGATTATTTAATTTCAAAGTATGGGAAGCAAGAGTTCCTGACTTATATAAAGGCAATTGCAAGGGGAAATAACCACAATAAAATATTCAGGCAGGTTTTTGAAATCAATTTTGATGAATTCTTAATTGATTTTAAAGATTATGTTTTAAACGATGGCAAGACAGAGGCTTGATTCATTGAATAACGAAACTCTCGTCAAGGGGTTCTTTGTCGGACTGGCGAGCCGGGTCACGGCTACTGATAGAAGAAGAAAATAAAACGTGATATAATTAATTGACTCATGGACAAAACAATATCAGGTATTCATATCGAGTGTATTAAAGGAGATATTGCATCCCAGGCAGATATTGATGCGGTTGTGAATGCAGCAAATGCCCAGCTTAAAACAGGAGGAGGAGTAGCCGGTGCAATTCACCGTGCAGCAGGTCCAGGGCTTGAGGAAGAGTGTCGTTCATTAGCCCCGATCAGGACGGGAGAGGCAGTTATCACAGGTGGACATAAGCTTCCAAACCAATATGTCATCCACTGTTTGGGACCTGTTTATGGTGCGGATAAACCGGAAGATGAGCTATTGACAAAATGCTATCGCAATGCATTACAGATTGCCGAACAACACAGGATAGAATCAATCGCATTTCCGGCCATCTCTACCGGTGTGTTTGGCTATCCCTTAGAAGATGCTGCTGAAGTGGCATTCAGTACTATTGCTGAAATGATCCCGGAACTTAAGACCGTCAAAAGGATCCGGTTCGTACTTTATAGTGACAGCGATCTCGAAATTCACGAAAAGACACTGTCTCGATTAACAACTTAGAGACACAAAGAACAGGAAACAAGATACAATTTCCGATTACATACGGGACAATTTAGAGCCAGTTATGAATAAATGGGGAAAATTTTAAGAAATTGATATAATGTATATTTTATAAAACACTTAAAACTAATATAATGGAAATTATTGTCACTATTTTAATTGGTGCCGCAGCCGGATGGAGTTGGGCAGTATGATATACAAAGGCAGTGGTATTGGTATCATTGGAAATATTTTGGCGGTAATTAAACATGCAAAGATAACCCTTGAGGTTGGCAGGGAATCTATAAAGAAAAAAATGACCTTGAAGATCTAATAAACAGGTCAAAAAAAATAATGGGAGAATGAATGAATGCACAGCCTGTAAGAGAACATCCTTTCGGTGGCACAATTGATGATGGCCGGTAATATTTACGGTAGCTCCTATAGCGCCTTTATATCACGATTAAAGTTTTAAGCATACAAAGGAAGCTCATTGATTAGG
This sequence comes from Bacteroidales bacterium, assembly GCA_032260385.1. Lineage (GTDB taxonomy): Bacteria > Bacteroidota > Bacteroidia > Bacteroidales > VadinHA17 > UBA9300. The sequence goes on along the minus strand of JAVVEL010000035.1, from coordinate 11,646 downwards.
CATGCAATTGCTAAAGTAGCCGAAGCAGAAAAAATCTATTACCTTTAGAATATGGATATTGAATTAATAACTGCCTATTATATTCCTTTTATTGATAACATGATGGACACGCTTTCAGTATCACCTGCCACGATAGCAGGCACCCTGCTTCTAACCTCAGTATTATCTGTTGACAGTGAGTTTATCAGGTGGATAACAGGTGCTGCCGCAGGTGGAGTAGCAGCACTTACAGTGGAGAGTGGCAGCGCCGTAACGCGGCTTTTGTCAACAAAAATGACAGCCGGCACTGCTACCCCCCTTGTGGCAACAGCCGAAAATGTGACAGCCGTTGGGTCCTCTCTCCTTTCACTGCTTATTCCTTTTGTTGTTGCTGCAGCCTTTCTGCTATTGATTATATTTATCATATCCAGGCTGAGAAAGATGAGGAAAAAACGCAGAAATCATTTAATGAGCACTTGATATAATTTTTTAACTATTGATAAGGCATGAAGGTTGTTTATGCAGAAGATTTTGCAGCTATATCTTCCTTTTTCAAAGGAGAGAAAGGGCATCGCCGGGCTGAATTTATTATGAGGTTATTATCAATTGATAAAGTTAACAGATTACATGAAAACTATGGTACATATTCCGGATCTGAATTCACCTCCAGGCTGCTTGATGATGTTGGTGTAAATTACCTGGTAGGCAATGGTGACCGACTCCGGGATCTTCCGGAGGGCTCGTTCATTACTGTCTCAAATCATCCCTACGGTGGTCTCGACGGTATTATTAGCATAGACCTCCTGGCATCTATAAGGCCTGATTACAGGTTCATGGTCAATGAAATACTGTCAAGGGTCAGTGCTCTAAAGGAGAATTTTATATCAGTTACACCGACAGGTAACCATAAGAAAGGGATAACAGCCACGAGCATAAGGGGCATACGCAATTCGCTCGATCATTTGCACAGGGGCCATCCCCTTGGTTTCTTCCCTTCAGGAGCTGTTTCTGATTTCAGCCTGAGGGATTTCCGTGTAAGTGACCGCAAGTGGCAGGAGAGTATTCTCCACGTAATTCATTCGGTTAAGGTTCCCATTCTGCCGATGCGTTTTTTTGATAGAAATTCGGCATTTTTCTATTTCCTGGGTCTTATTAACTGGAGAATACGTCTTTTAAAGCTTCCCTCTGAAGTTTTCAATAAGAAGGGCATTAAGCTCCGTCTTGGCATCGGGAACATTATATCTGTTAAAGAACAGGAGCATTTTACCAATGCCAGGTCCCTTGGCATTTTTTTGCGGAAGGTAGTATATGATATGCCTCTTCCCGCCAACTTTTTATCGCGAAAAAACTTAAAGCCGGCGAACATCAACAGAGGATAAAACGACTACAGTTTATATAAAATGAAATATGAAATCGCATAAACACAGTGACCTGATCAAAGCTATTTTCAGCGACAGGGCAAGAACAAACCTTTTTAAAAAACAGGAACAAAAGGCAATAACCTGGCTGGTTCAGCGCATTCCCCCATTCATCACTTCTGACCTGCTGACAGGTATAGGTCTTGTCGGAAATATTATTGTAGCAGGAAGCTTCGTCCTGGCACACTTTTTCAACAGGGCTTACCTGTTCCTGGGGCTACTGGGGTTCTTAATAAGCTGGTTTGGAGATTCCCTTGATGGAAGGCTTGCCTATTACCGGAACAGACCGATGAAGAATTATGGATTTACTCTTGACATAACTATTGACTGGATAAGCATAATTCTAATAGGGCTTGGCTACATTATTTATGCAGAAGGTTTATGGGAACTCTTCGGATACGGTTTTGTTGTAATGTATGGCTGGGAGATGATTCTGGCCCTGATAAGATACAGGATTACCGGGAAATATTCCATTGATTCCGGTTTTATGGGACCAACAGAAGTAAGAATTATCGTTGGTTTAATTATGATTGCCGAAGTTTTTCTGCCCGGATCACTGGTGTACTCGGCAGCTTTTGTGGTTCTTGTCCTTTTTCTTATCAATATTTTTGATACCAATAAACTGTTACGTCTTGCCGAAGAAATTGATAAAAAAGAGCTAAAAGAGAAATCATAGGTTATATTTGTGAAAATTCAACCTGACTTACATGGGAGATATAAGCATCAAAGAAGTACTTACCCGGAAAGACCTCCGCGATTTTATCTATTTGCCTGAAAAGGTTCACAGGGATGAACCCGGATGGCTTCCTCCACTTTATATTGATGAATGGAAGCTATATGACAAAAAGAAAAATAAGTCATTCGGCTATGCCGATGCTCTACTTTTGCTTGCCTACAGAGATCGGAAACCGCTAGGCAGAATTATGGGGCTGATAAACAAAAGACATAATTCAATTACCAACGAGAATCACGGAAGGTTTTGTTTTCTTGAATGTTACAATGACGGGGAGGTATTTCATGCCCTAATAAGCCGGGTAGAAGATTGGGCAAGGCAGCAGGGGATGGATAAGATTGTCGGACCACTTGGCTTTTCAGATAAAGACCCCCAGGGTTTCCAGATAGAGGGATTTGAATATCCGCAGTTCATAACCAGCCCAACGAATTCTCCTTATATGGTAAGTTTAATTGAGCATGAAGGCTATAGAAAGAAGGTAGACCTGGTGAATTACCTCGGGGAAATTCCTAAAGAATTTCCTCAAGTTTATGAAAGGGTCCTGAGAAGAATTAAATCGACCCGGGAGTATAAGATAATCGAATTTAAGAATAAAAAGGCATTGAAACCATTTATCATTCCGGTTCTGGAACTGATGAATGATACTTTTTCAGACATATATGCTTTTGTGCCTCTCAATGACAAAGAAAAAATTGATCTTGCTGCCCAGTATTTTCCCATTCTTGATCCTAAATTTGTCAAGGTAACTGAAAAAGACGGGGAGTTCATCGGTTTTGCCATCGGAATACCCGATCTCAGTCCCGGGATAAAAGCTTGCAGGGGCAGGTTATTCCCCTTTGGCATCTTCAAGATTCTGCGTGAATCGAAGCGATCAAGGAAACTGATAATGATGCTTGGCGGTGTAAAGAAGGAATTCAGAGGTAAGGGTATAGATGTACTTATGGGAGCCAAGATCCTGCAGGATGGCATAAACAGTAAGATGGAAAGCATAGACAGTCACCTCGTGCTTGAAGACAATCTCAGGATGAGAGGCGAATATGAAAGAATTGGATGCGAAGTAATCAAAAGGTTCAGGATTTACCAGAAAGATTTATAAATCCGGCCTCCAAAGCTGAAAGGCTAAAAAGCAAGCACTGATAAACATTTTACAGCGTCAGAGAACGGTAATCCTGAGTACCTTTTCGATGTCTCTTGAGGATGTACCAATCATTAATTCAAAGTCGCCTCTTTCAATATTCCAGTCATTTATTTCTTCGTCCCAGAAAGCAAGGTCCTTAACCGGAATGCTCAGTTCTACGGATTTCGTTTCTCCCGGGGCAAGGTATACCCTACGGAAGGCTTTTAGTTCCTTAGAAGGGCGCTTTACCGATGATTTAAGATCATGGGAATAAACCTGTATTACCTCTGCCCCTTCCCTGCCGCCTGTATTTTCTATCTCAACGCTTATAAGGATAATATCATATACTGAATACGTATCGCGATCGCTTCCTGCATCGCTGATATTGAATGAGGTATAGGAAAGTCCGTAACCGAATTCAAAAAGAGGTTCAATATTTTTAGTATCATGCCACCTGTAGCCAACAAGGATATCTTCTTTATAAACCTGCTTATCATCAATACCGGGATATGACAGTGCATCAAATGAATGAGCCCCGTTATGTTCAAGTTTTACGGGAAAAGTAAAAGGAAGCTTTCCTGAAGGATTAACATCCCCTGATACAATATCGGCAATAGCCCGTCCCCCTTCACTTCCGGGATACCAGGCCTGAATTACACCCTTAACATCTTTTATCCATGGCATGGCCACTGCGTTACCGCTTAAGATAATCACACCTACATTTTTATTCACTGCCAGGATATCCCTTATAAGATCGTCCTGACCGAATGGCAGGCCCAGTCCATCCCTGTCGCCATTCTCACAATCCTGTTTATGGCTTTTATTCAATCCTCCCACAAAAAGCACCATATCAGCTTTACCGGCTGTTTCCAGGGCTATCTTTTTCAAAGAATCGGCATCGAGTGATGAAGGGATCACAGTGCCATAAACTGAAGGGCCTGAAGCATAGCCCATAGCATGAAGCACTTTCTCCTTCCCAAATCTTTCCTTTATACCATCCAGGGGAGATATTTCACGGATGGGTTTTAATTCTGAGGAGCCTCCACCGACACTCATCCTTCGCGTGGCATTTTCGCCAATAACTGCAATTTTGATATTTTTGTCAGGATCAAGGGGGAAGAAATTATCTTCATTCTTAAGCAATACTATACCTTCCCTTGCCACTTCCCTTGCCACATCGAAATGAGCCTGACTGCCTTTTGATCCAGGCAGCCTGTCAGGTTTCATTGTAGTACGGAACATCAGCCTTAATATACGTCTGACTTTTTCATCCACGAGACTTTCATCCAGTTCCCCTCTCTTCAGCATTTGAAGAAAGGGATAAGCAAGGAAATAATTGTCATAGGCATTTTTCAGTGAATATGTGAGTCCATCCGATCCTGTCCCCATTTCAAGATCAAGTCCATATAATGCAGCCTCTTTTGTATCATGTGTTGATGCCCAGTCAGATATAAGAACACCATCGAAGCCCCATTCACCCTTAAGTATATTGTTTACAAGAACCTCGTTATGCGTACAGTACTGCCCCTTGTATTTATTATATGAGCCCATGACCGCCCATGCTTCACCTTCAACAACAGCTGCTTTGAAGGCAGGCAGGTATATTTCCCTCAGGGCGCGGTCGCTGAGATCAACATCTATATTATTACGTCTTGTCTCCTGGTTATTAAGAACATAATGTTTAACACATGCTGCCACTCCATTCACCTGTACGCCTTTCACGTAGGGTACTACCATCTCTGAAACGAGGAAAGGATCCTCACCCATATATTCAAAATTTCTCCCGTTAAGAGGAGTGCGGTAAATATTTACCCCGGGGCCAAGGAGGATGTCTTTCTTCCTGTAGCGTGCCTCTTCGCCAACAGCATGCCCGTATTTATATGCAATCTCAGGATTAAAGCTTGATGCCAGGCAGGTAAGAGCCGGAAAGGCAGTACACGAATCATTTGTCCACCCGGCATAGGCCCAGCTGTCCCATTCAATCTCAGCACGTACACCATGTGGGCCGTCTGACATCCACAGTTCCGGAATGCCCAGTCGCTCAACTCCCGGACTGCTGAATTTTGATTGTGCATGGCACATTCTGACTTTTTCCTCGAGGCTGAGTTGTTCTATTATTCGAGTGATCTTCTCCTCGATGGCAGTATTCTTATCCTGTCCATTTACGCAGCTCAAGCAAACGATAAATAATACCGTTACACTGATTAAATACTTCTTCATATCTAAGATCCTTAATTTTCAATAAGATAATTCCCGGGTATCATTACTACTATGCCTGTAATTAAATCGTTCCTGGAAAACACAGCCCGGCTATGTTCACTATTTAGATATAATTTTTCAGAGCTTACTTCTCTCCCATTCTTATAATAAATTTTCACTGACTGGTTTTCTGCAATCACATACCTTACAGGGGTTCCACAAATTGTAAATTCAAGGCTTTCAACGCCTGAGTTATCCTTAATAAACTCTTTTTTTCTTAAAAGGAGGGGATTAAATCCCAGGCTGCCATTTTCAATTCTTATTCCTAGTTCAATGTACCTGGAAATAATATCCTCTTTTACCTGTCCTGTCAAACCCGGTTGTTGCACACCTGTCATTGAGGGTGTATGAGAATAAGGATCACCGGGGAAGGCACCATATTCTGAGGGAGATTTATCAAAACCTATCCCGGAACGAATCCTGTAATACAATGATGCAAGCCTTTGGAAGGTTTGTCGATCTGATACCTCTTCATAAGCCCTTGTAATACACTCACCGGTAGCCAGCAACAATTTCGAAACCATATGCCAGTAAATACTTCCCAGACCTTCGTATTTATAGAATGAGCCGCTCCTCCCGGTAAATTTTTTATGCTGGAAAACTGACTCAAAAATTCCTGTAATCGTTAACCTTTCATTGTCGCTCAGACTGCCGTAATTATCATCCAGTCTGTCCAGGGCATTATTAAGGTCTTCTGAGTTTTTGAAATTGCCGTTAAAGTGATAATTACCATTAATATCCTTAATTATAATTGAGCTATCATCATTTTCGGCCATTTGCTTCAATAGATCTGACCGGTAGATATTTCCGGTACTTATATTATTATTTAACCTAAAGGATTTAAGCTCCTTATCGGGATAGAGCATAAAACTATTCTGATTGGCCCTGTAGAGTTCACTCTCGTACATTCTCAGGATAAGCTCAACTGTCTCTGAAGGTTTCAAAATCCCACTGCTAAGAACCGCTACCTGGCCTTCCAGCATTACATCTAGTGGTGTAATTTGGATTGATAATCCTGAAATATCAACCAGGTTGTAGGCATTAAAAAGACCATTATGTCTCCTGTTATTTAAAATACTTTTATCAATATACCTTTCAGTAAGGGTAAGAAAATCAGTCAGCTCTTTAATGTCAAGAATACTATAATCGTCTGATAAACCTTTATATAGGCTTTCCCTGTACAGGCTTCCTGCCTTTCCAAGATCATCTGCTATTCTTTTTCTCCGTTTAGCATCTATTCCTGAATTTAAGTTATCCTCATTTTGTTTTAATATTGCATGCACAGACTTAAACAGCCTGGTAATCTCCATTCTAATCTCATAATTTTCGCTTACTGCCCCACCATATAACTGCTGCAGGAAGCCTGTCATCCTCCTCATGTAACAGAGTGTCACCATTGATGCTCCATTACCGACCAGTGAGTTGTTGGCATCATTCCATTCAGGACGCTGTGTATTCATCCATATCCCTGCATCAGGGATGAAATTAACAAGCCTGGCAAGCAGGGTAAGCATGATCTTTTCGGTAAAAGAAGCCATCATCAAGTTTCCCTTCTTATCCATCAACATTCTTCCATCAGCCCCGATCCGGCCGGTTATATTATTTATCCTGCTATTTTCGACAGTATCGAAGACTATTGTATCGTATGGGTTTTTAATTATGTCTCCATACTTCTTTATCCTGTAGGGTATATTAGCATATGAAAAGATACTTGATTCCAGCCACTCATCGAACTTTTCCGGCCGGTAGCTATAGAGCAGCTCCAGCAGCCTCAGAAGATATATTACCTGGTGATCGCCCCAATAACCAATATACGACCATGGATCATCAGGATCGGGGATTTCCCAGTCAATTCCCTCACTGCTTATGCGATAAGGATTATACCCATCAGCAGTGGAGCTGTTGAGAAACCTTGAAATCATGGAAGGGAGGAAGTCCGGGTATGATAAGGCAAGGGCTTCCCAGTTCTGGAATATATCCCTCCAGTTACCCTGGTAGCTCAATGAGGGTGTTCCATCCTCCTCTTTAAGTTTTATGTCAAAGCGGTTCCATGGCCTGCTGGGGTCACCGTGCCTCCTGCTGAAACTCAGGGGCAAATATTCATATGTTAATCTTATGAGGTCAGTGTCTCCATATTCTTTAACCCTTTGAATAAGATCATCCATACTTATGGTCAGAGGCAGTTTATCCAGCCATTTCTCATATTTTGGGAATAAGAGCCTGTTGAATTTTCCGAGATGTCTTCTATAATATTCCCTGTCAATCTTATAAGCATTCTCAAACAGGCCACCCCTCATTGAATTAAACAATACATTGGAGAAGTGCCGGATACTGCTCATACGGTCAGCGCTTTGCTGTATGCCATCGGCCATACCCACGATTTCAAAGAGTTTTTCCGTTCCCAGGGACACATCCTTTTCCAGTTCGGCCGGCAGATCATTATTATTTTCCAGCAGGTAAACCAGGTTTTCAACATCAGCGGAGTCCTGTTCAAGCTCAACAACAAAATAGGAATGAAGAGGATGTCCGGGTTCAAGTTCAATTTCTGACAGGGTGAAATAAGAACCTCTGACGCCTTTTGACTCCTTCCCGGATTCAATGGACTCTCCCTGTTCAAATTTTTGGAGTTGTTTTTCATCCAGGCTCACCGACACCGGCTTATGCCCGGTACACCACACGCTTGTGCACTTTAAGGCTTCGCTGGGGATTGCACGGTCAACGGGGATGGATGCCAGCCTGAAGATACCCAGCCGGGTTTTTAAATCGAGCTCACTCTTCTTATAGGCATCAACCAGTGTGCTCATTTCATTCTGCATCATCTGGTCCACCCCGTAAGGCAGTATGTTTCTCAGGCCGTCAAGCACCGAGAGATGCGTTTTCTGACCAGAGTTATTGACCAGGGTAGTTTTCTTCACCCAGCCATATTTCTCACTATTCATCCATGCGTAGCGGTATACCAGCTCCAGGGTTTCATTAATTTCCTCAAAAATGACCCGGTTTCCCGGAATGTTTTTATAAATATTACGCCGGATGCTGTATATCCCCCTGTATTTATCCGAAAAGGGTTCCCAGAGACATTTTTTATTTTTTATGTCTGCCAGTATAAGAGTTTTGCTTCCTGTTGTCAGGTATGATTCATGTATTTTATCATCGGTATAGTACGGAAAAATTGCATTATCAGGATTTCTTCGCCCTGCCGTAAGTCCGCCCGTACTTGAGATATACATCCAGTGGTCGGAGTTGCTTACTATTGACATTAAGAACGGATCCATAAGATGATAGTTCTCAATGACATAATATTCTACATCATCAATCGTTGTGAGCCTGCCATTAACATTATCATCCGGCAAGCTGTATTCCTGCTTATGTATAAATACTTTATCTCCCAATATAAGCTCCTCTTTTAATCCACTTTAAAGGGAATGTTTACCGTTCCTGCATGATTGTTATTATCCCTTATATATATAAAGAAGCGATACTGACCTTTCTCCTCCGGGGCGGTAAAGGTTATTTTTCCGTCCGGCATGCAGTTAATCTGTGTTTCTATTGAAGGGGGGCGAGGCTCAAAATCGCCTCCATCGCCAAGTTGGGTAGCCTCTCTCATAATCTCACACTCGACTATGATACTATCATTATCCGGGTCGTTATATTCTACGATTACAGAATTTTCAGAGTCCGGGCTCAAGGTTATCCCTGCATATCTGTCGAGGCCGTTAATTTCAGCCTTTATGATTTGAGGGACACGGTTTTCAGGCCATTCGCCTGTCCAGAGGGCTTGCATAACATCAATGGCTTCCATTTTTTCGCCATTTTCAGTGAAGAGTCCATACCAGGTGGGTGTTCTTTCCTGTTTCTGACCCCAGAGGAAGACAAATGATCCCATGCAATTTAAGCTATCAGCCAGAATTGCATTCTGGTACCTGTATTTCACCGCTGCAGCCTTCTCGCTGGAAGTTTGTTCAATTGGGGCACCCCATGGTGTTGCGGGCACTTCCCAGTGACCTGTTGCTCCCCATTCTGTTACCAGATAGGGACCCTTGTATCCGGATTCATCAATCCGGGCAGCAAGGTTTTCAATATCCCCGTAGAACTGCACACTGAGAAAATCGATAGCAGGGCAGTTTTCAGTTATATAGTCCACCTCATCTTTACCTATTCCGGCAAGCATTGTTGTTACAGGGTGCTTACCATCGATTTCATGAATCATCCCGGCTATATCATTCACTGCATCCCAGACTTTTTTATTTGTATAGCGGAGGTTTAATTCATTACCTATACCCCACCCGAGCAAGGCAGGATGGTCTTTCAGCTCCATCACCTGTCTGCGTATGTCTTCTTTCTGTTCAGCCACCCAGGCGGTATCGTTATAATCGAAACCATGACGTTCCCTTCCCACTTCAATACCCATTAAAACCATAAGATCGTTCTTGTATGCTTCATCCAAAACTTCTTTACCAGTCTGGCGACCGTTATCAGTACGCCAGGTCCTGAAGGAGTTAGCCCCGCTTTCAGCAAGTGCTTCAATTTTACCGAATTCCAGTCCGGCGCCCTTAACGTAAAATTCTTTTCCGTCAACAAATAGTCTGTATCTGCCGTCGGTCTGTTTTAACTCTACTTTGCGGGGGCCTTCCGTTGACGTGTTCTTATTCTCCCTGGAGTTATTGCAGCTGTAAGTCATAATTGTAAATAATCCCATCATTAGCAGGACACTTTTAAATTTTACCATGATCATTATATTTTAAGTTCTTTTTAGCCAGTATAAGTTCCAGTTCTTCAAGTGTTTTACCCTTTGTTTCGGGCAGTGTAAGCAGGATAAAGAACAGTCCGACAGCTCCAAAGGCACCAAAAATCAGGAAGGTCACTGAGTTCCCCAGGTTTGCCAGTTCCCAGGGAAATACAAGTTGAACGAGAAAGCTTATACCTGAGTTTATGAAGCCGACGAAAGAAATTGCCACACCTCGTATCCAGTTCGGGAAGAGTTCGGAGAAAAGCACCCACATCACGGGCCCGATAGAAACAGCGAAAGATGCCACAAAGCCCAGAATACCGATTAGTATAAGCCAGGGATTTATATCTATTGCCCTTGTTATCAGGTCAGTCTGGTACTTTACCAGTACATCCTCACCAAGTGTCCTTGAGACGGCCTTCTTAAAGCTCAGATCGCTGTCATAGTTTATATCCTGAATTTTATACCAGTGCGGGCTGTCTATTTTTTCCTGAAGCACTTTAACATCCTCAGCATCGAGCCTGTAAGTAGCTTTTGCGAAACCTGCTGAAAGAAGGCCCATAAAAATGATTATTCCCGAAAGGCCAATAATGAGCAGGAACTTTCTCCCCAGCCTGTCAATAAGCCACATAGCAAGTATTGTAAACAGGAAATTTGTGAGGCCCACGAAGATAGCCTGTGAAAATGAAGCATTTGTTCCTATCCCTGTTTGCTCAAATATCATCGGGGCGTAGAAGAACACAGCGTTTATGCCTGTTATCTGCTGAGTAATGGCAATAACCACTCCTATTACCAGCACAAGTCTTAAGCCAGGCTTGAACAGTTCCTTCAGGGATATGGATTTTCTCTCTTTATCCTTTTCCAGGTTATCTTTAATTGCTTCCAGCACTTTTTGTGCCTGTTTACTGTCAGTCACTTTTGCGAGTATATTTTGTGCTTCCTGTTCCCTGCCTTTCATAGCGAGCCACCTGGGGCTTTCAGGGACTACCAGGAGGAAGAGGAAATAGAGTACTGCCGGCAGAGTTTCGAGTCCGAGCATCCATCTCCAGTTATACTCATCAATACCAAGGTAACTAACCCAGGCTGAGGGATTATCCCCAAGTCGCAGGATCAGGTAGTTGGTGAAAAAAGCCACCGAGATACCCAGCACTATATTGAGCTGGTTAAAGGAGACCATAGTACCCCGTACTTTAGCAGGGGATATTTCGGCTATATACATGGGTGCCGTTATCAATGAGGCTCCCACTCCAAAGCCGCCTAACATCCTTGCTGTTACAAGGAAGGCATAAGAAGGTGCGAATGCCGATCCCACAGCTGAAACACCGTAAAGGATGGCAGCGGCTCTCAATACCACCCTTCGTCCGTAACGGTCACTCAGGGGTCCTGAGATTAACATTGCGAGAGTGGATGTGAG
>JAVVEL010000034.1:0-19508 GCA_032260385.1 Bacteroidales bacterium | reverse complement strand
CAGGATCGATCCCTACAAGGCAGCAACAAAGGCCTTCAGGGCTCAGCAGGCGCAGGAGCTGATGAATGAAATACTTGAGCTGGAGAAAAAGCTTGATGAGCTGCAGGTGGCTATGAATGGTGACCGCGACTACAGTGCTCTTGATCTTGATCCTCTATCATCACTGCGTAACCGTGTAAGAACGGCCGTTTACAGTGTTTCAGGATCAAGCTCCAACATCACGGGGACGGCAAGGAAGAGTTACGAGGATGCCCTGGATGAATTTGAGCCTGTATATGAAAAGATCAAAGCTCTTACAGAGGAATTTGATGCTTTTGACAGGAAGCTGGACGAGATGGGTGCCCCTACCACACCGGGGAGGTTCCCGGAGTGGAAGCAGTGAATAGTTTATGGTCGTGAGGCTCAGGCCTGGCACGAGCCTGGAGACTCGCGCCAGCGTATGTGGAGGTAATGATTATTCAGATTTGACGCGGATTTTACCCTGACCAAAGTGGTCGGCCAGGGCAGAGACTATTTCGTTGGCATTGGTTTCAATGGGGCGGTGAGTAACCTTGAGCACGTGAAAACCACCCCTTTCAAAAATCCGGCTTGCATGATCAAGCTCCATCCTGACCTTTCGCGGGGTGATATAGTCATGATCGGCTGACAGTCCCAGTTCCCTGACCCTGTTGGTCCGCTGGGCTATAAGGTAGTTCGTTGTTGTAGTAAGTCCGAAGACCCTCCTTGAATCAACTTTAAACAGTTCGGCGGGGGGTTCCTGGTCCGGGATTATAGGCACATTGGCCACCTTCCACCCGAACATGCCAAGGTAGATGCTAAGGGGTGTTTTGCCGGTTCTCGAGACACCCGTCAGAATGATATCAGCGGAGGAAAGCCTGTTGGTGTCGAGCCCGTCATCATGTTTCATGGTAAATTCGATGGCTTCAACCCTCCGGAAGTATTCAATATTGCTCTGCCTGTAGAGGCCGGGCTTACTGATTGGCTGCACGCCAAGCGACTCAGAGAGGTAATCAGAAAGTCCGCCCACAATGTCAAAATTTGGCACATCCAGCTCATCACACACCCTGATCAGCTCACTGCGCATATGAGGATCAACAAGGGTGTGCACAATTACCCCATTTTTCTTCTTTACCCTTTCCACAGTTTCCCTCAGCAGGTCCTTGTCCCTGACATCCGGCACCAATTTAATGGGGCATTTATAGTCGGGGAACTGAATCAGTACAGATCTAACCACGTTGGTTCCTGCCAGACCCTTTCCCCCCGAAACGACAAAAATAGGGGGACAGGGCGGGTTTTTCGATTTTGCTTCCATATGGGATAGGTTTTGGGGAAAGATAAAAGATAAAAGACAAAAGACAAAAGGAAAACGGAAAGAGGGAAAAGTAGAGAACCATTACGTAACTTAGCATTATAAACAATAAAAACTACGATGAAAACTTCATTTTTCAAAAGATTAAGAAATTTTTTCCGTACCACCGCCCTCGGTGGACTGGTTGCCATATTACCTTTTGTTCTGATAATCATCTTTTTTCGATGGATAATCAATATCATACAGAAATACCTGGAGCCACTGGTCGGGCTTATTAACACCGAGTCAGAGCTGATGATTGTTGCCTTATATATAATTGCCGTTCTGGCAATAATATTATTGTTCTTCCTCATGGGGCTCTTCATCAGGACCAGTGTGGGACGTTTTTTCCGTACAGTGCTTGAGGAACAATACCTGTCGAAGATCCCGGGCTACAAACTGGCAAGGGAGACTGTAATGCAGTTTTTCGGCAAACAAAAATCCTTCTTCAGGGAAGTTGTGCTTGTTGACATTTTCAACTCGGGCACCCTGATGACTGGTTTTATTACAGACGATCATGATGACAGTGACTTCCTCACCGTTTTTGTACCGACGGGGCCAAACCCGACCTCCGGAAATATTTACCACGTTCTGAAGGAAAAAACTGTCCGCACCAGGTCATCAGTAGATGTGGGCATGAAAACAATAATAAGCTGCGGAGCCGGATCATGCAATCTTTTTAAGGAAAGGACGGAAAAAAGAGACCTTGAAGACGAGATGCGTAATGTATGATCCTGTCTTTATTTATAATTAATCCCCGTATCCACTTCCCAGTTATCTGTTCTGAAGGGAGATGCAGGCAATCCTTCCGAGTTAAAGAGCCCGGGTTCGGCACTATTGGAAAAGCCAAACCTTATTGCTACCGGGTTTTTTACCATATCTGACCATACCAGTATATGGTCACCATCTATCATCGCCTGTGCATCATAGAACACCCGGTCATCACCAGCAATCTCAAAACACTCGGGATCTCCTTCCTTTGCTTCCAATCCCTGTCCGACATGCCTGAAGAACAATCGTGCTTTATTGATGCCATCATGTTCTTCAACCTCCATCCTCTCGAATAGAGGCCCTGACCAGGAAAGCCCTTTAAGCCCATAATGAAGTGCCAGGGCATTCCCTGCCAGCCGCCGGCCCACCTCCTGCTTTTTAATGGGGTGTATATCATCCGGGTTCCCTATATCAGTTGTAACAACCATCCCCGTATTTGGAAGTGCCAGGGCCATCAGCTGGGCTTCGCGCACCAGTGCACCAACCATTGGTTCATCGTACTTATAAGGGGCAATCTGGACGTAGTAGAAAGGAAAATCGCCCTGCCTGAAATTATTTCTCCAGTCACTGATCATTGCAGGGAATAGCTTGCGGTAATGCAGGGCATCGTTCCTGTTGGCTTCTCCCTGGTACCATATAACCCCAGTAATGGCCACTTTAACTATCGGGTGTATCATGGCATTATAAAGGTATGAAGGCTTTTTCTGTTCCGGTTCAGATGAATAATCCCTTTCAAGATAATATTTGAGCTCATTGTTGCCTTCCAATGTTTCCCTGCTTGTCCATGCTTCGGCAGGTGTACCTCCCCAGTTTGTTGATACAAGGCCTACCGGCACACCGATACTCCTGTTCAGTTCCCTTCCAAAGAAGTAAGCGACCGCGCTGAAATCCGCTACCGTGACCGTACTGACCGGCATCCATTCGCCCTTAAAATCTTCTACCGGCTGTTCCGAAGCATTTTTCTCTAACTGGAATAATCTGATATGGGGATACTTATTGTTCACGATGTCAATACTGTCCATAACAAACTGCGGATTACTCCATCCTCCCATCCAGTTAATTTTATATTCCATGTTTGACTGTCCGGAACATATCCATACATCACCCAGTAAAATATCTTTTACTACTAATTTACGTGAACCTCTTATATGGATCTTATAGGGCCCTCCGGCAATTGTTGTGGGAATAACAACAGACCATTCACCATTACCGTCTGCTTTTGTTTCAAATTTCCCCCTTGTCCATCCTGCCCTTACAGTTATTTCTTCTCCCGGGCTTTCCCAGCCTCATATTGTTGCACTGGCATTTCTCTGTAATACCATTCCGTCAGAAATTACCGCAGGTAATCGCAGCTGGGTGTAAGCGGGATTACTTAAAACTGAGATCACCAGTATAAGGAAGCAGGTTCTTGATTGCATAATGTATGTTTAAATTTCAGTCTAAAAATAATAAGATAAGTGGTTCACTGTGAAAAAAAGTTAAAAATTCTCTTTTAGCATTAAAATAAATGCAATAATTCCTTATAAATTCTTAATATTTGATGAAAACCCAGATAAAAATACATCATGCCAAGAAAATCCTACATGAGAATGCCTGCTTTTACAGGGGTAATTATTGCATTGATCATTAGCAACTTCACATTACATGCCCAGGATGTAAAAATTAGTTTTGACCAAGCCCATGGTTACACCGGCACATCGGAATACCTGAAAAAGGTAAATACAGTCTACCCGGGTATCACCGAACTGATGACCATAGGTGAGAGCACCATGGGACGTCCCATCTATGTTCTGGTAATTTCCGGCATGGAAAGAGGCACCACCATTGACAGGCATATTGACCTGCGCAACATACGTAAGGAGAACGTTCAGAACGTAACTGCCATGAAGAAACACCAGGGCAAGCCGGGTCACTTCATCGGCGGCTCAACACATGGCAATGAATATACCGGTACCGAGGTTTGCCTGTATATAATTGATAAACTGGTGTCAGGCTACGGTGAGGATGAAACAATTACAAAGCTGATTGATTCCAAAGCATTTTATATATGTCCCATGATAAACCCCGACGGGGTGTATAACAGTGTTGAAAAAGGGATAGCCCAGCGTGCCAATTCAATGAACAGGGATGATGATGAAGACGGCAGGATAAACGAGGACGGGCCCGATGACATCAACGGTGACGGATTTATCACATCATTCAGGTACAGGGATGATGAGGGGATGTATGTTATAAATGATGAAGATCCCCGGCTGATGATAAGACTGGGCAGGGATGAGAAAACCGATAAACCAAGGTATTCTGTTATCAGGGAAGACATTGACAATGACAAAGACGATAAAAGGGGAGAAGATTCTGAAGCAGGTATCGACCTGAACAGAAACTACCCTGAAGGGTGGTGGAAGGATAGTGGTTTTGCAGGAGGACTGGGTGACTATCCCCTTTCTGCACCCGAGACCCACGCCATGGCCGAATTTTTTACCACTTACCGGAATATCCTCATGGCACAGTTCTACCACACCTCGGGTGGTTTTACCTACAGGCCTATGGGCACGGCCCCCCACTCCAGGCTCAAGCCGTCAGACGTGGCAGTCTTTGATTACATCATGGGGAAAAAATACCTGGAAATAATCGGGGAGGAAGTACCTGAAGCATGGTTACATCCCGAAAACATCGATGATTATAAGAAGGAGCTGGAAGAAACTGATGCAGACAGTTATTCAAAGGCCAGGGGCTACGAATTACCAAGAGGATGGAGGGTGAGCTACGATGAGAAGGATGATGAGCGCTATGGTTACGGTATGGCCACCGACTGGCTTTATGCACAGTACGGTATCTATTCAATTACCACCGAGTTATGGAATCCCGAAGCCGATATTCCCGGACTCGGGGTCGGGGATGATGAAAACAGGCGTGTTGCAGTTGAAAGAGCCCTTTTAAAATACCAGGACGACAGGTATGACGGCAAGCTGTTTATCGACTGGAAACCGTTCAGGCATCCTGAGCTGGGAGAAGGCGAAACGGGGGGATGGAAACCCCCGGTAGCACGAAATAATGCCTTACCGGGAGAGCCCCTGCTTAATGTTTGCGAGAAACACTGGCAGTTTGAGCTCTTCAGAGCTTCCCTACTGCCGGAAATCATTATCAGTGACCTTAAAACAAATATTGTCTATTCGGGTAACACGAGTGAGGGCATGGCAAAAAGAGACAATGATGAATTCAGGGTCGAAACCGGCAAAGGGAAAGGCAGGTATAACATAATCGAAATAAGAGCTACCGTTGAAAACACCGGCGCCCTGGCAACAAACCTGGCAGAGGCTGAAGAGCTCCCTGGAAACAGGCAGGATGTGGCCTGGCTGATAGCAGAAAGGGATGATATCGAATTCATTGAAGGGCAGCCCTTTGTAAGTCTCGGAAGCCTGGGAGGAAGCATGAAAATTCCGGGACTGAGAAACAGTCCCTCAAAAAAAGAGGTGAAATGGATAGTGGCGGTAAAGGATGGCACTCCACTCAAAATAGTGGTATCATCCCTTAAGGGAGGCACCCTTTACAAGGAAATCAATATTAAATAAGGGAGGTGATCATGAAAACAAAGAATATATATAAGGGGATTATCGCTATAATATTTTTCTCCATTCTAAGCGTACAGGCTGCTTACCCCCAGAGCAAGATGCAGAAGAGCGCCGGGGGAGAACACGGGGAAACCGATTTCATTATCAACTGGAAGAAGTACTACACCTATGATGAGTGGACGGACATAATGAAGGAGATGCAAAAGAAATACCCCGGGCTGTGCGACATTGAATCAATTGGTAAGAGTCGCATGGGTCTTGACCAGCTCCTGCTGACAATCACCAACAGGGAAACAGGCAGCCACGGTGACAAAACAGCCATGTGGGTCGACGGGGCCATTCACGGCAACGAGGTAAACGGTATCACATGTTCTCTTTACCTGGCATGGTACCTGCTTACCAGGCATGATTACGATCCATATGTTAAGGATCTCCTTGATAAGTATACCTTCTATATTTTGCCCGGATTAAATGTGGATGCCAATAATTCATATGTTAAATACCCAAATACAGCCAACAATCCTCGTGAGCCCTACAGGCCTGAAGACAATGACGGCGATGGCCTCTATGATGAAGACCTGACGGAAGATGTTGACGGTGACGGTGAACTATCATACATGTACCGTGAAGACCCTGAAGGGACACTGAGGCTGTCGGCCGACGGCAGGAGGTTCGTTGATGCGGAAGAGGGATTTGAAGGCTTAAAGTTTACCAGGATAGGATCGGAAGGTTTTGACAATGACGGCGACGGGCAGATCAATGAGGATGATCTGGGAGGCCCTGACCCTAACAGGAACTTCCCATATGGATGGAACATGGATGCCGGCAATCCCTATCCCATGTCCGAACCGGAAACACGCAATGTATTTGAATTCCAGCTTGCCCATCCCAATATTTTTGCCTCCTTCCATTATCATAATACAGGCAGGCTGATAATGTTCCAGGCTCCACCACCCGTGCGACAGTCGGCTTCTCAGCAGGAACAGTTACAGGAAGAAACGGAAAGACGGCTGCAGGAGATGAGAAAGACGAATAAATATGCACAGCTGTATCCCCGACGTGTGAGTGATGAATACCGGCATGATATGGATGTTCAGACCAAGATCGTCACAGAAGGTGCCTATATCCTGAAAAACTATAATCCTGTGATCGGAGGCCTTTCCGGCCAGGCCCATGCAGCAACATATTACATGCTGGGCGCCTATTCCTACCTGGTAGAGTTATGGGGCTCGCCAGTAGATATTGCCGATACCGATAATGACGGCAGGCTGTCCGACGAGGAATATATGAAATGGATAGACCTCGACCTGGCAGGTGAGGGATGGATAAAGCCGCATAAGGTTGAGCACCCTGACCTGGGAGAAATATGGATAGGTGGTTCAGCAAAGAAACACATGCAGAGGACACCTCCCTCGAGGTATATAGAGATGGAAGCTGAAAAAAATGCCAGGTTCGTAATGTACTGTGCCAGCCAGTTCCCCCAGGTTAAAATCGAAGATATAAAACTGAAGGCATTGAAGGCTAACATATACCAGGTTGACGTAAGGGTGGCTAATACGGGTGAATACCCCACCGCATCCGACCGGTCAGTACAGCTTGAATGTTATGTTCCCGATATCCTCCAATTCAAAGGGTCGGATAACATAAGCCTTGTCCCTACTTCGGGAAAAAACCTGGACGAAGGAGGCAGTCGCCGCCGTTCATATTTCAGGGGGTCTGATCCGGGACCTGAGACACAGTTGTCGGCTGGTGAAAAAACAGAATTCCGCCTCAAGGGAAAAGAAAAGAGGGTCATAAGGTATTTCCTTGCAATGGATGGCAAGCAAGGGACAGTTGAATTTACTCTTAGCTCAAAAAGGGGTGGAAGTGACGGTGAGAGTGTTACGATAAGGATTGAATAAGGTTTAGAGGCTGAGGCTGAGCCTCAGCCTTGAAAAATTACTTCTTAAGTACCCTCTTCAGCACCTCATCCTTGCCAATCTTCTTTGTACAGAAGAACCAGTCATGGCAGGTAACATCAGGATCGCTCTTGCTCATCCTCTGCTCTGCAACGCCGCATGATCCTGCAGGTGGTACAATAACATCGTCACCCGGGCGCCAGTCGGCCGGTGCAGCGCAGGCAAATTCATCGGTGGTCTTGAGAGCTATCAGTACCCTGTAAAGCTCATCAAAATTTCGGCCAATACTCAGGGGATAATAAATTATCGTTCTGATGATGCCCCTGGGATCGATATAAAATACCGCCCTTACTGCCTGCGTGGCAGCTTCTCCCGGCTGTATCATCCCGTATTTGTTGGCAACGTTCATACTTACGTCTTCAATAAGGGGAAACTTAATCTCGATATTCCTCATACCCCTGAATTCTATCTTTTCCTTAATGGTCCTGAGCCAGGCAATATGGCTGTACAAACCATCCACTGATAGGCCAATGAGCTTGCAGTTGGCCTCTTCGAACTGGTCGGCCATCTTGCCAAAGGTCATAAATTCTGAAGTACACACAGGCGTAAAGTCAGCCGGATGGCTGAAAAGTATTGTCCAGTGACCCTTATAGTCATCGGGAAACTTAACCGGCCCCTGTGTTGACTTGGCAGTAAACGCCGGTGCCTTATCCCCTATCCTTGGCATTGCTACAAATTCTCTTTCTTGGTTTTCTTCCATGGTAATAAATTTAAATTGTTAATAGTTAATATTTTATCTTATTTATCTCCTCACAGGAAATTAATTATTCTCCAAACAAGAATAATTCTTATTTAATATTCAGTAAATTTATAAATTCTGTTCAAAACAGGCAAAGAAAAACAGCTCTGATTTCTGTTTCTAAGGCATAATTGTTGTACAATTGCATTATTAATTTACGGTTTACATGAGATTTGCGTCCCTGGCAATAATATTACTCTTACCTGTTCTTCTGCAGGCCCAGGAGAATTACACTGTCAGTGGCAGGATAACGGAGAAAGGCACGGGTGAGGATTTGATAGGTGCAACTGTAATTCTTGAGCCCGGACTGAGGGGTACGGTAAGCAACCACTATGGTTATTATTCTGTCTCTGCGCCGGCCGGCAGCTATATTTTAAGTTTCAGTTTTATTGGTTATGAGACTATAAAAAAAGAAGTCGTTCTCAACCAGAACACCAGGCTGGATATAGAGCTGGGTGAAACCAGCATTCAGCTTGACGATGTAATAATCTCAGCTGTAAGATCCGACCTTAACATATCAAACGCGGAAATGGGTGTTGAGAGGCTTGACATTAAACAGGTTGACCTGATTCCTGTTATCATCGGTGAAAAGGATATTCTCAAAACACTGCAGCTCCTCCCGGGGATAAGCACTGCTTCGGAGGGCAGCACAGGCTTTAATGTCAGGGGCGGCTCCATTGACCAGAATCTTATCCTGCTTGATGAGGCCTCGGTATACAGCGCCTCGCATCTGGCCGGTTTTTTTTCGGTATTTAATTCTGATATAATCAAGGACATAACCGTATACAAGGGTGGAATTCCCTCGTATTACGGAGGACGGGCTTCATCGGTGGTTGACATAAGGATGAATAATGGCAACAACAAGGAATTCGAGGGAAACGGAGGCATCGGTTTATTATCGACGCGCCTGAGTGTTGAAGGACCCTTAATAAGGGATAAAATGTCATATTTACTATCAGGCAGGAGGTCTTATGCCGATATTATTTTAAAGGCACTTCCGGGCGATATTATTGATGACGGTACCAGGTTGTTTTTCTATGACTTCAATGCCAAGGTGAATTTTACGGCCAGTGACAGGGACAGGTTTTTCCTTTCCGCCTACCTCGGAAGGGATGTCTTTGGTTATGAAGGATATGGCATGGACTGGGGCAATTATACCGGCACCTTCAGGTGGAACCATCTCTTTAATGAAAGGATATTCTCAAATACCTCAATAATTTACAGTGATTTTTCCTATGGCTTCAATATGGAATCGGACATAAAATACAGTTCAGGAATCAGGGATTATGGCATCAAAAATGACATGACTTTTTTTATTAATCCTGACAATACACTGAATGCAGGCCTTGAATTACATTACAGGGATTTCAACCCCGGGGCCTTGCTAACATCTGAAAACAGTGATATCGATATAATACTTACCAAAAAGAGGGCACTGGAAACCGGCTTCTATATCCAGAATAAGCATATTATCAGCCCTGTTTTAAATGCAAATTACGGTATAAGACTATCAACCTTCAGTCATTTCGGTACCGGTGAAGAAAAGAGCGGATATATAATCCCCGAGCCCCGCCTGGCACTGAACTGCCGCCTTAACTCTACCTCATCCCTTAAAATATCCTACAACCGGCTCAGCCAGTACCTGCATCTCCTGTCAAACAGCACTTCAGGCCAGGTTACTGACATATGGATTCCCAGTTCACCCTCGGTAAAGCCGGTTATTGCCAACCAGGTAGCTGCGGGTTATTTCAGGAATTTTCTCAATGATATTATTGAATCATCGTTAGAAATATATTATAAGAAGCTGCAAAACATAACTGATTTTGAAGATGGAACAAGCATCATGCTCAATGAGGATATAGAAGACCAGATCATTGCAGGGAGGGGCAGGAGTTACGGTGCTGAGTTCTACATCAAGAAAAAGCATGGCCGTTTCAACGGGTGGATCAGTTATACCCTGGCCCGCACAGAGCAAAGGATAGCAGGAATTAATAATGATGAATGGTATCCTTCCAAATATGACAGAATACATGATCTGTCACTTGTCTTGATTTATGAAATAACGAAACGCATATCCCTTTCTTCGGTTTTTGTTTATTCCACGGGCAATGCCGTAACCTTCCCCGGTGGCAAGTACGAGCTGAACGGCATGCTTATACCTTACTACACTGAAAGGAACGGCTACCGTATGCCGGCCTATCACAGGATGGATATAAGCTTAAAAATTAAGGGAAAGGAAAGAAAGGGTTTTAATAGCAGCTGGGATATATCAGCGTATAATGTATATAACAGGCACAATGCCTATTCCATATATTTCAGGGAGAATGAAACTAATCCGGGGGCCAGCGAAGCCGTTAAACTGAGTTTATTCGGTATTGTACCCTCTGTAGCGTTTAATATAAGTTTTTGATGAAGGGAGCTTACATGATAATATTATCAATAGTGCTGGCATGCATGTCATGTGAAGAGATTATCGATATTAACCTCAACGATGCGGCACCCGTCCTGGTTGCTGAAGGCTCCATCCTGCTCAATGACATATGCCGGGTAAGGCTGAGCTATACTTCAGACTATTTTGACAGCGATTTACCGCTTCCGGAAGAGAATGCCGTTATAAGCATAGCCGACAGTGAAAACAGGTCGGAGGTCCTTGAAAACCTGGGAGGGGGTTTTTACGAGGGCAATATTATAAAAGGCCTGCCCGGGCATACCTATACGCTTAGCATAAGTGCAGGCAGTAAGGACTATCTTGCGCGTTCAACTTTAAACAGGCAGCCGGAGCTCCTCCTGCTGGATTATGAACAACTGGATATCCCTCATTATTATAATGATACAATATTCACTATTAAAAGCGCAATAGTTGATGACATACATGCCGAGAACTATTACCTTTTCAGGTACTACAGGAATGATGAGATGATCAGGGGCTATTACTCGACCTACAGTGACCGCTTCCTGTCTGCCGACACCATTGTATATTCAGAATACCGTCTCGACTTTTACAGGGGTGATACCGTCAGGGTGGAATTATATGCCATCGATAAGGCCATATATACTTATTTCAACCTTGTCAATGATGTTTTATTCAGTGCCATGAGTTCTTCCACGCCTTTTAACCCGTCATCTAATTTCAGCCCCGGTATCCTTGGTTATTTCATGGCTGCTTCGTTTGACAGTGAGTCAATAATTATTAACTAACCCTACATAGGTCATAATACCTTTCCCCCTTCTTAATGATCAGTATAACAGTATAATAGTGAGTCAATAATACTAACTGTACATGGTGTCATAATCCCTGTTTGCCTTCTTAAGGATCATTGTGATCAGGAAGGGAAAAAACCTTATTGCGATTCTCTGCAATTTCCCCACGGTGCTCAGTGTTAATGATTTTTTCTTTTTATAGACAATTCTTGCTATGGCTTTGGCCACATCCTCCCTCCTGGCTTTTTTCTGGCTTCTTACGGGCATCTTTTTATAGGTACCGTCGGGATATAATATTTGTTTATTTTCCTCATTCTCGGTGAAACCGACATAGACTATTCCGGTGTGCAAACCGGTAGCCTCAAGTTCAATCTGCATGGCCTGGGCCATTGCGGTAAGGCCCATTTTTGAAACGCTGTAGGTCATATGTCCAGGTATGCCAAGCCTGCCCGCAAGGCTTGACACCAGGATAATACTGCCCTTTGTTTTTAGAAGGTGTGGAAGGGCATAGGTACTCATATATACAGGTCCCATCAGGTTTATGCCAACAATCCTGTCCCATGCCTCAACTGTAAGGTCCCGGAACCTGCCATGACTTCCTATTCCTGCATTGTTAACAAGAACATCAAGCCTGCCATATTCATTTATTATCTTATCTATCATTTCCCTGCACTGCATGCTGTCGGACACGTCGCCTGGTAATTTAAGACAATCAGCTCCACTTTCCTTGAGTTCTCCGAAGGTTTCTTCCAGAGATTCGGCATTTCTGCCGTTTATACAAACCTTTGCACCATAGCTTCCGAAAAGCAATGCTGTGGCTTTGCCTATTCCCTTGCTTGATCCTGTAATGAATACAACCTTGTTTTTAAAATACCTTTCCATTATGATTTATTTTATATACTTATTATCCCTGAACCATTTTACAGCCTCCTTCAGTGCTTCGCTTACAGGGGTTTGCTGAAGTCCCAGTTCCCTTCTGGCCTTTTCACTGGAATAAAAATGTTTTTCCGTGGATATGAGCGCCATGGGGTAATTTACCGGCGGGGTAAAGCGGAATACCTTGCTTGAGGCCGATAGCAAGCCGCCATATGCCAGTGTAAGCCACCGTGGCATTTTCATCCCGGGAGCTTTTACACCCAGGGCCCCGGCCATTTTTTCAAAAGCTTCCTTATAGCCCAGGTTTTCATTCCCCAGTATATAGCATTCACCTTTCCGGCCTTTTTCAATGGCAGAGGCTATTGCATTTGCCACATCCCTGACGTAGACAAAATTTCTTCCCCCCGAAGGGTAGCCCGGTATTTTGCCCTGGTTGACAGCCAGTATCATGGTTCCCGAGCTGGGCTTGGAATCGTAGGGTCCTATCATGAAAGTTGGATTCACAATCACGGCATCCAGTCCTTCTTCCCTGACGGCTCTCAGCACTTCATCCTGGGCTGCCTTTTTGCTGCATATATAATCAAGGCCATATTTCCCGGCTGTATAAGGCCTGGATTCGTCACCGGGATCTTTCTCATCACCGGGGCCAAAGGAATTAGCCGTTCCTATATGAATAAGTCTTTTTATTCCCAGCTCCTTAACGGCAGCAATGATATTTTTTGTCCCTTCTACATTAATCTTCCGGTAGCTTTCGTGCCTCGGGGGCCGGGTATCGGTTTTGGCGGCAGCATGAATAACAATATCACAGCCTTCCATAGCATTTTTGAGTTCTTCATAATTCAATATGCTACCACCGGATCTTTCAATGGCCAGACCCCCCAGGAAGCTGGCTTCTTTCCCCGTTTCAATAAAGGCCTTTACCTCATAGCCACTGTCAAGGAGTATCCTGACCAGGTTATTTCCCAGGATCCCATCGGCTCCGGTAATAAATATTTTCATTTTGATACAGAGTTAGTTCAGTGTTTCAGTTTATTATCACCTCATCAACGAAGAGCCAGGCTTTACCACCTGCTCCCGCATGCCATTGCGGGCAGGTGATTATGCTTTTTGCAAATACTCTGACATAGCGCGCTTTCACCGGCCCGCCGTCAGCTGAAAACTCTTTTATCTCCCTGTCCTGCTGCCGGGGCTCAATATCATTATCTATGATGGCAAAATCCGTAAACGTGGTGCCATCTTCCGAGACCTCGATCTTCACATATTCGGGAAGGAAGATCCAGCTTCCCACGTTGCTTACGAAGCTTACTGAGACTTCCGACACATCTTCTAGGGATCCCAGGTCTATTTTTATATCCAGGTCTTTCCCATCAAATCCCTGCCACTGGCCGTCAGCATAATTAAGCGAGCCCCTTATACCATTAACCAGGGTAAGTTCTCCAAAAGCCTCATATTGAATGCTGTAATCCAGTGCATATTCAACATCACATCCAAAAGCCTTATGGATATAAATTGTTGTTTCGGTGGTATTCCCGGCTTTCTCACCTTTTTGGAAAACAGCTGCCTTAATACTGGTAGTTGTTTCAATGGTAAGGGGTTCTGAATAGGTAGCAGAATCGATACCGGGTTCGAATCCATCGAGAGTATAGTGGATTTCAGCATCGGGAAATTCAGCTTCCATACTCACCTTAACCGATCCTTCCTCATCGTCATAGCTTGCTGACATATTGACATTATAGGCACTCCTGGCATAATTCAGTCCCATAATCTCAAACCTGTCAAAGAAAGCAGTGATCCTCCTGCTGAAGTCTTCCCAGTCGAGTTTATCCTCCGGCAGCCACAATACCTCCGCCAGTGCTGTCATCCGTGGTAAAACCATATATTCGGCATGATCACCGGTACGTATGTATTCAGTCCACAGGTTAGCCTGTGCACCCAGGATATATTTTGCTTCGTCACCTTCCAGCTCTTCGGGCACAGGGTCAAAGGAATAGACTTTTTTAAGTGTTGTATAGCCCCCGAAGGCCAGTGGTTCATGGGCAGGGTCGCCCTGGTAATGGTCAAAATAGCAATGTGATCCGGGAGTCATAACCACATAATGATCCTTTCGGGCAGCCTCAATGCCTCCCTCCATTCCTCGCCATGACATTACAGCGGCACCCGGAGCAAGGCCTCCCTCAAGTATTTCGTCCCAACCAATAAGTTTCCTGCCGCTGGCAGACAGGAATTTTTCTATCCTCCTGATAAAATAACTCTGGAGTTCAGCCTCATCTTTCAGTCCTTCTTCCCTTATCCTTGCCTGGCATTCGGGGCATTGTTTCCATTCGGTCTTATCCGCTTCGTCGCCTCCAACATGAATAAATTCAGACGGGAAGAGCTCCATTACCTCTGTGAGAACATCTTCCAGGAATTCAAATGTCTCATCCTTCCCCGCGCAATAGATGTCAGTTATGGGCCATACCCCGCCGGGGGGAACAGTTATGGGCTCATCCTTGCATGAGTATTCCGGGTAGGCAGCAATTGCCGAGCTCACATGCGCCGGCATTTCTATTTCAGGGACTATGGTGACAAATCTTTTACGGGCATAATCAACAATATCCCTTATCTCATCCCGGGTGTAGTATCCCCCGTAGGTGGCTACCTCCCCCGGCTTCTGACGCTCCCTGGCATTCCAGGGCCTGTCCTCCTGGTTAACACGCCATGCGCCTACACCTGTCAGCCTGGGGTATTTCTTAATTTCTATCCTCCATCCCTGGTCATCAACAAGGTGCCAATGGAAGGTATTCATCTTATGCATGGCTATAAGATCAATGTAACGCTTAACAAATTCCACCGGGAAGAAATGCCTGCTTACGTCAAGATGCATACCCCTCCATTCAAACCTGGGAGCATCCTCAATGTAGACGCAGGGTATTTCCCACAGGACATCAGCCCTTACCTTATCCGATTCAAATTCGGGAGGGAGAAGTTGCCTGACCGTCTGTATTCCATAAAATATGCCTGCAGGAGAAGGCGAGGTGATTAGTATCTTATTCCTGCTTACCTCAAGTGTATACGACTCATCGCCAGGCACAGTTTCATCATCCAGATCAAGGATAATACCACGGGAAGCATTAACATCGTTATCAATCTGAAGTTCATAGCCACTTGAAGTGGCAATCATTTCGGCAAATAATGATGCCGTTTCATTAAGCAGCCCGCTATCAGTCACATGAATCCGCACCGGATTACCAAGCCTGAAAACACCCCTGTGCTGCTCTAAGATAAGGGGTTCAGGAAGTAAGACGATTTCTTTTTCATAAGTACCTTTATTGCATGAAAACAGGAAGACCATGGCAGAAACCATTAAGATTTTAATATATATCCGCATAAACAGTATTTATAGTAATGAATAATTTTCAGGGCGGGAAATTATAAAATATTGGCAAGAAAATAAGCCAAACAGTTTACTTTTGTGGGCTTGAATATATGGTTTACCCTGTTATAGGACAATTCTTATTACCTTAATACCAGAATTAACGCTTATAATATGAAAGAGCCCCTGTTCGGAAAAACCCTTGATGAGCTGCTGGTCATTGTTAAAGAAGCCGGCCTGCCTGCCTTTACGGCCCGGCAGGTAGCAGAATGGCTCTACAGTCACAGGATAAGTGCCATTGATGACATGACCAACCTGTCTAAGAGGGCAAGGGAAGGTCTGAAGGAAAAATATTCCATTGGCCATGCAGCCCCGGTCAGTGTAATGGAATCAACTGACGGAACAAAAAAATATCTTTTCCCTGCGGTAGAAAACAAGTATATTGAATCGGCTTACATTCCGGAGAAGGACCGTAACACTCTATGCCTGTCGAGCCAGGTAGGCTGCAAAATGGGATGCCCCTTCTGCATGACAGGGATGCAGGGCTTCCAGGGAGACCTTACAGCCGGGGAGATCCTGAACCAGGTCTTAAGCATTCCTGAAGCCTCCACCATCACCAACCTGGTATATATGGGTATGGGTGAGCCTTTTGACAACACGGGGGAAGTAATAAAATCAATAAAAATACTTACATCTGAGTGGGGATTTGCCATGTCGCCACGCAGAATCACGGTATCAACCATTGGAATTATCCCGGGGATAAAGGAATTCCTGGATGAAACTGATGCCCATCTTGCCCTGAGCCTGCATACCCCCTTCCCGGACGAGCGCATAAGGCTGATGCCTGCCGGGAAAAAATATCCCCTGGAAGAAATAATGAAGGTGATAAAAAGCCATGAATGGGGAAGGCAGAGAAGGATCTCTTTCGAATATATCATGTTTCGTGGAATAAACGATACCGACGGTCACATCAACGGTCTGCTGAAATTGCTGGTAGGTCTTCGATGCCGTGTTAACCTCATACGCTTTCACCCTGTTCCGGGAAAACCTTATGAAAGCAGCAGCGATGAGACCATCCTAGCATTCAGGGATAAACTGACAGCCCGGGGCCTGATGACTACCATACGCGCATCGAGGGGAGAGGATATAATGGCGGCATGCGGTATGCTGTCAACAATGAAGCAGGAAGGTCACGGCCAGGATTGAGGCTTACGGCCAGAAGATCGTGGATCCATCCGGGACTGAGGCTTCCTCCTTCAGAGCAGAGGACCATCCAGGACTATGTTTCCGGCCGGCAGAGGCAGCAGTTTATATCTCCAGGTTTGAAATTTCCTTTGTCACTTCAAATTCATAGTCCGGGTATTCATAAATAGGTATGCGTGGTTCCGTTTCACCCATTGAATAACCCCAGATGCTCTCGTACTCTGCCGGATTTTCACCCAGTTCAGCCAGCTGGTGCAGGTATTCACTGATAGCTTTCGACTCAATAATGATAACCTTCCCCATTTGATGAATAATGGGACTGTGGATCCTGTTGGGATCATGATCAAATTCCAGTATTCTCCTCCCGTACCTGGTAATACCAATGACCCGGTAGGTAAGGCTCTTGCCCACACCCGGCAGGTTAAGTACATTCCTGTCGGTCGACAGGAAGGGTATGTTGGCTTTTTGCCTCAGTGCATTTATATTTTCCTGCATATTTTCAGCTTCAACGGGGAAATGCTTTATTTCATCGTAGTACTCTTCGGGAATGAAACCCAGTGTCTTTTCCTCGATCTGTTCCTGGACAGCCCTGGCGTTGGGGGCAAAATTGAAATTATTCTCCATATAACCTTTCACGGTAAAGGTATAATAGGTGAGAACGCCTATATCGTTGAGCACCTTTCTCAGTTTTGAGGTATGGCCCCTCCTGGATGCTGCGGTGGTAAAGACCAGCTGGTTGGTAACTGTCCACCCTGCAGCTATCAGTCTTTTTATACCATCCCTGGCTTCCGGTGTCACTTCCATGGGTGACTCAAAGTGTGTCTGGATAAGGAACTGTTTAATGCCTATCGCAGAAGCTTTTTTCTTGAAATCTTTCAGTACTGTTTCCAGTTCGGGGGTCAAGCGCTGTGGCAGGTAGGCCGGCAGGCGGGCACCAAGTCTTACCCTTTGTATTTCAGCATGTTTTTCTCCGTTCTTCAGGTTCTTGTTGGCCTTCTTTTTACTGAGAGCCATTTTATACACGGCAGTCAGTATCCTTTCGAGGGATATATCGGTACTCATAAGGGCATCGCCACCGGTAATAAGGATATCCCTGAGCTGGGCATCCTTTTCAAAGTATTCCATAATGTCACTCAGTCGCTCGGGCCACGTTTTGGTTGGCTTTAGCTTGTCGAGGTTAAAATTAAGGTGCCCCCGCTGGAAATCATACATTCTCTGGCATGATGAACACAGTCCCCCGCAGGCCCTTCCCATGGTGTCAGGTATCAGTATTGCCACTTCCGGATAGCGCCTGTGCACATTATTGTGGGTAGGCAAAATCCATCCTGCAGCATTTGGCTTGCCCGGTTCCACCAGGTCTTCCTTTTCCCAGGCTACGATATGACCGAATTCATCAACCAGTTGCTGGCTGTACAGCACGTAGTACCTGATGGCAAGATCGGCCCCTATGGCAAAATAAGGAACCCTGACATGGAGGAGTGACAGGTAATAGGGGTTTACAAAGAAGGGTATACCCTTTGCTTCCGCTTCTCTCATTATTTTCATGGTATCGGGGTCGAGTGAATTGCCCAGCAGTTCGTTGAGCAGCTCCGGTGACCTGACGGCAAACCTCAGGTGGAAGAGGTGTTCCTTCCACCACTTGAGCATGAGGAGGAATTTCTGCTGCCTTGATAAACCTTCCCTGAAACAGTACTTACTGTCATTAATCAAACCTTCATCAATCTTATCGATAAGTATGTTTATTATTCTGTCCCTGTTTTCCTCCCGCAGCTTTACTATGCGAGGGTCGAGACCTGAAGGGAAACGCTCCATCCATGATCTGAGCTGTTTCCTGTCAGGCATCTTGCATACATAGGTTCCTGCCAGTTGCCTGAAAAGGTAGAGCATATCCTCAAAAAAGGAAGGTTTTGCACCCCCTGTACCATGGGTCACTGCCATCCATATCATTTTTATTGGATTGCTTATTGCCTGCTCACCCCTCAGGTTCAGGTCTTCATAGGTACGGCCTGCATTGTCAATATAATCGAGTATTCTTATAGCTGCATAATCTTTCCATTCAAGCCTCTCAAAGGCCTCCCTCCCGTTGAGCTCGCCCCTGTAAAACTGCCATGCCTCAGGACGGCTCTCCAGTATGCCCGTTATCCAGTCTTTAACCCCTATGAGAGCCTCTGTTTCGTTCCTTGCATTCCTCATTATCTCTTCAAGAACCGGATTCTCCTTAAGTAATTGCTTAAGTACGCGGTGAGCCTTGACATTTATCGCTATCCTGTCAAGGTCTAAGAAATTTTCCATGATACTTCCGTTTGATTTGACCCATAAATTTAGTAAAAATCTGTTAAATAGCAGGAAGAAGGGAAGCAGGGGGAAGTTAAATGAAGTTGAGAAGGAGTTGAGAAGGAGTTGAGAAGGAGTTGAGATCGTATGTTTGAAAAAGCATAGGTCTTCGAAATAGATTAAATTTAAAGTGACATTACAAGTATTAACTTAA
>JAVVEL010000033.1:0-22193 GCA_032260385.1 Bacteroidales bacterium | reverse complement strand
TAAGCAGGCTGTGGAGCCTTACTGATGACTGTGGCAATACGACCACCCATACGCAGGTAATAACCATAAGGGATACCATCAGTCCCACCTTTACACAACCGGCGGATATAACAATCTACAAGGATGAAAGCTGCAACTATGATGCATCACTAACGGCAACAGGCGATGTTACAGATGAAGCCGATAACTGCGACACGAGCCTTGATGCAGTACATAATGACACTGTAATACCCGGCGCCTGCGAGGGAGAAGAGATCATAAGCAGGCTGTGGAGCCTTACCGATGACTGTGGCAATACGACAACCCACACTCAGGTAATAACCATAAGGGATACTATTAGCCCCACCTTTACAGCTCCGCCTGATACAGTTATTTGCAGAACTCTTGATTGCTCTTATAATATTAGTATAGCAATAACGGGTGATGTAATTGATGAAGCCGATAATTGTGATACAAGCCTGGAGGCATTATTTTCCGATGATGAAAGCGGAGCTTTGGATTGCAATAATCTGGGACTTGTTGTAAGAACATGGACTTTAACGGATGATTGCGGTAATGCAACAACTCATACACAGAACATATGGATCGAGCCTGTGGTAGCAATTACAGCAGTTGGTGATACACTGTGTGATGGTGATCAGACAAGTATACTTGTAGAGAGTTTTAATATTACAAATAATGGAATACGTTATACCTGGACGGTGACTGATAATCCTGATGTGGAAGGAGAGAGTAATTCAACCGGTTTTGGACAGATAATTGGTACGGAGATAACAGAAACCCTTAATAATACAACAGATACCGCACAGCTTTTGCAGTATACAATTACTCCATGGACAATCAACAATAATGGAGCTAATGAATGTACCGGGAATGAGATAACATTAGATATATGGGTCAATCCCACACCTCGTGTAATACCGCTTGTGGCAGAAGACCGTATATGTTCAGAAGATGCAACTGAGGTTCAGATTACCAGCCCAGCCCTGATGACGCACGGTGAATTGAAGTTTGATTATATCGTCAGTTTCAGTCCCGGTGGACTGGCAGGTAACAGCGATCCGCAAAGCGGTTTGAATCGGGGTGATATAATAAGCTTCCCATATGATAATAACACAGATACCGTTCAATCAGTTTATTACAGTATATTACCCAGGGCTGAAGGGACGGGATGTGCACCGGGATTAAGAGACACGGCAGAAGTGAAAGTACACCCGGTACCACTGCAGGAACTGTTAATATCCCAACACTTAACATGCGACAGTAACTTTGATATGGAGCTGACGGCAGTGGTTGCCAAAGGCACGGATCCTCTTGATATAACATGGTCGGGAGGACCTGCAACATTTATTCCTGAACTGTGGCATAACGAGACCGTTGTATATGACCTCCGGGGAGGTATATACTCGGTGACGGTAACTGATAATCTCGGATGTGAAACCTTTGATTCCCAGGGTGAATTTGAAGTTAGTCCTGATCCTGCCTTTTATCCTTTACTGAAAGGACCGGAAAATAGATTCCATATCTCGTGTAACGGTGGTGAAGATGGTGTTATAGAATTCCAGTGCTGGGATGGAGAAAATTTCCCATATTACTACTGGATAGTCAAAAATGAAGAGGATACTGTATGGACGGATGTACTCTACAGCGCATCGGAAATTCACTATATTCCTAACCTTGGAGTAGGAACCTATGAGTATATTCTCAGGGATGATAACGGCTGCTTCTTTTATAGCACAACTTCAATAGAACTGATGGCACCTCAGCTTATTACAGCAAGCTATATTACAAGTGATTATGAGGGATTTAATATTAGCTGCAAGGGTTACAACGATGGAAATATAAGTGTGGTTGATGTTGAAGGAGGCAATGGTTATTATGAATACTCATGGGGCCCCGACAGCCTTATCACCGGCGATAATACCCTCGATCATATTGAAAATCTGCCGGCAGGCAAGTATTACCTTGATATCAGGGATTTACTGGGATGCCTGAGAACCGATACAATAATATTAACTGAGCCTGAGGGGATAAGCCCGGGAATACATGATATAAGTCTTTATGAGGGTGGCTTTAAAATCTCATGCAAGGGAGCGAGTGACGGTTATATTAATCTCGATTTCGAAGGGGGATCGGGAGGATATACATATTTCTGGACAGGACCGGAAGGCGCTGCCTTGCAGGTGAATGAAAGGAACCAGTCCGGTCTTATTGCAGGTGAATACAGTGTGCTGGTAACCGATGCCAACGGATGTACAATGCCCCTTGACTTTACATTGACAGAACCGGCCAGTCTTGAAATAATATTTAATCCTTCTCTAAGCCCTGATGGTGCCTTTAATATTAATTGCAACGGAGGAACCGGACAAATAGACATAACAGTTACAGGCGGAAGCATAACAGGTTATACTTACGATTGGTCGAGCCCCGATGGAGGAAGCGGCCTTGATGTATCTTCGGAAGACCAGACAGGCCTCAGCGCGGCCAAATATATTGTACAGGTCACTGATCTGAATGGATGCATACTGGTTGACAGTATCACACTTACCGAGCCTCCCGCCTTGGGAGTGGTCCACGAAGTAACAAACATTACCTGTGAATCTCCCGGGATGGATAATGGTACCATTACCTTAACTGTAGAAGGGGGTGCCGGAGAACCTTACAGCTATTTATGGTCAAACGGAGTAGTAAACAGGGATCTTACCGGCCTTACGGAAGGGGAATATTCTGTAACTGTAACAGATAATTATGGCTGCATTGCCTATGATACAGCTTATATATCACTTCCCCCCCCGCTGGAGTTTGTTAAAGACTCATCCAACTATAATGGCTATGGGATAAGTTGCTACGGGAAGAGCGACGGCTTTATAAATATTACCATGACCAGCGGTCAAGAGCCCTATGTATTTACCTGGACCGGCCCAGGCGGATTCAGCTCAACGGAAAGTTCAATTAGTAAATTATCTGAAGGTGAATATATACTTACGGTTGAAGACATTAATTATTGCACCGTTAGTGATACAACGGTATTGACACAGCCTGATTCACTTATTATGAACCTGGATATCTCCGTGAGTGATGACGGGGGATTTAATATTAATTGTTTCGGAGAAAACTCCGGCAGCATAGAAATTATCGCTGAAAATAATGTTTGTGCTGTTGACTATTACTGGACTGACGGATATATGGGTTCTCTAAGGACCGGACTGCCGGCAGGCACCTATGGCGTAATCATGGTCGATGAAAATTCATGCAACAGTGATACGGTAATAGAACTTACCCAGCCTGACCGGATTGTCATTAATGCCGATATAGTACAACCCTTCTGTAAAGATATGCCTGATGGCGAAATTACCCTTGAGGTTAGTGGAGGAATCCCCGCTTATTCTTACCTGTGGTATGATAATAGCACGGACAATTACAAGGATTATGTGGCTGGCGGCGAATATCCTGTTACTGTGACCGATGCCAACGGGTGCAGCGTTACGGATACCATAATCGTAACATCAGAGCAGGAAGTATGTATCACTATACCGAATGCAATATCTCCCAACGGGGATAATATAAATGATGTATGGAATATCGAGATGATCGAGCTTTACCCGGATGCGGAAATAAAGATCTTCAACAGGTGGGGTGAGATGGTCTGGGCATCGGACAAAGGATATCCCCAACCGTGGGATGGCACAAGTAAAGGGAGGAAATTACCGATCGATTCGTACCATTATATAATTAATTTACACGATGGCACCAGACCGGTTATAGGAGACGTTACAATATTAAGATAGGGCTACGATGCTAAAGAGGACGAGGATACTGATTTATATGGCACTGATTATTCTGTCGGTTTCATCTGCCGCACAGCAACTACCCTTATACAGCCAGTACCTTTTCAATGAGTACCTCATAAACCCTGCAGTTGCAGGCAGCGATGGATACACAAGCATCAATCTTACTGCCCGGGAGCAGTGGCTTGGCTATTCAGGCGCTCCCAGGACCTATTCTTTTAGTTTCCAGACCAGGTTGCTGAAAAGCACCTATAAAATAAGGGGTTCTTCTTCAAGGAAAAGATCGTACCGGCCGGGCAGGGATGGGAAGGTTGGCCTGGGAGGCTATGTTTTCAGTGACAGGAACGGCCTGATTCAGAGAACAGGCTTGCAGGCAACTTATGCTTACCACACATGGATATACGGGGGCACACAGCTGTCGTTTGGCCTTTCCGCCACAGCCTTCCACTTCAGGATTGACGAAGACAGGGTACGACTGGAAGACCCTGATGACCCCATATTATACAGCAACCTCAGGAAGGGGGTATTTATACCTGATGCCAACTTTGGAGTATACCTGCTGAATTACAGGTATAATGCAGGATTTTCTGTTGAACAGTTATTTCAGTCTTACATAAAATTAGGCAACCCTTCTTATAAAAACCTTTCACTTCTCCGCCATTATTACCTTTTCGGTGCTTATTCATTTCCTCTTGATACCAGGAGTGAAATTGAGCCCAATTTTATGTTCAGGATGTCTGAACAGTTTAAACCACAGGTTGATATAGGCATAAGGTATTCTTTCATGGATGATTTCTGGGCAGGGCTCTCCTACAGGACGGGGAATATCATTATCACATCAATTGGTGCCAGGTGGAACGATCTGTATTTCGGATATGCCTTTGATTATTATTTCAGCGAGATACAGAGTTACACCTACGGATCACATGAGATAATTGTTGCCCTTAAGCTTGGAAGCAGCGACAGGAGATATCGCTGGCTCGACCGTTACTGATCCGGCCCGGCGCTTCCGGCATTTCAGATAATTATTGATCCGGCCCTTGCTTAAGTTCTTCCTTCCTGAAGAAGTATATCAGTGAGCTGGTCTTTTTGATATCGAATAAGGAAACCAGGAAAGAAATTGATCCCCTTATCAGTCCCCTCAAGAGTGGCAAACTGGAATTTTTATGTTTTTCACTCAGTGAAGAAATGTAAAAGGCATCCAGGGGTAAACGCTTAATTTTCCTTAGCTTGTAGTGATGCCTGGCGGCAAGCAGCTGAAGAGTCTCAGGGTTAAAGTGCCACAGGTGACGGGGTACATCCCAGGCAGCCCACAAATCCCTGTATTTTTTTGCATCATAAGACCGGTGATTTGGCAGGGCAATTACCAGCAGGCCATCTTTTTTGAGGATCTTGCAGGCTGAGGCGAAGTAATCTTCAGGATGGTAGAAATGCTCGAGTGTATGCCACATAGTAATAATATCAATGCTTTCGGCTTTTATGTCATCAATAGCTTCAGGTGGCATCAGTTTTAAATTGTTTTTGGAAAGGGCATAATCCCTGGCCTCCCTGCTTATTTCTATACCCAGGCATTCCCAGTTCTTTTTGCTGACATAGAAGAGAAAGTATCCTGTACCTGAACCAATGTCAAGTACGGATGCTGATTTTAAACCTGACTCCTTCCTGAGCATTCTGAACTTAGCTGCCAGCATCAGGTCGCGGGCAATGTGATAAAGCTTGTTCATCATTCCGGAAGAGGTATCTGAATGTGAAATATAGTCATCAGACTGGTAATAGCCGGCTGAATCCTTCTCTGCAGGATAATTATTGGTAAAAATGAAGCTGCAGCTACTGCAAAGAGAGAGGGGGAATTTCTCCCCTGACACAAGGAAATCTGTGCACTCGTATATAACTGTAATGCTGCCTGATCCGCACAGCGGGCATTTATTGTGAGCGGGCATCTTCAGTCGTGGTTTTTCTTCTCCTTATGAGGTAAAAAATATAAACGGCTAAGATCAGAAACAGTATAATTGAGCTGCTAAGAGAAACAAGATTACCTGTTCTATAAGACACTGGTTCAAACCTGAATACAATCTCATGCTTTCCTCCGGGTACGATCATTCCTCTTAAAACATAATTAACCCGGAAATGATCAGATGGCTCACCGTCAATATAGGCATTCCAGCCTTTGGGATAATAGATCTCGGAGAAGACAAGAAGCTTTGACCCGGGTGCCGAGTAGTCATAAATTAATTCATTTGCCTTATAGGATACAAGCTTGATGTTTCCACCTGCGCTGGTATCGAAACTGACTTCGTTCAGGAGGGCTTCATGTTTCTCATTGACCACCAACTCCCTTGCAGGGTTGATATCGTTTACTGCTTCAAGTTCTTCATCGGGATTTTCAGCCAGGCGGTAGGAATCGACAAACCAGGCATTGCCCAGAGCACTGCCATTAACCAGCGGGGGATTATCAGGACTTATGATTATATACTTTGTGTTAAGCATGTTAATGGCATTGAGGTCTTTAAAGACACCCTCTGCCTGGTTCATTGAACTAATGCTGTTCAGAGAAGTTGTCAAACGGTTGATCTCCGGGCCGATAGAATGTTCTATGAGGTCCTGGTAACGCCTGATTTTAGCCCCGTGGTAACCTCCTATAGAATGATGGAGATATGAAGTTGTACCGTCGTTGAAGGGGCTTACTGTAAGATTAAGGACCCTGTATATTGAGGTGTCGCGAAGTATATAATCATCAGCTGCCGTTGGTGTGAATACTCTCTCTGCTTCATTTTCCCTTACAAAATTATCATTGTTGAGATATCGTTTGTTAACCGTCCACAAATCTAAAAGAAGGAGTAAGGCAAGGGTGAGTATTGCATATGTTGTTTTATACTTTTTATTATATGCCAGGTAGATGATAACCGAGCCTGCTAATATGAAAGCCAGGGATCTAAGGGCATCATTTCTCAGCATCTCTTTCCTGTCGGCTATAAGTGATTCCCTGAGCCAGTCAGGAAACTGGGCTTCCTGTGGTGATATAAAGGAACCTGCAAGTCCGGGGAAAAGTAGGAATAGCAGTAATATACCTCCCGTTACTCCAAGTCCTATTTTGAATGCTTTTATCAGTTCCGGTTTTTTAACATCCTGCCTGAATATCCTGTCAAGCGCCAGCACTGCAAGCAGGGGCATACAGAACTCGGCAATAACGAGTATCATGGTAACGGCCCGGAACTTATTATATCCGGGGAAGAAGTCAAAAAACAGGTTTGTCAGGAACATGAAGTTTTTTCCCCAGGCAAGCATTATTGACAGGAGGGTGGCCACCAGCAGCCACCATTTATAGGGTCCTTTAATAAGAACCAGACCCATTATGAAAAGAAGGAAAATTATGGCACCGACATATACCGGACCGCTGGTACTGGGCTGGCTACCCCAGTACTGGTAGATACCCTGGGCGTACTGCCCTGCATTATTCTGTCTCAAGGTTTTAACTGTTTCCGTATCCCTGTCGAAGGGCTCTGAAGCGCCTCCCTTAATATTGGGAATCAGTAAGGTAAGGGTCTCATCAATACCGTAACTCCAATTAGTTGCATATGATCTGTCAAGGCCTGATGTTTTATCCTCCTGGTTACTGCTTAGCTCTGACTTTCCCCTCATTGAGAATTTGCCATACTCGTAGGTGACATAAAGATTTGCAAAATTGATTGCCAGGGCTATGATGGCAGCACCTGCAAGCATTAAGGTTGTTTTTACAAGCTCCGGCAGTTGTTTGTTTTTTATTGAGGATATAAGTTCAACAATTCCAAAAACCAGTACTATAATGAAAGTATAGTATGTTATCTGAAGGTGATTGGCAATTATTTGCAGGGTAAGGAAAAGGGCTGTAAGCACCGATCCTGTTATGCGATTGCGCCGGTAGGCATATACTATGCTGCCCACCACAGGAGCCATAAAGGACAGGGCCATTGCCTTGGTGTTATGGCCTGCAGCAAGTATTATAAAGAAGTAGGATGAGAAACCATATGCTATTGAGCCCAGCAATGCCAGCCACGGCTTAAGCCTGAAGGATATAAGCATAAGGTAGAAGCCTGCCATCAGGAGTAAAATGGGGGCAAGAGGTATGCCCGGTGCCCTGAGAAAATTATATATGGGCTTGAAAAGATTCCCGGGATATTGTGCCGATATCAGGTAGGCAGGCATACCACCGAACATTGAATTGGTCCACAGTGGCTCTTCATTGAATTCCTCCCTGTGATCCTGTATCTCTTTTGAGCTGCCTGCGAAAACAGTGGTGTCATGCGTTTGCAGCACCCTGTTATCAAGGGTGGGAGAAAAATACACCAGTGTCAGGAGTACAATGATCACAAGCGCTGTCAGGTGTGGGATATACTTGCTTTTTGCCGGAGATATTGACATCTTTATTGTTTTGATATTAGTGTATATTTGTAATGATACAAAAATAACTTTTTTAATTTAATACCTGTCTTGGGAGTTATTCAGCAACAGACTATAAAGGGTTCGGTATATTCTTTTATTGGAGTGCTACTGGGTTTTGTAAACCTGGTGGTCCTGTCACCCATGATATTTACCACTGACCAGATAGGTTTAACACAGGTGATGATTGCCATTGCAACTATCCTGTCACAGGTAGGAAGCCTGGGCTTCAATAATGTTACCAACAGGTTGTTTCCCTACTTCAGGGCGGCAGGTAAGGGGCACAAGGGCTACCTTTCCCTGGCCTTTCTAGTAACAGCGGCAGGTTTTATCCTGTGCATGATAGGCCTGATACTCTACATGCCCTCCTTTATCGAGAGTAACCGTGAAAAATCTGAATTGCTTTCGGAGTATGCATGGTATATACCTGTACTGCTTGCTTTTCTCATGCTTTTTACCCTGCTTGACAATTATGCCAAGGTCTTATTCAAGGCGGTACTGGGCACTTTCCTGCACGATTTTATTTTAAGACTCATAATACTGTTTATCTTACTGGCATTCTACTTTAAGCTTATTGATTTCAGTACCTATGTCTTACTCTTCGTGCTGGCTCAGTCGGTCCCTTCACTAATAATAATAATCTATCTTCTGGGCAGGGGTGAATTCAGGTTTACAGGCTTCAGGGATTTTATTACGCCTGATTTCGCCAGGCAGATAATAAGCCTGTCAGTTTTCGGCATCATTGCCGGCTTAAGTACCATAGCCCTTACCACAATCGATAAGTATCTTGTAAACAGCTTTAATGGTCTGGGTGATGCCGGTATCTATTCCATTGCGGTATATTTCGCTACTTTAATACTTATACCATCAAGATCGCTGGGGAAAATAGCAGTACCGGTAGTATCAGAAGCCTGGAAAAGCAATGATATGAAAGTTATCCAGGATGTTTATTACAAGAGCAGTATTAACCAGATGCTGGTCGGTTTACTCATCTTCGTGGGCATTGTTGCCAATATTAACAATATTTTCAGTATACTACCACCTGAATATGCAAAGGGAGAGATGGTAATAATATTCTTCGGCCTGGCTAATATAGTAAGTGCCTCCGCAGGCGCATGCAAGATAATACTATCAACATCTTCATATTACAGGTATCAGACTTACCTTATGATAATATTCATCGTGGTGGTTGTGGTAAGCAACCTCCTGCTGATACCTGCAATGGGGATTACCGGGGCTGCAGTTGCATCACTTATTTCAATGTTTATATATACTGCCCTGACAGTGCTGGCACTAAGGAAATTTTTTGGTCTGTGGCCTTTCACCCGCCTGCATATTCTGGTGCTGGTATGCTCGCTGATAATTTACCTTGCGGCCGGATTATTGCCTGAACTGTCACTTGTCCCTGATATTTTGCTCAGGAGCCTGCTAATAATTCTGGCCTTCACAATAATAATGAAAGTGTTCCGTATATCAGATGATGCCTTAAACCTGTTCGATACCATCTTAAAATATTTCAAAAGGAAGGGTTAGCGTCTTTCTGCGTATACCGCATAATACCGTGGATACAGGTGTCGGAGCAGGGGTCTTATTCCAATTTTATTCGAAGGACTGGTCCATCTTTGAGAGCTCACAATTTTCCATCCTGCTTTTTCGAGCAGCCAGTCAAACTGCCAGTCTTCAAATTCATGATAGTGGCGGTCGAGCGGATCAGTATCGTTCCTGTAGGCTGATGCAAACCATAGTCGCAGGGGTATCGTAGCTATGAGTTTATCAGAAGGTAGTTTCCTCAGTAATTCAAAGGGAGATAATATGTGTTCAAGTATTTCAAAAGCTGTCACAACATCGAAGCGGCCATATTTTGACTCCAGATCATTCTCCACATCAAGATCCTCGCCCTCAGTATTGGTAATTATATAACCCATGTCTTTGAAGATCAATGACAGTTCATTTTCAACCCCCAGGTCAAGGATAGATTGTGAGGCATCAAGGTATGAAGATATGAAGTTTATGGTCCTGGAATGTCTCTTAAGCACGATATAGTATTTTTACCTGTGCAAATATACTGCATTACAGTATCCCAATACAGTAGTTGCTAAAAAAATTATAGTTTAACTATTCCCGTAATTAGTGATTTGTGAATTAGGGATAAAGAATAAAATTAGTTTTCTTTATCAGGAAAACCTTCAGTATGAACATAGGAATGATCCTTGATAATGCCTTTCCTCCCGACCCCCGGGTTGAGAATGAGGCATTCACGTTAATTAGCAAAGGGCATAAAATAAATTTGTTTTGCCTTGATTATTCACATGAGCAGAAAGAGCATGAAATTATCAATGGGATAAATGTCTGCAGAGAGAGGCCTCCAAAATACCTGTACAGGTTTTCCGCCCTGGCTTATACTATTCCATATTATCACAGGTACCTGAAAGGCCGGATCTATAATTTCATAAAAAACAATGATATCAAGGCCTTGCATATCCATGATATACAGGTAGCCCGGAGTGTATTTAATGTAAATAAGAAATTGAAGTTACCACTTGTTCTTGACCTGCATGAGAACAGGCCGGAAATAATGAAAAGCTATCCGTATGTAACAGGAGTACCAGGCAAATTTCTTATAAGTCCTGATAAATGGAAAAATTATGAATATCAGTATATTAAAAGTGCTGAAAAGGTAATAGTGGTTACCGGCGAGGCAAAGAAATACTACCTTGATAATATCTCTGTAACCGCAGAAAAGATCCACGTAGTTCCAAATTTTATTCGTCCTGATTTCAATACCGCCTATAAAACGAACAATGAAATAATAACCCGGTACAGCGACAGGTTTGTAATTATCTATATAGGAGACACAGGGTTAAGAAGGGGATTGGCAACGGCTATATCTTCCCTGGAATTATTAGTCCCTGAGATTCCGGATATTTTATTGTTGTTCATAGGAAAGAGCAAGACAGATTACATCTTAAGAGACATGGTGAAAAGGAATAAGATGGAAAAATATGTCGATTTCGCAGGCTGGCAGGATAAAAGTCTTTTTCCCTCCTACCTGCTGGCAAGCAAAATAGGGATATGTCCTATTCACCGAAA
Organism: Bacteroidales bacterium; assembly: GCA_032260385.1. GTDB lineage: Bacteria > Bacteroidota > Bacteroidia > Bacteroidales > VadinHA17 > UBA9300. Next base: position 10,899 of record JAVVEL010000033.1, on the reverse strand, counting down.
TTTGCATCATGATACCACTTATGCCAACAAATTGTTCCAGTATATGGCTTTTGGAAGACCTGTGGTTGTAAGTGATTGTACAGCACAGGAAAACCTGGTTAATAGATATCGATGTGGCATGGTTTTCAGGGACAGGGACGTAAAGGATTTTGCGAATAAAATACTTGCCCTGTGTAAAGACAGCAAACTCTATAAGCAATTATCTGAAAATTCCTTAAGGGCTATTGAATCAAGCCTGAACTGGGAAAAGGCGGGAAGAGATCTTGTAAAACTGTATGATGAATTATGATGGACTTATTTTGTTATATTTCCCAATATTAACAGTGTCAGGATGTCATCTTTTCTAGTTCCTTACTTAAGGCAGCTGTTATCATCCTGCGATTATATTTCGCCGGTAGCTCATAAGCGGTTTCGTTTAGCAGATCCGATGATAAATAATTAAGGATACCTTCCACATCCGTTTTGCTGAATGACCTGCCTGCTTTATTTTCCCTGATAATTTCTGCTGCATCGCCGTCTTCCGGTCCAATTAAAAGAATGGGGACGCCTGTTCTGAGATACTCGTATAGTTTGCCTGTGATTATTAGTTCATTCCCTTTATGATCAGGGATTAAAAGCAGGAGAACAGTTGATCCGGCCATTTTTTTAATGGCTGTTTCATGTGAGAGATAGGGAATGGAGTTTACATAATCCTCCTTAAGCCTTCCTGATATTGACCTTTTAATCTCAGCCGGGCACTGTCCGGCGATATTTAATTCATAAGCTTTATTCCTGTCCTGTAAAACAGACAGGGCATTTATTAGAGGTTCAACAGGGTATTGATCGCTTAGTGTGCCAACATAGGTTATTTTAAGTTTCTCCTTTTCCCTTTTATATGTCCCTTGAAAATCGTCTTCATCATAGCCGTTGCTTACGACGGATATTTTTCCCCTTGCCTCATTCATTTTTAAGGCGAATAATTCAGCAAGACTTTTACCGACTGTTATAATCTTATCGGCATGCATTAGAACCTTCATTTCCAGTTTCCTGTCATACCACTTTGCCGGCCATGTGCCATAGAACTTACCGTAATAATATATATCAGTCCATGGATCGCGCAGGTCGCATATCCAGTTAACAGAGGGGAAGAGTGATTTTAATTTTAATCCTATCAACTGCGTTGAATGGGGCGGGCTGGTCGTAAGTATATATTTTATTTGCTCCTTTTTTATCAATTCTACGGCCTTCGGCAATGCAAACCTGTTCCATCCTTTTCTTGGATCAGGAATGAAAAAATTTCCCCTGATGAAACGTGCTGCCAGGTTCAGCAGTCCTTTTTGGCTTAATGCAATTCCACCGGCCACTGTTTCCGTTTTCTTCCCGGATCCTAAAATGAAATAATTATGGGCCCTGGTTTTAAAAACTTTTAATGACGGGTCAATATCCTTTTTCAGGCTTTCATCAATGGCGGGATACTGTGCATCTGCCGGGTCAACAGTAAGGACAAGGGGTTCCCATCCGTATTCAGGCAGGTATTTTGCAAACTTAAGCCATCGTTGCACACCGGCTCCGCCGCAGGGAGGCCAGTAATATGTAATAATCAGTATTTTTTTATTTTGCGGCATAAAAACATAAAATTATGAATGTCAAATATCGAATGTCGAATTTCAAGCCAATAATTCATAAATCATAACTCATACTTATTCATTGTCGAGTTTTCTCAAAAAGCTGCTCATATCCACCTTTTCGGATATTATGTTTCTGAGTTGCCCGATATTAAGTCTTTCCTGCTTCATGCTGTCGCGATACCTGATAGTAACGGTATTGTCTTCAGTGGTCTGGTGATCAATGGTGATACAATAAGGTGTGCCTATGGCATCCTGCCTGCGATACCTTCTTCCAATTGAATCCTTTTCTTCATACTGGCAGTTGAAATCATATTTCAGGTCATTCATTATCCTTCTTGATATTTCAGGCAATCCGTCTTTTTTCACCAGGGGCAGAACGGCCAGCTTGACGGGTGCAAGCACGGGGGGTAATTTAAATACCACCCGGCTGTCGCTCGAGCCGTCTTCTTTTAGGATCTCTTCTTCATGGTAGGCTGCTGATATTATCTGGAGGAAGATCCTGTCGAGACCCAGTGATGTTTCCACCACATAGGGAACGTAGGATACATTTGTTTCGGGATCAAAATACTGCAATTTTTTTCCGCTGAATTTCTGGTGCTGGCCAAGGTCAAAATCGGTGCGTGAATGTATACCTTCCACTTCCCTGAACCCAAAGGGGAAATTAAATTCTATGTCAGTAGCTGCACTGGCATAGTGTGCCAGTTTTTCATGGTCATGGAAGCGGTAATTATCATCACCCAGGCCCAGGGCCTTATGCCACTTCATCCTGACATGCTTCCAGTGGTCGAACCATTCATTTTCGGTGCCGGGTTTAATGAAGTACTGCATTTCCATTTGCTCAAATTCCCTCATCCGGAATATGAACTGGCGTGCCACTATTTCGTTGCGGAAAGCTTTTCCAATCTGTGCAATACCGAAGGGCAGTTTCATCCTGCCTGTTTTCTGTACATTTATATAGTTAACAAATATACCCTGGGCGGTCTCGGGGCGAAGGTAGATTTTCATTGCTCCATCAGCCGTTGAGCCCATATCGGTGGCAAACATCAGGTTAAACTGCCTGACATCTGTCCAGTTCCTTGTTCCTGATACCGGACAGGCTATTTCATAATCGAGAATAATCTGTTTCAGCTCTGCAAGGTCATTATTATTCATTGCATGTACGAACCTCCTGTTCAGGACATCTATCTTATCCCTGTTGGTAATGACCCGGGGATTTGTTTCCCTGAACATCTTTTCATCAAAGGCTCCGCCAAATCTTTTTTTTGCCTTCTCCACCTCCCTGTCAATCTTGTTTTCAAGCTTTTCCATGTGTTCCTCGATGAGGTCGTCGGCCCGGTACCTTTTCTTGGAATCCTTATTATCTATCAGGGGGTCGTTAAAGGCGTCAAGATGTCCTGATGCTTTCCATGTTTTTGGATGCATAAAAATGGCTGAATCAAGACCCACAACATTTTCATGAAGCAATATCATACTGTCCCACCAGTATTTCCTGATATTATTCTTCAGTTCAACACCATTCTGGCCATAATCATATACGGCACTCAGACCATCGTATATTTCGCTCGACTGGAAAATAAAGCCGTATTCCTTGCTGTGGGCTATGAGGTTCCTGAAAGCATCTTCTTTTGACATCCTTACTCTTTTCAATATGTCAGGCAAAAGTAATCCAAAAACTTTGCTTTTACAATTTGATTTCACACCTTGCCCTAATTACCTATATTTGTATTTTTAGTCTTTGTTCCTCATTCCATTTGTAATGGTAAAGAAAACTGATTTTCTCGTTATCGGTTCTGGTATAGCAGGTTTATCCTTCGCACTTAAAGCTGCTGAAAAAGGCAGGGTTTGCCTTATATCAAAAGTCGAACTGGATGAATCAAATACAAAGTATGCACAGGGAGGGATAGCATCGGTAATGTACCAACCCGACAGTTTCGAGAAACATATTGAGGATACTATTGGTGCAGGCCATGGATTTTGTAATGAGGAGGTTGTACGGATGGTGGTGTCAGAGGCACCTGAGAGGATAAGGGAACTTATTGACAGCGGGGTTAAGTTTGACCGTGACGATACCGGAAGGTATGACCTGGCAAGGGAAGGAGGGCACACCGAACACAGGATCCTGCATCATAAAGACAATACGGGAGAGGTAATAGAGGAGACACTTGCCGCTAAGGTTAGATCACACCCGGGCATTGAGATATTTGAGAAGCATTTTGCTGTTGATATTATTACTCAGCATCATCTGGGTGAAAAGGTAACCAGGGCAAGGAAGGATATTCGTTGTTTTGGGGCCTATATTTTTAATACTGAAACCAGGGAGGTATCATCCTTTCTCTCCAAAATAACTGTGTTGGCAACAGGAGGTATTGGCAACCTCTACCAGACCACAACCAACCCGGAAATAGCTACCGGAGATGGCATAGCAATGATTTTCCGGGCAAAAGGATTAATAGAGAATATGGAGTTCATACAGTTTCATCCTACATCATTATATAATCCCGGCGAACGTCCTTCCTTCCTGATAACTGAAGCCCTGAGAGGTTTCGGGGCAGTGCTGAAGAATTCGGAAGGAGAGGAATTTATGATACGTTATGATAAGAGAGGTTCACTAGCACCGAGGGACATAGTAGCCCGTGCCATTGATACCGAGATGAAGCTGAGGGGTGATGATTATGTATATCTCGATTGCACCCATCTTGATCCGGGAGAGCTCACCGAAGAGTTCCCGAATATTACCCGTAAATGCCGGAGCCTTGAGATAGATATTACAAGGGATCTTATACCGGTTGTACCTGCAGCACATTACCTGTGCGGGGGGATAAAGGTTGACATGAACGGTGAATCTGCCATAAACAATCTTTATGCAATTGGTGAGGTCTCTTCCACTGGCCTTCACGGGGCTAACAGGCTGGCCTCAAATTCACTCCTGGAGGCGGTGGTCTATGCCCACAGGGCTGCTGCTCATTCAGCAGGCAAACTGGATAAAATTACTATGGGAACCGGCATTCCGGAGTGGGATATTGAGGGGACCAGCCATCCTGAAGAAATGGTACTTATTACCCAAAGCTATAAGGAGGTCCAGATGATACTCAGTAATTATGTGGGTATTGTCAGATCAGACCTGAGGCTGGCACGTGCACTTAAGAGGCTTCAGATAATCTATAAGGAAACAGAAGAATTATATAAAAAGTCAACTCTCAGTAGCAGCTTGTGCGAATTGAGAAATCTTATAAACGTAGGCTACCTGGTGATCAAGATGGCGCTGGAAAGGCATGAAAGCCTGGGCTTGCATTACACACTGGATTACCCGGAAAGAAATGTATCAGAATTTTAACTTTTAGATGAATAAGATGTTTTTTGAATCAGCTTTAACCGGCAAAAATGCATTCTGGCGCTACCTTGTCATGTTCGTTGTGGTATTTGCCGTAACAAACACAATCGGTGCTCTCCCACTTATACTTGTGATAGTGATGAAGGGGCTTGCCAATCCCGAGCTACTGGATACCACTTCCGAAAACCTGATGGACCTTTCCATCTATGGCATCGATTCAAATACAGGACTTGTATTAATGATATTCCCCTTTATTGTAGGGCTCATTACATTGTTCCTTCTTATGAAGCCATTGCATGGAAGAACATTAAAAAGCCTTTTTAACGGAGGAGGAAACATAAGGTGGAAGAAATTTTTTATAAGTGCCTTTGTTTGGATGTTGCTAATGGGCATATACCTGTTTATAAGTATTCAGAATGATCCGGACAATTTTACCCTGAACAATACCTCGAAATCATTGATCTGGCTTATTGTTATAGCTGTTCTAATGATACCCTTTCAGACTACTTTCGAAGAACTTCTTTTCAGGGGCTACCTGATGCAGGGGGCCGGTGCATGGTTCAGGAATAAGTGGATGCCCCTGCTCATAACTGCATTATTTTTTGGACTGCTGCACTCATTTAACCCGGAGATAAAAGAATATGGCTTCTGGACTATGATGCCCCAGTATATTCTTTATGGATTGGTCTTCGGTCTTATCACCATCCTTGATAATGGTATTGAGATAGCAATGGGTGCACATGCGGCAAATAATGTATTTCTTTCAATCTTTGTGACACAAAAATCATCTGCACTGCAAACGGCCGCAATATATGAACAGCAAGAGGTTTACCCATGGAACGATTTTCTCTCTTTGCTGGCTGTTTCAGTGGTTTTCGTGGCCATTATGCTATTGTTGAACAAATGGCGATTCAGGGGTTTGTTCAGATTAAACTTTGATTCTTAGCGCAATTTTTTAGTATAAGCTGTGTCTAAATATAAAAGATGCAGAAAAAATACTGAGTGAGCTCCAATAATTACGATAGGGAAAAAATATTAGTTGATGCACTCATTTCCCGGGATGAGGGTGCATACAGGTATATTATCGAAAAATACAGGGAGCCTCTGATAAGGTTGTGCAGGGGCTTCACCGGATCATTTGAAGATGCTGAGGATCTGGCCCAGGATATCTTTATTGAAATATTCAGGTCTGTTGATAAATTTAAATCCCATTCATCATTATCCACATGGATCTACCGTATAGCGGTAAATAAATCTCTGAATTTTTTAAGGGACAGGAAGAAAAAAGACTGCACTTTATGTTCAGGGATATGCTTGACCCTGAGGGTGAGATATATGGCAGGTATAACAGGAATCAGGTAAGTCAACCCCTGGGATATTGTCTTGATATCCCCGGGCTGGATGAGCAGCAGAAACAAAGGATAATGGAAGTTAATGATGCACATCGTAAAAAACTGGATGAGCTTCGCCTCAAAAGGCAGACTGCTGCAAGCTTTGAAGAGATGAATGAGATAGGTGCAGCAATGCTGCTGCAACATAATGAGCATATCAAGCAGGTTAAAGCCCTGCTTAACGAAGAGCAGAAGGAATATTTAAATAATACTTATTTCGGCATGGGACCCAGGGGACTGAGACAGGCGCCCGCTTACGGAAGAGGTATCTTTTTCTTAAATGTCAGACATTCTTCCAGTTCGATCTTATGTATTCAAGAAGGCTGAAGATCTCCTCTACATCAAGCGTTGTCAGAAGTCTTAAGCGGGTTTCCTTAAAATGAGGCAGACCCTTGAAATAATTTGAAAGGTGCCTTCGCATTTCATATATAGCCCTGTTTCCTTCCTTATGCTCAAGTGATTTTTCAAGATGGAGCATGGCAAGATCAACTTTTTCATCAAGCCCGGGTTCGGGCAATAGTTCACCCGTGTCAAGGTAGTGCTTAATATCCCTGAAGATCCATGGATTGCCCACGGTAGCCCTGCCTATCATAATCGCGTCAACCCCGTAATGCCTGAAAACATATTCTGCCCTTTCAGGGCTGTTAATATCGCCATTACCTATCACGGGGATAGTGATCCTGGGATTATTCTTTACCTCCCCTATCAGCCTCCAGTCAGCATCGCCCCTGTACATCTGTGACCTGGTCCTGCCATGAATGGTGATAGCAGCTATGCCAGCATCCTGGAGCCTTTCGGCTATCTCCGGGATATTTTTATTTTCTTCATCCCAGCCCAGACGTGTTTTAACCGTTACAGGCAGCTTTACTGCTTTTACAATGGCACCGGTCATCTCTACCATCAGAGGAAGGTTTCTCATCATACCTGATCCGGCACCCCTGCTGGCTATCTTTTTTACGGGGCAACCAAAATTAATGTCAATAAGTTCAGGGCCTGCTGATTCAGCTATCCTTGCTGCTTCAACCATCGATTCAATGATATGGCCGTATATCTGTATCCCTATGGGCCGCTCGCTGTCGTTGATATTTAGTTTCCTCACACTTTTAAACCCGTCCCTTATCAGGCCGTCCGATGATACAAATTCAGTGTATACCATGTCGGCCCCATAATGTTTGCAGATGCTCCTGAAGGACGGGTCGGTGATGTCCTCCATTGGTGCCAGGAACAAGGGCCTGTCTCCCAGGTATGTATCTCCTATTTTCAAGTTTTGCTTATTATAATGTACCTAATTAATTATCTTCGGTGCAAAAGTAACAAAATGACAGTTTATTCAGAATTGCTACCCCTGAGTTCAAAGAAACCCCTGGTGCAATTCGTGGTATCAATGCTGCTTATACTGATTATTTCCCTGGCAGGCCTCTTAATAACCCTGCTGACCGCATGGCTGATATTCGGGATTGCACCCGGTGAGCTGGATATCTGGCAGGAGCCACTGAATGCAAAACATGTAAATTATTTTAAGTACCTGCAGACATTTCAGCATATATCAATGTTTTTATTACCATCACTTGCAATTGCTTTTTTTATGAGGGGCGATGCTCATAGCTATCTTGGACTAAATAATAAACCCGGTCTTACATCAGCGTCTCTCAGTATATTATTTATAATCCTTATTATCCCCCTGAACAGCTACCTTTCATGGTTCAATTCCAGGCTTGATTTGCCGGGATGGCTTGAAGGACTTGAGAACTGGATGGCCGGGAAAGAATCACAGTCTGAACGACTGACCCTTATCCTGATGGATGCAGGAAGTGTGGGGGGACTGATGATAAATATCTTAATAGTGGCATTAATACCGGCAGTGGGAGAGGAATTTCTTTACAGAGGTGTCCTGCAGAATATTTTTACCCGCTGGTTAAGGTCAGGTCATCTGGGGCTTATCCTGACAGCCCTGCTGTTCAGTGCCGCACACCTGCAGTTCTACGGTTTTATACCCAGGTTTATTCTGGGCCTTGGCTTTGGATATCTCTATCTTTATTCGGGCAATATCTGGCTTCCGGTGCTGGCACACCTGGTGAATAATCTGATCCCCACTATCTTAGCTTTCTTTGTGGGTTGGGAAAGTGTAAACAGCGCCATTGATGAATTTTCTGCCGGGGATGGATTAATTGCGACAATTCCTGCTTTGATAGCCCTTCTGGTATTATTTAATATCCGCAGGGAAGGTTTAAGGAAGGATTAATTGTTTTCTATTTTCTCAAGTTCACTTTTCCTGAAAACATAAACTAATCCGTACTTTTCAGCCTCTGATCTTTTTTCTTCATCAGGAAGGTCAGAAAAGGAATTCTCAACCTCATTCCATAGATTAACTATAAGGTCATCAACCTGTTCTCTGAGCTCGCTTATTTTGTCTGAACACTCGCCTGTTCTTTTTTGCAGTGTTTTCTGGAAATGGTAGGCATCAAGAAAATTTTCAAAATGAACCTTGACCACCGCCATTGTCGGATTCGTCACCGGTGTCCGTCCTTCCCTCATACGGGCAGTCTCCCCTTCAATGATCTTCCTGCCCCAGAAGATGACATCTTTCTCAGTAGCCAGGGTGGGCAAGGCAGAATGGCCGTTGACAAAACCAAAAAATTCCGGTGTGTCTTGCCTGAAATCTTTTCGTTGTACTGCCATAACCATCACACGGAAAAAATGGTTAATGTAGGTTTTTGCCTTTTTCAGTGACTCCTGGTAATCCTTATTGCTTTCAACCTGTTTATCGTATGCCTGTCGCTGCAGTTGGTAATTATGTATGAAAGAAGGGAGGAGAGCCTGCAATTTTACATAATTTTCTGGCGTGTATGCAAGGTTAAAGGGAGGAAGCTCTTTGCCTTTGCTCAGAGCCTGGTCCATTGCTCTTATTCTTGCTGCATCGGTGTTTGGTAAGCGACGGTAGGGCATATTTCCGGACTAATTGTTGAAAACCTGTTAATAATGTGTGCGAATATATGAATTATATAACAAAATACAATAGTATTCGCTTATGATTTTCAATACTTTTTACGAAAAAATTTGATTCTGTTTCATATCCGGAAAACAGAGCTAATAATAGGAAGTGAGTGTGTTGTCAACCATGGAAGAACATTTTGCATTCCAGTTAAATAGCTGTATTTTTATTATTAATTTTTGACATTAAAAACTAAAACAACAATAATATGTTTAAATCAGAAGTCTATACAAAGAGGAGAGAATCATTGAGAAAGTCAGTGAAAGAGGGACTGGTCCTGATTCCTGGCAATGTTGATTCTCCCATGAATTACCCGGCCAATCCCTTTCATTTCAGGCAGGACAGTGATTTTCTTTATTTTTTTGGTCTCGATTTACAGGGCCTTGCGGGGATTATGGATGTTGACAGCGGCAGGGATTATATTTTCGGGGATGATGTTGAAGTGGATGATATTATATGGATGGGTCCCCAACCATCAATTCGGGAACTGGCGTTAAAGGCAGGTGTGAAGAATACTATGCCCATGGATAAGATGGCAGGCTTTATTGATAAGGCACGATCGGCCGGAAGGAAAATACATTTCCTTCCTCCCTACAGGGGGGAGAATAAGATGACACTTGGAGCTCTGCTTAAGGAGAATCCCTGTCAGATGAAATCAAAAGCCTCGGAAGAACTCATCAAGGCAGTTGTTGCACTGCGTTCTTATAAAGAAGAATGTGAAATAGATGAGATAGAAAAGGCTGTTGACATAGCTTATGAGATGCATACAAGGGCAATGAAAATGTGTAAGCCCGGGGTAAAAGAGCAGGAAATATTTGGTGTTGTTGAGGGTATAACACTGGAAAAGGGAATGGGTCCTTCCTTCCCGATAATACTCAGCATAAACGGTCAGACCCTCCATAATCACAATCATGATAACATACTTTCCGAGGGAAGGATGATGGTTGTTGATGCCGGAGCTGAAACAAATATGCATTACGCTTCTGATATCACGAGAACGACTCCCGTAGGGGGAAAATTCAATTCAAGGCAGAAGGACATATATGAAATAGTACTAGAAGCAAATATGAAGGCTATACAAGGTGCAGGACCGGACAAATCGAATAAGGAACTCCATATCGAAGCCTGCAAGGTGCTGGCAGCAGGCTTGAAAGGACTGGGACTGATGAAGGGTGATATTGACGAAGCAGTGGCGAAGGGTGCCCATGCCCTGTTTATGCCGCACGGACTGGGCCATATGATGGGACTGGACGTTCATGATATGGAAGGCCTTGGTGAAAATTATGTTGGATATAATGAAGAGGTTAAGCGAAGCAAGCAGTTTGGTCTTGCCTTCCTTAGGTTTGCTTTGCCCTTTAAACCGGGACACGTATTCACTATTGAGCCGGGATGTTATTTTATCCCTGAACTGATAGCACAATGGAAGTCGGAAAAGATGCATGCAGAGTTCATCAATTATGATAAGGTTGAAAAATACCTCGACTTTGGTGGTGTCCGGATTGAAGACGATGTGCTGGTAACAGAATCAGGTCACAGGGTTTTGGGTAAGCCTATACCTAAAACAGTTAATGAGATTGA
>JAVVEL010000032.1:0-24013 GCA_032260385.1 Bacteroidales bacterium | reverse complement strand
CTTGTACGACTGGGAAATGAAAGCGACCGGGTTCAGTGCCGAAACCGGCTTGAAGTTGGAAGGCAATATGGACAACAAAGCGCACGATGCGCTGAAAGAGAAGAAATTTCCCCAAATTATGTTTGTTCTGATTTTTGGATAGATCCACCCACTGCCCTTTTCGGCACTATAAAAACAGACGATGAAGTGGAAGTACAATTTGCCAACTGCCAGCCTGCTGTAAATATGAACGTGTTGCACAGGCTGATATTAAAGGGAAAAGAAATACTACACTTATTTCCACTTCTTTTTGAATCTCAGTGCCACATTTACAAGGGCTATCATAACCGGTACTTCAACAAGGGGCCCTATAACTGCAGCAAAAGCTTCTCCCGAATTCATGCCGAAAATGGCTATGGCCACGGCTATTGCCAGCTCAAAATTATTGCTGGCAGCAGTGAATGAAAGGGTTGTAGATTGCTCATAGTTAGCTCCTACTTTTTTGCTCATGAAGAAAGAAAGGAAAAACATAACTATAAAGTAAACCAGCAATGGGATGGCTATCAGGACAACATCAAGGGGTATCTTTATTATATATTCACCCTTCAATGAGAACATTACAATTATTGTAAACAGGAGGGCAATAAGTGTGACCGGGCTGATCTTAGGTATGAACCTCGTATGATACCACTCTTTGCTTTTTACTCTTATAAGGATAAAACGGGTCAAAAAACCTGCGAAGAAGGGTATCCCAAGGTAAATTAATACACTTTCGGCGATCTGGCCTATTGTTATGTTTTCAACAGCTGCATTTGTCGGAACGCCAAACCAGCCGGGCAGAATGGCTATAAAGACATAAGCATAAACAGAGAAAAACAGTACCTGGAAGATGGAATTGAAAGCCACAAGCCCTGCCGCATACTGGGTATCACCCTTCGCCAGGTCATTCCACACTATCACCATGGCTATGCACCTGGCAAGACCTATCATTATTATGCCGTACATATAGGGGAGATTGGCATTATCCTCACCGGGAAAGAGCTTGAAGAAGAGTATCCCCAGTGCAAACATAAGCACAGGTCCAATTATCCAGTTCTGTATGAGGGAAAGGCTCAACACTTTATAATTCCTGAAAACATCGCCCAGTTCCTCATACCTTACCTTAGCCAGGGGAGGGTACATCATCAGTATCAGGCCTATGGCAATAGGCAGGTTTGTTGTACTGTCGGGGCTCGATTTAAGCGACTCCCAGAAATCTGCTATTGAAGGAAAGAAATAGCCTGACAGTACACCAACGGCCATGGCCAGGAAGATCCATAATGTCAGGTAACGGTCTAAAAATTTAAGTCTGGGTCTTGACGGCATTTTTTGTTTCTTTTATTGTTATCCATTATTTCACAGCGGTCACTGTTATGCTCAGCACAACTGCCTGCTTCTTTTTTAGATCTTCCAGTTCAGTATTGTTCAGGTATTTCAACAAAATATCATCAGGGATCTTTATTTCTTTGCGTTTTCTTGTTCTAATATTCTTAAATCCTTGTTGCTCAATTATTTCCAGATACACAGCAAGCTGAATTGCTCCTGACACGCATCCTGCATACATCTCGGCACTTTTTTTAACTGCTTCCGGCAGCACTCCTTCCAGCACTATATCTGAAACACAAAAGTGCCCGCCCGGCCTGAGAACCCGGAAAATCTCACTGAAGGCTTTTTTCTTGTCGGGCACCAGGTTCAGGACACAGTTGCTTATGACCACATCAAACTGGTTGTCGGGCAGAGGCATGTCTTCAATATCTCCCTGCAGGAATTTAATGTTGGTTAAGCCTGTTTTCTTCCTGTTCTTTTCGGCCTTTTCAATCATTGATTCCGTAAAATCAAGTCCGGTGACAAAGCCCTTCTCACCAACCAGCGTTGCTGCAATAAAACAATCATTTCCTGCCCCGGAACCAAGGTCCAGTACCTTGTTTCCAGCTTGCAGACCCGCAAATTCCAGGGGCATCCCGCAACCAAGTCCCAGGTCAGCATCAGGGTTATAGCCTTTCTGTCCTGTATAATCTTCGCTGAAAACAGTGTATTCTGTACCGTCACAACAGCCTGCTTCACCGCAGCATGAGTTTTTGGCTGCCAGCCTGTTTTCACCGGCAATCTCACCGTATTTTTCTTTTACAATTAATTTCAGTTCTTCTGCCTTCATAGCTTCGGTTTCATTTCTTCAGTATATAATTTATAAAATGCTTTCTGTATTTCATCACGTACCCTGAGGTATTCACTGTGAATAAATTCTTCCGTGCCCGTGGCATTGGAGGGATCTTCGAAACCAATATGCAAACGGTGCTTTACCTTACCGGTAAATACAGGGCATACTTCATTGGCACCATCGCATACTGTAATGACATAATCCCATACATCACCAAGGTACATATCAACCGGGTCTGAGCTATGGTGACTGATATCAATGCCGATGTCCTTCATCACTTCAACCGCTTTAGGGTTGAGCTTTCCCGAGGCTTCAGTACCTGCAGTTGCCACATCAAGCCTGTCGTCGAATGACTCCAGGAAGCCGTGAGCCATCTGGCTGCGGCAACTGTTACCCGTGCATAGTATCAATATCTTCATATTGTCAGCAATCTTGTATTGTTTGGCAATGAATATCCGTCAGAAACATATCCAGCTTGTTCTTTAATAATTCAAAGGCAGCGGGATTAAGGCAGTAATTTGTACTGACTCCCTTTATCGCACCCTGAATAAACCCCATTCTTTTCAGTTCAGCAAGGTGCTGTTGGACAGTGGTTCTGCTCAGGGGCAGTTCTTCTGAGATATCTCCCGAGATGCATACCTTAGCCTCTGCCAGGTACTTCAGTATGGCCAGACGGGCAGGGTGTGACAGCACCTTAAAGTGCAATGCAAGGTCCTGCAGGTCAATGTCAAATAATTCTGATTTTGTCATTCTTTAAAATATATAGACGCAAATATACGTCAAAAAATCTTTTATGACGTATTTATACGGCAAATATTTTAAGGATTATTGCTTTTCTTCAAGAATATATCCGCGGGTGGGAATTGTTGTGATTTGTATAGCCGGGTCATCTTTTAGGTAGCTGCGTATTTTGGAGATAAAAACGTCCAGGCTTCTTCCAATATAGTAATCTGATTCACCCCAGACGTCCACCATTATATCATCACGCTTCACCAGTTTATTTTTACACCGGCAGAGAAGGCAAAGGATCCGGCTTTCCTTGATTGTGAGGCGCTGTGCCGTATTGCCATGCTTAAGTGTAAGATTAAGTGGGTCAAAGATATACCGGCCGATTCTGTATCTATCTTCATCGTCAGGGTCAGCTTTGCCGGCCCGTGACAGTATTGCCTCTATTCGGCATAACAGTTCTTCCTCATCAAAAGGTTTGGTAATATAGTCATCAGCCCCGGTCCTGAAGCCTTTGATTTTGTCTTCCTTCATTGAGCGTGCTGTCAGAAAGATTACAGGAACATTCTTATCTCTCTTTCTTATTTCTTCAGCCAGTTCAAAACCGTTCATCTCAGGCAGCATAACGTCGAGTATACAAAAGTCATACCTGCCTTTGTCAAAAGCCCGGGCAGCAGAGAGTCCGTCCCGGTACAATTTCACCTCAAAAGCGTTACTCTCAAGAAAATCGACAAGAAGGAAGCCAAGGTTGATATCATCTTCAGCAAGCAGAATCCTGATATTCCCGGTAATATTGTTATTCATGGTCAATGCAGGGTAATTCTATTATTATTATTAAACCTCCTTCATCAGCGGAACTGGCCTGCACCTTACCTTTCATCCTTTCTGCAATGTTCTTCACCTGGTAGAGTCCCAGTCCCAGGCCTTCTGAGTTATTCTGTTCGCTGTCCAGACGGTAGTATCTGTTGAATATTTTATCAAGGACTTCTTCAGGCACTCCCGGTCCGTTATCCTTTATGACAATAATGATTTTATTTTCAGACTTACTGATATTTATATTAATATCAGGGCTGTTTGTATTGTATTTCAATGAGTTGTCAATAATGTTTGAAAGTGCAATGTATAACAGATCCTGATTCCCGAGGATAAATAGTTCTTTTTCTTTTGTTTCAAGCTTTATCTGGCCATTCATCTCTTCAGCCTGAACTTCAAATGATTTCATTACTTCCCTGGCAACTGCAATTATATTAACAGGTTCATATAACGATGATGGGTCAGTTTCATAAAATGAAGTATCCAGGAGTTTGTCGACCCTTTGTTTCAGTTTCCTGTGCTCTGCCTGGATTATGCCCGCATACGAACTGAGGGATTTATTTGAACGTACTTCTTTGCTTTTCTTTATCATACTGGCTGCCAGGGCTATATTTGTAAGGGGTGTTTTAAATGCGTGAGTCATATTATTAACAAGGTCGATGGTATTTGAAGAAAGTTGACGTTCTCTTCTGTAATACCTGTATATAAGAATTGATGATAATGTTACTATCAGAAGCAGGATGATAGAAACAATAAAAACATTTCCCATCTGTGCAATAATAAAGTCCCTTCTGCCAGGAAATCTTATACTAAGATAATAACCTGACCTTTCCAGCATATGCTCCAGGTTTCTGCTGAGATATACCTCATTTTGTCCGGTGTTTTTTGATGAGTCACCAGCCTTAGCAATGTCAAATTCAAAGTCCAGGTCGATTCCGTAATATTCCAGGTCCTTCCTTATCACTGATTCCAGGCTGTCCCATTCAGCCATGTTCTCCATTATCATCGCACATGATCCGTGTCCTTCACGGAACAGGCAGTTATTGATACCTTCACACAGGAACTTGTTTTCTGAAATATTATCTGTGGCGCTGTTAATGGCCATCCGTACGCTATGATTGAATTGATTCTCCTGCATTCTTGCGGCTCGGACAGTCCAGGCCACCTGGATACCTACCAATGCCATTAAGGACATTAGCGACAATATCAGGAGTAACAGCTGAAAACGTTCCTTTTTCATCCTGGAGTATTATTGACCTGTCAAATTTATTAAGTTTTCCTGAAAGACAGGCAAATTTAACATCGGCTTAACCTCAATTAACTCCGGTATAACATCATTTGGGATCTCATTACATATTTTTGTGTCACATAAGCATGTTTAAATTAAAAATCTTAGAAATGAAAAAATTATTATTAGGAATCTCAGGGCTTGCTGTATTGGTATTTGTTCTTGTTCTTACTGTGGGTGCACAGGATAAGACCACAAAAGATAAAGAGTTAACCCAGACCGAAGTTGTCACTGAAGCGAGTCACTGCGGCTCTTCATCTGCATGTATGGATCAAGCCGAAACACATAAGGCTGATTGTGATCACGAGAATTGTGATCCTGAAAATTGTGATGAAAACTGCACTGGCAAATGTGATCATAAGCAGTGTACCGGCAATTGTACCGTTGCCTGTGAACCCGAAAAATGCCACAGTGCTGAAAAATAGCCAGGCTCAGTTATTTCATAATTACGCTTGATGGCTCTCTAATGCCGGCATCCGGATATCTATTTGTCACGCGGTCTCAGCTGGCACATGCATGATCCGCTTAGCCTGGCATTTTTATTTTCTATTACCGGAAGCCCGTCACGCTCCCATTCAACAAAACCTCCTGCAAGGTTATAAACCGGTTGAAAACCCTCATTGAGAAGTAATCTGACTATTTCCCTGCTGCTGACACTCGTTGATGTTTCTGAAACTATATATGTTTTTTCCTTCTCCAGGCTGTTAAAAGGTATGCTCTTTCCTGGTTCCGGGAAATATATCACATCAGGCACATCAAATTTCTTAAAAGCAGTCAAATAATCACCACGAATATCTATTATTGCAGCTCCGGAGCGGCACATCTCAAGTGCCTGCACCGGGCTAACATTCGGAATTCCGGCCGAGGTGAAAAATTTGTTATTTTCAATTTTATGGTCTGATTTTCTCATGAAGACCCAGTAATTTTGATTCCAGTATTGTTTCGATTTCTTTCTCTTTATCACCAATGGGTTTTACCGGTATCAGGTCAATTACCTCTTCCGGGGAAAGGCCTGTGTTAAAATATAATTTTAGCGATCGTCTCAATGTTGATTTGATAATCTGTCTTGACTTCTTTTCGGAAAATCCTGTTTTAACTGCTATATCTTCCATTTTCTTCCACTGGAACCAGAAATAGGTTGGCAGCATCGCAGAAACTATGGCGTATGGCTCCAGTTCATTTTCCTCAACTTCAATAGTCTTGCCAAGCGACCTGAATAGTTTTTTTAGCTGCTTCTTTTCCTTCTTGTTGAATGATTCACTGAAATATACAGGGTTATAGCCCTCGTTAATATAAGAAGTGGCATTTGGTATCATCCTGATAATCTTCCGGGAGTGAACAAGCGACATTATTTTCTCAATGGTAATTTTCGGGGCAAGTGATACTATTACAGCCTCTTCCCTGACCACATTGCCAATTTCTTTGAGAGTATCCATTATTACCGGGGGATGGACGGCAAGAAAAACCATGCCCTGTTGGGCAGGGATCTTATTCGAACCTTCAATCTTCACATTTGGGAAATCTTCCTTTAACTTACCTGATACCTCCGTATCCGGATCATAAACGCATATTGAATCAAAATCCAGGTTTTTGTTTCTGAAAGCCTGCAGGATGATCCTTGTTATCCTGCCGCCTCCGATAAATCCAAGTTTTTTGTTTTCCATGATATTATGTTTACTTATTTTAATATATCCCGGTTTTATGCAAAAGTCAGAATAAACCTCCGTAAATTAAACCTGATATAGTTGCCATTATAACCACAAGCACAAGGTATACAATGGTTTTTTGAGTTCCAATTACACCGCGTATCACGAGCATGTTAGGCAGGGACAGTGAAGGGCCTGCCAGCAGCAATGCCAGTGCGGGACCCTTGCCCATACCTGCTGCCATGAGTCCCTGCAATATAGGCACCTCGGTGAGTGTGGCAAAATACATGAAGGCACCCACTATTGAGGCAAAGAAATTTGAAAACACTGAATTGCCACCAACCAGTCCGCTTACCCATTCATTTGGGATAATACCTGCCATGGCAGTATCATCATGTGTTGATCCAAGCAAAAAACCGGCAATAAGGACTCCAAGTGCCAGAAGTGGCATAATCTGTTTTGTAAAATCCCATGAAGCCAGGGTCCATTCCCTGTTATCTGGATCTCTTCTGTCAAGTAATGTGATAAGACTGAGGCCTGCAATACCCACCAGTACCGGAACCATAGGAGAGGAGCTTAAAAGGGCTGAAGAAGCAGTGGCCACTGCAGCAATCACCACCCATTGCCACTTTATTTTGAGAATGTAGATCAAGGAGAAAACAAGCAGTATGGCAAAAAAAGATGTGATATACCATTTATTTGCCCATATCCAGTACCATGCTCCGCTGGTGACACCCTCTGCCGGCCTTCCCCAGTTGGCAAAGACCAGGATTAATACCAGTGTAAAGAAATGAAAAGCAGTTTGCCACATTGGCCTTTTTTCAGAGCTATCCGGGAAAGAGAGCTGCTCATCCCTTTTTGCTCTTTCCTCCTTCCTGTAAATAAGTGACATGGCAGATCCAATGGCGATGGCAAAAATCACGGCACCAATAATTCTTGCCATACCCATCTCAAATCCCAGTATGCGTGCCGTAAGGATAATTGCCAGTATATTGATCGCGGGACCTGAATATAGGAAAGCAATAGCAGGTCCAAGCCCGGCACCGCGTTTATGAATGCTGGAGAACAGGGGCAGAATGGTGCAGCTGCAAACGGCAAGGATAGTCCCTGATACGGATGCAACAGTGTAAGCCAGCCATTTTTTTGCCTTTGCACCAAAATATTTCATTACGGCGCCCTGGCTCACAAAGACGGCAATAACGCCTGCAATGAAAAAGGCCGGCAGTAGGCATAAAATCACATGCTCACGGGCATACCACTTCGCCAGGTCAAACATTGCAATAATTGCCTCCCTGAACCTGTCAGCCTCAAGCGGCATGAAATAAGCAAGTGCAAAGATTGCTGCAATCCAGAATAATATCTTAATTTCTTTTTTGAAATCCATTATTTATTTTTATAACCGATCTTTAAATAATACTTTAAATATATTCTATATATGCCTGTATATCATAAATATATTATAATGATATAGTATATTCCAACACCTATAAAAACTACTGCAATTATCTTACGGAACCATATTTCAAAGAGCTTAATCCTGTTGTACAGCTTGCCAACGCCTGATACCGTAAAGGCAATAAGCCATGCAAAAACGAGTACAGGTATTCCGGTGGCAACAGCAAAAACTACCGGCAGGTAAAGCCCGGACGCACTGCTGATTGTCATGGGAATAAGCATTCCGAAATATAGAACACCGCTATAGGGACAAAAAGCAAGGGCAAAAACAATTCCCAGGAGAAGAGCATCCCAGTACTTATTTTTTTTCCTCTCCTTGAATATCTTGCTAAAGTTACTTATGCCGCCGCTGAAGTTAATTTTCAGTATGTCAAGCATCAATACGCCTATTATAATTAGCAGTGGTCCAATGATTTTTTCGCCATACTTCTGAAATACTCCTGAAATCTTGAACTGATCGGCACCAATAAAGATAATTACCGCTATTAGTGTATAGGATACGACCCTGCCAAGTGTGTAAACAAGGCCATTGTAAAAAACCTTCCTCCTGTTTTCAACATCTTTGCTTATATATCCAACTGCTGTGATGTTTGTTGCAAGAGGACAGGGACTTATTGCTGTCATAAGTCCGAGCAAGGCTGCTGTCAGGAAGGGCGTTGTACTATTGCTTATGAGTGAGTTCAAAAATTCGCTCATAAAATCACTGCCTTAACGGACTAAAGGATCAATTTTTTCCTTCAGGATTTTCTTTAACTCTTCAGGTTTGGAGGTGGCACTCATAAAGGCTTCAGCAGTGAGGTCAATCCTTTCATCTCCTTTTACAATCAGAAGAGACTGGCTTGAAACCCCAAGCTTTCTGGCTGTTTCCTTTCCCTCTTCGTCGTCCAGGTTAACAGCCCTGAAAGGGACTGCCCCTGCATACAGCTCTGAAAGAGCTTCTTCTGTTACACTCTCAACAGCCTTGCATGTAAGACACCTTCTTTCAAAATGAAAATAATAAACAGTCACTTCATCTTCAGAGATAGCTGTCTGATCTGCATGATTGGTATTATTTTGCGATGAACAGGATGGGTGCAGGCTTATGCTTACCAGAACTAAGAATAATAACTTTAATGTTTTCATGCTCATTTTGTATTTTATTTATTTCGGCTAATCATTTCTGTTAATTCCTTTTTACCCGGCAATCTTCCTGAAAGTACGACGGTACCGTCAATTACCAGGCCGGGGGTATGAAGGATCCCATATTCCATTATCTTCACTATATCCTCCTCTTTGCTTATTAATGCATCAATACCCATTTCTTCTGCCGTTTCATGTACAAGCCTTTCAAGCCTTTTGCATTTGGGACAGCCTGTGCCCAGAATTTTTATTTCCATATCTAATCTGTTTTATATTTTAGTGATTTCGTAGTTCGCAAAACGACGAACATTTATTATAAAAAAATATCAGTCTCTCATAAATTGTTCAAATAACTCTTTTGCTTCATTCCAATTATCCCTGTTTATACAGTATTTAATCCTTGGAGCTTCGATCTCACCCTGTATAAGTCCCGCGTCCTTAAGTTCCTTGAGATGCTGGGAAAGGGTTGATTTGGCTATGGGCAATATTTCCGTTAGGTCACCACTATAGCAGCAGCTCTGCTCAGAAAGCAATTCCATCACATACATGCGGATAGGATGTCCCAATGCTTTGGCATACCTGGCTATTTTTTTCTGACGTTCTGTTATAAAATCCTCGTAGCTCAAATCATTCGTAATTTACCGAACAAACATACAAATATTTTTTTACATTTTCTCTCTTGCTGTAATGGATCTTGAACCGTCACTTTCCCAGAAATTATCTGAGTGGACCTGTTCTCCATACCCGCTGGCCTGGTCCAGGTTGACCATCACATTTCCAAGGCCTTTTGATCTGAGTTTTATTATTTCCCTGATTGCCTTATGCAACCATGAATTATTTGGTTTATTAAAAGGACAGTTACGTTTGCAGTTGGAGCAACTGAAACCATTATAATCATAGCATGTTTCCTGGTTAACGTACCATTTCAGGGCACCAGGGTTATTGGATGTCGTCAGGCCCTCCCAGGTCATCGGTCCTTTGCCTATTGATCCGCTGGGACAGTCATTTGCACATGTCAAGCATGCTTCGCAGAATTCCTTAACGCCGAAGCTAATTGGTTTATCTGGCACCAGGGGCATATCGGTCAGCACTTTTGCAATCCTGACCCGTGGTCCGAATTTAGGGGTCACAAGCAGCCCGTTCCTGCCCAGCTCACCCAGCCCGGCATCTATAGCCATGGGAATACTCAGTCCAACACCGTTGCCGGCCGGAACCGCGTTATAGCCAAGTGCCCTTATAAACTCAGACAGCTTGAACGCGGTAACCGCCATTCTTGAGTAACCGTCGCCCGTGGCAGCCGAGGCCAGCTTACCGGGGCTGTTCATTATTGCTTCGTAATCTTCTTCAAAAGCGATAACAATTACACGGTTCATTGATGGTGTTATCTGCCATTTATCATCGCCCTGGTCAAGCTTATCCCCATCGGTAATGAAGGGTTTTGTGTTCTCCCTGTCGTCCCGGGTTGGTGAATAAATGGGGTCATAAAGCCACAGAGGATTGAGTTTTGCCACTCCTGCCAGCGATCCACCATAAAAAAGAGCAGCATGTTTCACAGCTACCGTGGCATCTTCCCAGTTCATCTCAAGCGATGAGGGGTCCCACTTACCCAGTCTGTCAGCTGTCATCATCCTTACCTGGCCGGTTACAGGATGCCAGCTGTAAAAAGGCGATCCCCGGAAAGAGGAAGTTGCCCAGCTGGCTGCCATAAATGCGTAATCGAGCCTGGTGTTGTCAGGTACTGTTCCTTTGTCTTCAACAAGTCTTTTGTAAGTTAGATTCTCCGTTTTTTCAGGACGGTCCTGGCGCGTGGGGTCCCATACGTTACGGCTGAAAATAGTGTATTTCTCATTCATCCTTTTCAACCTTAAGGGATCCGTTTCATACGGGTAATCATCACCTGAGAGTTGTTCCACAACAAAACCACCATATTCACTTTCTGATTCAAGCAGGTAACCCCTTGTTGTTCTCCCAATAACATGCCTGCTTCCCAGAAGGCTTGCACCGGCTGCAGTGAGCCCCGCCATCCTGAGAAACTGCCTCCTTTTTATCTCATTCTGTTTCATAGTTCCGGTGTGATATTTTTTTAAGGATTATAAATCGTAATACCAGTACGGCTCCTATAACTGCAACCGAACCGAAAATGGATCCTATAACGAGCGCCGCCTGCGGAGCACCCTCCTCAATGAAGCCGGCTACCAATTCAATAATGAAAGCCAGGTATATGATCTCCGCAATAATAAAAAACCAGTTAAGGGCAGTGAATTTTTTGTTCCGGGACCTTGCAAACAGGATGACTAAAAATAGCAGGCTAGTGCTAATAACTCCGGTGAAAAGGTGTAAAAGTATCATAGCCAAATTATAGTTGGAATAAAATTAAAATTACTAATAAGTTCTTTGTCTCAATCAGGTTTTATTGTGTTAATAAACATAAATTCAGAAAGACCTGGCAGATCGTTGAATAAACAGAAAGTTTCCTGTCAGGATTCTGCTCTTTTTCCGACTAAGCTATTAAACTTAGTATAAACCAAAAAAATGAATGATATGACAAAAATTGCAATTATCGTGTTCTCTGACACCAATACTGCAGAAGCACTGGGAAAAGTTTCAAATGCATTTGTTCTGGCAGATGAAGCACTTAGTAATGGAGATGAACTGAAAATCATCTTTGAGGGCGCAGGGACAAAATGGATAGGTGAGCTGGAAAAGGAAGACAATAAACTTCACGACACTTACATAAAAATGAAAAGTAATATAACAGGTGCGTGTTCCTTCTGTGCACAGGCATTCGGAGTGAAGAGCCAGGTTGAGAAAGCAGGAATCGTACTTCTGGATGATTATATGAACCATCCCAGTCTCAGGGACCTTATCGCAGATGGATTTGAAATAGTCAGTTTCTAACTATATCCCCCTGAGCACTTCGGAACAGGATGGTTATAACAATTTTGAGACAGCCCCTTCTTTATATTACAAAGAGATCCTTAGCTGCATACCAGTAAACAAGTAGTAAATGTTAAATAAATAATCGATCGAATAAACCATCGTGAATCTTTAATGTTAAACAAATAAACAATATTAAAATGAAAGCAATCTGGAACGATAAAGTAATTGCCGAGAGCAATAGCACTGTAAACGTGGAAAATAATTATTACTTTCCCCCTGAATCAGTTAAAAAGGAATATCTCAGAAAATCGGAGACAAAATCGGTATGCCCGTGGAAAGGAACGGCCGCATATTACGACCTGGTCGTGGACGGCAGGGTTAACAGCGATGCAGCCTGGTATTACCCCGAACCAAAAGAAGCGGCTAAAGAAATAACAGGATATGTGGCATTCTGGAAAGGAGTGGAAATAGTTGGTTGACCTTCAAAGCAGGTCATCTGACAGGTTCGAGTGAATTTTTTCGAGTGTTTCAAGTAAAGCTTCAACTTTCTCCTTTTCTATGCCTGCAAAGGCTTCGTTAAGCGTGGCTTCAGCCAGTGGGGCAAGTGTGTTATATATTACTTTCCCTTCATCGCTTAAACTTATTTCCTTTATTCTGCGGTCATCTTTCAATTGTGAACGCGTGAGGTAGCCCCGCTTCTCAAGCATATTTACCGCCCTGGTCAGGGTAACCTTATCCATACCAAGTGTGGTACCTACACATTGTTGTGTAACACAATCCGATTGATACAGCATCGACAGAATACTCCATTGTGCACCGTTCATCCTTATACCGGCAGACCTGAATTTATTTTCAAGCCTGATTCCGAGTGACTTTGAGACCTGCTGGCTTATCCTTCCCAGTGACTTTTCAAACTTATACATTACAAAACTCTTTAACTGCTGATGCCAATAAACATAAGAAATAGTTGCAATTGTAACTATTATTGAAATATCTTTGACAAAAGTATGAAAATAAAAGAGTCATATGGATAAAATTAATCGAAGGAAATTTATTAAATCGGCCGGGTTGGCAGGAGGAGTCCTGTCGCTGGCCGGGGTGGCAGGAGCCGGGTATTCGGCAGGTGTCGATAAAGACAGCTATACTGGTTATGGCCGGACCGCTTACGGGGAAGATCAGTTCTTTAACAGGAAACCTTTTATTGTTGATCAGCCTACCTATATAAAGGAAGGAGTACCGGTCAGGATCACAGCTGTTGAAGATATCTTTAAGCGCAACGGGGAATTATCAAGGCTAATGTTTTCTCGCAATGGCGGGCAGCCGGCATGGAAGCCCTCTGACGGACTGGATGCGCTGCCCGGCCATTTGCGTTCATATTACCGGGCTAATCCCGGAGCATTTGATGAATTTATTAAAGCCATGCAAAAAGGAAGGGAGCAGAGGGCCAACTGGGAGAAGTACCGCGATAAGTATTTTATTGCCGATGCATGGTCAAACGCCCATTCCAGCCCTATAGGGGGCAGGTCTGCATTCCCTGCAGAACCACAGGGCAGGCCTGAAGAATCTGATTTCAGGGGAGTCAATACAAGCAGGATGGAATTGAAATCACCGGGGCATGGTTCTGACCTGATAAAACAGATATGCTATAGTTTTGGGGCGTCTCTTGCAGGGATAGCTAAAGTAAAGAAAGAATGGGTTTACCAGGGCAGCCTGAGGGGGGCTGGCAGGGTTGACTATGAAGTACCCCCTCACTGGAAATATGCCATTGTAATTGCTGTTCCTCATGAGTGGGATTCGATGTACGCTAACCCCACTTACGGAACTTCCTATGATGCCTATTCAAAACTACGCTTTATTGCCGGTAAGATGGAAGTCTTTATAAAGGAACTGGGTTATTCGGCGCGTCCCCATGTACCTCCCACATCTTATGACCTGGTTATGCCTCCTCTGGCAATTGATGCAGGTCTGGGCGAGCAGGGAAGGAACGGCATACTCATAACTCCTGAACTGGGTGCCAATACCAGGCTTGCTGCCATTACTACCGATATGCCCCTCGAACCTGATAAGCCAATAGATATAGGTGTTAGCCGCTTCTGTGAGAAATGCAAGATATGTGCCGAGGAATGTCCCAGCGGGGCCATCACATTTACCGATAAGCCGGAAACGGTAGTGCGTGGGTACAGGAGGTGGAAAATAGATCAAAACAAATGTTTTACCGTATGGAACTCGGTGGCTACAAGCCATGCAAGGGGCTGCCGGGTATGCCTGTCTGTATGCCCCTATTCGAGAAAGAATAACTGGGTTCATGGCTTTGCCCGTGAAGCTGACCCGAGAGACCCGACAGGGCTGGTAGCATCAGGCTTGCTGGCAATGCAGAAAAAGTTTTTTAGCTATCCCGGCGGACAGGAATACCTTCCTCCGCCTGATGGTAGCAACAGCACGTTCGGGGAAGCCCCCGAATGGCTGAAAACGGATGAATGGTTTAAAATCTAACGCTTGTAATTATGTTTAATAATTCAAATATACTGGAACCGCTCTTCTGGATAATAATGGGTGGACTTTACACTGTCTTCATCATTGGCCTGGCTATGTGGCTGAAAGACATGAAGGTTAAAATGAACTGGTGGAAGTGGAGTCTTGTGCTATTATGGTTTATATTGCTGAGCATCATAGTGGCTGGTGGGTTCACCCTTATCGGGGAGAATGAGCTCAGGGCAGGGCTGCTGTTCATGGCTGTGCCCGGAGCAGTGATAATAGTTGCAGGTGTCGCCCTGGGGCGATTTTTGTTGAAGACCAATGAGGAAAAAGATAACTGATCTTGTCACGGTGCTTGCTATTGCTTTTGTGATAATTGCAGCAGCCGTATACGGCAAGAAAATTGCAGAAAAGAACGACCTGAATCTTATTGGAAGTATACTGAAACCTGGTGAAAAGTATGAAGCAGTTAACAATCATAAGTGGCTGCTCTTTCAGGAATCAGGAAAGGTGAGGGGCAGAATATACAGCGGTGAGGGCAGGGGTTATAACGGTAATGTGAGGGTTGCCTCTGTAACTGACACTACCGGAATAATTTTATCTGTGCACCTGCTCCCGAACAAGGAAACACCCTCATTTGTAAGTAAAATATTCCGCAGGAATTTCACTGACAGGTTCGAGGGATTTCCCATTTCTGATCTTGCAGCCGGTGAAGTTAACATTGATGCTGTGGCCGGAGCTACAATTACAAGCAATGCAATACAGGAAGCCATCATAGAGGCTTATTCTGCAGGTGAAGGCTTTAAAAGCCCTCACAGGCTGGAAATTAATGCAGGCTGGCCTGAATTATTGGTACTACTGCTGTTTACACTGTCAGTGCTGATCTCAATGAAAAGGTTAAAGACCGTAGCAAAGTACCTGCAGTGGATATCATGGGTATTGTCTGTTATATTCCTGGGCTTCGTCCTGGGCCAGCCGCTGACACTGCCAAGGTTTATTACGGTCTTTACGGGCTACCTTCCGGATCCCAGCAGTGAGTTATATGTCCTGCTTTTACCTGTGCTTGCAATTGGCTTTATCCTTATAGGCGGAAAAAATAACTATTGCAGGTCCGTCTGTCCATTTGGGGCAACACAGGAGCTACTCGGGGCAGTAGGTAAGGCATCTGAGATACGTCTGAAGAGGTTCAGGCTGGTGAAATATATACAGTGGGGAATAAGCCTGATTGCCGTAATTATTGCATTGATAATGAACAACCCTTCAATTGCCGAGTATTCCGTTTTCGGGGCTTTCTTTCAGCTCACCGGAGCAGCTGTCATCTTTATACTGCTAATGTTAAGCATTAGCATGTCACTTTTCTTCAGGAGACCCTGGTGCAGGTACCTGTGTCCGGTTGACGGAGTGATGGCCTATTTCAGGACACTGCGAAGGGCTGTAATAAATATTTTCAGACCATGAATACGGAAAGAATAAAGAAAGTATCACTGAGCATCTTTATTGTTATTTCACTTTTCCTGATACTTGCACAGCTTATTTCGAGTGTCAGTACATCACGTGAACCCGGGCAGGCTGAGTCAATATTACCGCCTGAGGAACCGGCTGACAATCTTTTGATTCACCCGGATTCACTGTGGGAGGGGAGTGAATTTACCAATGAGCGCTAAGCATAGCCTTTGATCAGACTAACAGCATTAATATCCGTCAGCCAGGTAAGATCACCATTTACGGGTTTTACCAGGGAGGCAGGATATTCTGAATAATCATCACCGCTTATCAATACCCTGACAATATCCGCCTTCTCCTGTCCTTTGACAAGGAAGACAACATCTGCGGCATTGTTTATTACCCTGCCGGTTATGGTGATCCTTTTCTGCCCGCTTACCGGGTGTGTTGAAACGGCACAATTAGCGACTGAGGAGAAAAGTGAGATGTTATGTGGAAAAATTGAAGCGGTATGTCCGTCGGTTCCCAATCCGAGGATTACCAGGTCAAACCTCGGGATATTGTTCAAAAGAGGCAATTCCTTAGATAAAAGAGTAGCGTATCGGTCCGCTTCCGCGGTGGGTTCTGCTTCACCACGAATCCTGAAAATATTCTTACCGGGCATATTGATATTTTCGATCAGGCTTTTTTTAACCATCCTGTAATTGCTCTCCTGGTCATCCGGCGGAACACAGCGTTCATCGACCCAGAACAGCCTTACCTTGTTCCAGTTTATCACTCCTCTTTTCATGTCTGATAATTTTCTGAATATTCCTTCCGGTGTTGCCCCCCCGGAAACTGCAATATTTAGATGTGCTTTCCCGGACAATTCGTCCAGGCTCCCTGTAATCATGCCTGAAAGGTATTCAGCCATAGCCATGTTTGATGGAGCAACAATCAGCTTGTATTTTTCCATTTCAATAGTGGTGTTTGATACATAAATAATTTACCTCATTTATAACTCACAGTAGTCCCCGAATATTACCATGATCATATTTTCAGTTTTTTCATCTTTGATACTTTGCCGGCCCGTCCGGCTGTGTTCTCCTTATAAACTCCCTCAGATCATTATTTGCCCTCTCGAGGTCTTCCCGCCTGAGATACATCATATGACCGCTGCGATAGCCTTTGAAGCTGAGCCTGTCCTTCATTTTGCCGCTGGGATCAATCTGCCACATTGTGTATTTGGATGCAAAATAGGTGCAGGCACCATCATAATAACCACCCTGGAACATTACGTTAAGGAAAGGGTTGGCAGCCATGGCAAGCCTCAGGTTCTCCCTGACATTATTATCCGACCTGTCCCATGGCCTTACATTACCCGACATATTGTATTTCATATCGGTCTTGAATCCCAGCACCTCGCGGGTATAGTAATTGATGGCAGGGGTGAAGGCATGGTTCCATGTGTTCATCTCAATGCTGAAATCAGGGCTTATACCCGCTTCCGTTTTGTCAATGCCAATATACCTGGAGTCAAGCCTGCCAATCATATGGCCGCTCTTATCCCTTAACAGTTCCTTCCAGAAAAATCTTGTCGGCATGTCAAGGTTGTGCTGTAATATCACCTTCACTGGGATACCCGAATAATATGACATCTTCTCGGCGACCTTAAGCTTTTCCTGCTCCGGAATAAAACCCCCTTTAGTTAAAGCAGGTATTAAGGTGTTAATTGTAAATTCTTCTGATTCAGGTAATATGTCAAGCAGGTCTTTTTGCTGCAACTCCTCTGGCAGCATTCCGTGGTACCATGCTGCAGCCGTGTAGTAGGGCAGGTTGAGTCCTGATGATATCGGAACATCCGATTCATATATCTTGTAATCGGCCGGTGAGACCATTATAACACCATTGAGATACATCCATTGCCTGTTCTGCAGCTCATAGGCCAGTCCTGACACCCTGGTGCCACCATAACTCTCGCCAATAATATATTTGGGCGACAGCCACCTGTTGTTACGTGATACGAAATCACTTATCCAGGCAGCAAGGTATTCAATATCTGCATTTATACCGAAGAAGAGCTTGCTGTCGGGCAACTTACCATCCTTCCCTCTTACCATCCTGCTGTACCCTGTGTTAACGGGATTAACATACACAATATCAGCAACATCCAGGATAGAGTAGGGGTTGTCCCTGACTCCATATGGCTGTAGCGGGTAACCTTCATCATCGATCTTCAGTATTTTCGGTCCCGTGTAAGCCATATGCATCCATACTGATGCTGCTCCGGGACCGCCATTAAATGAGATAACTAGCGGACGTGCATCCCTGTTCCCGGTAATATCGCGTGTATAGTATGTGTAATACAATGAAGCAACTATTTCATCATCAATATGTACAGGCTGAGTACCTGTAGTAGCAGTATAAGTGAGTTTCTCACCATTTATGGTGGCAACATGCTTAGTTACAACTGCAGTGTCAACTGGCAGGAATCTCTCCTGGGCCAATGTTGACATGCTTGCTGCAAAAAGAATAATACACAGAATTACCTTTGATTTCATATGCAAGAAGAATTTATGATTTGGTAAGCAAATTAAGTCAATTTAGTCAATAAACCTGACAGTTATGTTTGTTATTGAACTTTTGAATAGTGAACTTCAAAGAGGGATAGGGTACTCCACCATCCATTATTCCAATCTGACATTTATAATGCTCTGATATTCCACAAGCATTTCCTTTAGCTCTTCCGGCCTGGTATCTGCAAGATTATTCTGTTGCCCTGGATCTTCTGTAAGGTTATAAAGCTGATAGTTGTATGAATTGCCCAGTTCAATATCTACATTCCGGGCAATGGCCGGGCCGGGATAGGGAGGGATAAGCACCCAGTTACCTTTTCTCAGTGCTGTTCTTCCACCTGCCTCCAGGATCAATTCCTTCCTACCGGCAGTATCCGATCCCAGGAAAAGATTCATCATATCATGACTGTCAGGGCCCCTGCGGTCATTTCCCGCCAGGCTGGCCAGTGATGACATTATATCGATCTGTGAAACCAGGACATCCGATATGCCTGGCTCAATCCTACCATTCCAGTAGGTCACAAAAGGGACCCTTGTTCCAGCCTCAAAGAGGCTGTATTTACCACCCCTGAAAGGGCCGGAGGGAGTATGATCACCAACTTTTTCGACGGCATAATCTATATAGCCGTCATTCAGGACAGGGCCATTATCACTTGACAATATTATGAATGTATTTTCAAGCAATCTTTCTTCTTCAAGTGTATTCATTAACTGTCCTATACACCAGTCTGCTTCAACAATAACATCACCCCTTGGGCCCATCGTTGTCTCACCCACAAAGCGCTCATGCGGTGTTCGGGGTACATGTGGTTGTTGCAGTGCATAGTAGAGAAAGAAAGGTTCATCCCTATGATCCTTAATATAATTCCGGGCCTTGACAAGAAAGGTATCTGCCATGTTTTCATCGACCCATCGCGCTGCCTTTCCACCTTTCATAAACCCAATCCTGGGTATACCATTTACTATACTGTTATTATGTCCATGGTCCCACATCATTTTAAGCATCTCCGGGCTTTCAAGACCTGTGGGTTCACCGGGGAAATTTTCCTGGTAGCTCACTTCAATAGGATCACCAGGATCAAGTTGCACAACATTGCCATTTTCAATATAAACCGTTGGTACACGGTCCTGTGTGGCAGCCAATATAAAGGAATAGTCAAAGCCCACCTCATTCGGTCCGGGTGAGATGTGCCTGTTCCAGTCTACATTACCACTACCCAAACCGAGGTGCCATTTGCCTACAATTCCCGTATAATATCCTTTCTCTCTTAATATCCGTGGAAGAGTGAGCTGAGCTGTATCTATAAGCAGGGGAGCGGTGCCGGATAATACCCTCGCCCTCTCGTTGCGCCAGGGGTATTCCCCGGTGAGTAAGGCGTACCTGCTCGGAGTACACGTTGCAGATGATGAGTGAGCGTCAGTAAACATTATGCCGCCTTGCGTAAGCCTGTCGATGTTTGGCGTAGAAATCTCTGAAGCACCGTATACACTCAAATCACCGTAACCTAGATCATCAAAATAAATGAGTATGATATTGGGCATGGGGCCTGACCTGTTAATATCACTGCAAGCAGTAAAAATTGTTGATATTGCGTAAAACAACAGGATAATAAGAGTCAATCGGTTTTTATTCATAATCTACTAATTTAAACATTTTACAGAAGCTCATCTATCCTGCGAAAACTATATCCCTTATCCTCCAGCTCTGAGATTAGTTCAGGAAGCAAAGAATAAAACTTATCAGTTCGCTCTGGCGTGGTACCGATATGCAGAAGGAGGATAAAGCCATTCAGTCCGCTTTCACTTTCTGATTCATATTCTGTAATACTCATGTATATCTCACTGCTGCTCCTGTAATTGGGCATTTCGGGACTGGTATAATCCGCATGTGAAAGAGTACCCGGGGTGTAATTAACAAGCTGAACTTCATTGATATTACACCAGCGACTTATTGTATCATTGTACCATTCATAAGGAGGGAGGAAATATTTTGCATCATTCTTGTTAATGCCATATTCCTCCATCACCAGGTAGTTATTTTCCAGGTCCAGTGAGAACTCCTTAAAATCCACAAGAAGGCTGTCACGATTCTCCCAGTCGCAGTATAAAAGATGCCTGTCGGAGTGAGCCCCAAGATAGTGCCCGTCAGATATTAGTTTTTTTATAAGTTCAACATTCTCAGGATTTCTGTAGAAGTTGCCGGTAAAGAAAAATGATGCTTCCACATTATTGGCGTTTAATACCTGATATATGTGGTACCCACCATCTGCGTACTCATCACCCGTAAAGACAAGGGCTATTTGTTGCCTGGTAGTGTCCCCACGGATAATCGCTCCCCAGTAGCATGTATTCAGTGATTTATTCTGGCAACTGAACAGAATTCCAGAAATGGAAATAATGAAACTGAGCAGCACTAACCTCATTTTTTAACGGTTTGAATGTTTGAGTCTTTGAATGTCTGTCTCACATCTGACAGGTTCGAAATTATGAAAAGTCGTCATTAATCAAAACCATACTCAGAAAACTATATCAAATTTTTCATCCTTATCAACTTGGAATCCTGGTAACCAGAATGTAATTTCAATTATAATAAAGTTGCGGTAAGAGCAAACACATTTTGAGTTGAAAATAACGTGCTGTCTTAATATATTATATATTTGCATATATAAATATATATAGATATATGAAATTTAAATTATTAGTCCTTACACTGTAAGTATTGTTCATACTCGTCAGTTCGTGTGAAAAGAACACCTCAAACTATAATCCGCCCATTGATCATACCGTAAGCATGAGTGGCTATATGCACAAGGAAGGATATGCCCAGCCTCTGACAAACTGCACGGCATGTCATGGTGCCGATCTGAAAGGTGGGTCAGTAGGAGTATCCTGCTATGAATGTCACGACAAGAAGTGGTGATAAATGCTTTTTTGGGTACACGAAGGGGACACCGGATGATACCTTGAGGCATAATCAATTCAGAAACTCCTTCATCTCCTGAGGGATACGTAAGGGTTTTTAACTTTTCTGGTTGATCATAATAAGGACTGTATTGCTTCCGGCATACAATAAACTTGTGTCGCTATTCCTGAACAAGAAACAGATCAATTATGTTTACCAGCATACGTTAATTTGATTACAATTCTATATTTGTATTTGTATTTCATTAAACCCAATTCAACGTTTTAACGATTGACTTCGCCGGGCTCGCAGGGGTCGCTTGTCGCTGGCAAACTCACCCTGCTCGGTTCAATAATTTATTAATTATAAAATATCATGAAAACGACAATCAAATTCTTCCTGCTGCTTGTATGTATCACAATGGCAGGCATTTCAGCTCAAGCGCAGGATGCCGAAAAAATCCTGAATGTGGATGATTATAACAGGTGGAGCCGGATAAATTCGGTTAGCCTTTCCTGTGACGGCAACTGGATGAGCTTTGGCTATAGTCCAAACGGGGGTGATGATACCCTGTATATAAAAAATATCGTCTCGGATGAGATCTTTACCGAACCCTATTGCAGTAATCCGCAGTTTTCTGATGACTCCGGGTGGGTAATTTTTAAAAGGAACCTGAAAGAGAAGGAAGCAGAAAAACTTCGCAAAGGCAAAAAGCCGGTCTATAGCAAGGGTGTACTGCTGAATCTTGCTTCCGGTGAAAAGACAGAATGGGAAAAGGTCAATGATATGACCCTGGCTCCCAAATCTGACTATCTTATTATTAAGAAAGCAGGTGAAAATAATGGCCGCGGGGCTACTGATATGCTTATCAGGGATCTTAAGAACGGAAGCGTGATGAATATTGGCAATGTAAGCCAGTTCAAATTCAATAAGAGGGGCAGCCACCTGGCATACCTCATTGATGCTGAAGAAAAGGCCGGAAATGGTATATATATTATGGACCTGGCAAAAAGTACCGTTATACCTCTTGATACTGATACTTTGACATACAGTCAGCTTACCTGGGATGATGAGATGCTCTACCGCGACGAGTGGGATAAAAAAGGTACATCACTAGCCGTTCTTAAGGGATCAAAACCTGATACGCTGGAACAACGTATAAATCAACTGCTTGTATTTAATAATGTCGATTCGCCTGATCCAGGGCTTATATCGTATCTTCCAGCCGGAGATAAGGTTTTCCCGAGCGATTATGTTCTGAGTGAGCAGGGAAGACTTGCTTTCAGCCTTGACAATAAAAGTATGATCTTAGGCATAAAAGAGCAGGAGAAAGTCCTTAAATTAAGTCGCGATACTATAGCCAATGTAGATGTATGGCACTGGGATGATGAGCAAATACAATCGGTCCAGATGGTACGTGAAAGGAGAAGCAGGATGTTAAGCTATACCGGACTCCTGCATCTTGATGATATGTCATTTGTACAGCTTGAATCCGATGATATGCGTACCACTATAATGAACCGGAATGCCGACAGGATTATCGGGGCTGATCCAAAACCTTATATATCGGATACCGACTGGGGAGGTGCTTACAGCGATTATTATCTTGTAGATCCCCAAACCGGAAAGAAAAACCTTATCGAAAAAAAGATTGGAAGGGTTATGGGTCTTTCTCCTGACGGAGATCATTTCCTTTATTTCAAAGACGGACAGTTCTATGTTTATAATTTACCCGGAGAGAAACTGGTTAATATTTCTGAAAATGTGGATGTGAGTTTTATTGATATTAACGAAGACCATCCCTACGAAAATCCTTCATATGGACTGGCAGGATGGTCATCTGACAGGAAAACGGTATTTCTCAACCACCTCTATGATCTCTGGGCTGTTCCGCTTGATGGCAGTGGCGGATATAATCTGACAGGCAATTACGGAACGGAAAATGAAATACGGTTCAGATTTAACAGGGGAGGTAGTGGTTTCAGAAGAATGATGAGCAGCTCCGATGAGGACCCCTATATTGACATTTCAGAAGCTACCTACCTGACTGCCTTTGGTGAATGGACAAAGAAATCAGGTTACTTTCTCCTGAATGATGGAAAAGCACCTAAGAAACTGATATATGAAGATGCCAGCTTCGGCAGGCTGACAGAAGCCCGTGATGCTGACCGCTTCCTGTTTACTCGTGAGACCTTTGTTGACTTTCCTGACTATTATACCTGCAATTCAGGCTTTAAGAGACCTGTAAAGCAAACAGATGCCAATCCCCAGCAGAAAGAATATGCCTGGGGCAGGAGGGTGCTTCTGGATTTTGAAAACAAGCATGGTGACAGGCTTCAGGCTACACTTACTCTTCCGGCAGGATATAAAAAAGGAGAGAAATACCCCGTGATAGTGTATTTCTATGAAAAAATGTCAGACAGGCACCACAGCTATTCTATGCCCACCTATGATGACAGACCACATATGTCGACCTATGCAAGCAACGGTTACCTTGTCTTAATGCCTGATATTAAATATTATGAAGGTCAGCCC
>JAVVEL010000031.1:26322-27766 GCA_032260385.1 Bacteroidales bacterium | reverse complement strand
ATGCTTTCTGTATATTCCAGTTCAACCATCTTGTCTGCAAGCATTCGTAAAGACCAGCGTGCGTATCCTTGCGGGGCTTCACTACAGCTTAGGGCAACCAAATGTGCTTCAAAATCACCGTCAGCCTTTTTCGGCCCCTTCCTGGGGTATGGCTTGCGATCCAAACATTCATCAAAACCCTCCTCTACAAACCGCTGCTTTACTCGCTCAACGGTCTTGGGGTTAATCTGCAATACCTGGGCTATTTGCTCGTTAGATAACTTCTGTCCATAGGCCCCTTCATCTGTATTTATTAGAATACAGGCGTTCCGATATTGCTGGGAGCTGTGTTTTCCCTTGCAAAGTATGGCTTTACACACCTCGTATTCTTCCTCTGTTAATGTCACTTTGTAACGTACCATCGTTTTTGATGCCAAGTTATAAAATAAAACAGACATATTCAAGTTGACATGACATTAGTCCTAAATAAGCGTTACAGATTACTGGACTAATTTAAACAGTTTTATTACCCCAGTAAGGCAAGTCTTGCTGCGGTTAGTTTTTTTTATCTGTATGCATTCATCATAGGACCCTTCCTGCCCGTTGATTCACCACCTGAAACGGCGGTCATCCTTTCCCTGTAAAGCTGGCACAGGATACCTGAAATCTGGTCAACGGAAAAAGAGCTGCGGTTAAGAGTAACATCAAACAGGTAATCCAGGTTTACAGGCTTTTTATCAAGGAAATTGATGATAAGAGTATGCCTTTTCTCATCGGTGTCAACTGTAAACTCTTCGGCAGCCTCGATATCAAGCTCTTTTTTCTTCATAATATTATTCACCCTCCAGTAAAAGGGTGCCACCAGACGAACATGAAGAGCTTTCTTAACAGAACCTGTGAGGGCTACCCCACCCCTCCCCACAAGCACTACATAGCCATCCTTGCATATTGTTAAAACTACCTCCTTTATAGTCTTTTTGACCCTGGCATCACTGATGTATTTACCTGATAATGACATGAGTATTTCGGAAAAACCGGACAATTCATGTCTTTTGACATAACTTTCAACATTATATGCGCCTGTGTTGAGCTCACGTGCAGTATTGACAAGTATTTCCTTGTCAACCCACCTCCATCTTGTAGTGTTCTCTTCCCTGTTCAGCCTGAGAACCAGTTTTTTGGCAACTGCCACTGCATCACAACCTGTCTGCCTTGATATTGTTATAACCGGCCCGAAGTCTTCAGAAGGATCTTTCAGGACATTATCCCTGTACCTTTCATCAAAATACTTGAAGAATTTCTCTTTCATCGGACATAATTTTTAGGAAGCTGAAAAAGATATGTGTGTATCCCGGTGAGCCGGATGAGAGCAGGCATAAGTTACGAAAAAAATGAGAATAATACAAATGATATAAGGCTGAGGCTGAGGCTCCCTCATTTGCCGGGCTGTATCTGGCTTATTGCC
>JAVVEL010000031.1:0-26224 GCA_032260385.1 Bacteroidales bacterium | reverse complement strand
CCGGCTCGGATCTGGCTTATTGCCGGCTCGGATCTGGCTTATTGCCGGCTCGGATCTGGCTTATTGCCGGCTCGGATCTGGCTTATTGCCGGCTCGGATCTCATGATCCGTGCCAGTAGGGTTTATTGAGCCCACAGTACTCACCCCGGGCCCCGGGGATTCGGACTGCCCGGTTCCGGGCCTGCGCTAGAGAGGCAGGTCCCTGGAACGTTCAGCTTCTACATCTTCAATAGTCTTGGGTTTTGGCTTACCAAGCAGTTCATAACCTGTATCGGTAATCAGGAAATCTTCTTCATTCCTTATACCACTGAAATCCCTGAATTTATTAAGCTTGTCAAAGTTGATGAACTCTTTGTTTTCGCCTGTTTGCCGCCACTGGTCAATTAATTCAGGTATGAAATAAATACCGGGTTCAATAGTCAGGACAAAGCCCGGCTCAAGCTTACGGCCCAGTCTGAGTGATTTTATGCCGAACTGTGCAGGTCTTTCCTTTCCGTCCCAACCTACATATATTTCGCCAAGGTCTTCCATATCGTGCACATCCATACCCATCATATGACCCAGTCCGCAGGGAAAGAAAAGAGCATGAGCGCCACTTGCAACTGCATCATCAACATCACCCTTCATGAGTCCCATATCTTTCAGCCCTCTTACAATGACCCTTGCCGATTCAAGATACACTTCCTTAAAAGCTATCCCTGGTCTGAGCATGCTTATTGCAGTATTATGGCTTTCAAGAGTGATATTATATATATCCCTTTGCAGGGGTGTAAAATGAGGATCAACGGGTACTGTACTTGAAAGGTCGGCTGCATAGCCTGAATCAACCTCTGTACCCGCATCCAGGAGGAACATCTGCCCGCTCTTCAAGGTATTTCCATGATAGTGGTTATGCAGTGTTTGCCCGTTAATGGTGGCAATAATCGGGAAGGATATTCTTGCTCCCACTGCTTCAGCTGCATGATTAACAGCAGCTGCTATCTGGGCCTCTGTTACGCCGGGGGCTACCATTCGCATTGCAGTACGGTGCATATCAACAGATATGTCGGCTGCTTTACGGATTTCTTCCACCTCTTCGGCGGTCTTATAATTTCGCAGTTCAATCACTGCCCTCACCAGCACGGGAGAGGATTCAGACTGAGATTCAGCAGGCAGTATACCCAGCCATTCAAAAAGCTTTATCTTGTTTTCGGGCCTGTAAGGGGGAAGAAAGTGTATGGTTCTGTCCCCGATATTTTCCTTCCGGAGGAGTCGTGCCAGGTCCTTTAACGGCTTAGCCCTTTGAATGCCAAAGGCAGAAGCCCTTTCCAGTATTGCTGGCTGAGGTCCCATCCAGACAAAATCTTCAACGGTAAGATCATCACCGAATATTATATCCTCACCTGTGTCACAATCCATAATACCGGCCAATGACGGGAAATTCATTCCGAAAAAATACCGGAAACTGCTGTCCTGGTGAAAATGAAATGGATTATCGGCATAGTTCATCGGACTTTCATCATTACCAAGCAACAATATAAGGCCTGAACCAACTGATTTCTTTAGTTTTTCTCTTCTCTTTATGTATACTTCCTTTTTGAACATGATATTGTTAATTATTTGTTTTATAATGATTCGTGCTCTGTTCTTCTTATTATTTCATTCTGGAGGTCTTCACCCAGGTCATTGAAATAATCGCTGTAGCCAGCAACCCTTACTATCAGGTCTCTGTAAAGTTCAGGGTGCTTTTGTGCCTCCCTCAGTGTATCAGCATCAACAACATTAAATTGCACATGGTGACCATCCAGCTTAAAATAGCTTCTTATAAGGGCGGTAAGCTTCTGGTAACTGTCCTCATCCTCGAAGAACTGGGGACTGAATTTCTGGTTAAGCAGTGTTCCACCCGTCCTGAGGTGATCTATTTTGGATGCAGACTTAATTACTGCTGTAGGTCCGAGCCTGTCAACTCCCTGGAAGGGGGATATGCCTTCAGAAAGCGGCACATAGGCACGTCTTCCATCCGGTGTTGCTGCAATAACGGAACCAAAATAGACATGGGAGGTGGTCGGCAGCATGTTTATCCTGTGAATGCCCCCCCTTGGGGTGCGATGGCCATTAACTGCATCATAGAAGGTTTCAAAGACCATAACGGCATGCTGGTCGGCATAATCATCGTCGTTACCATATTTTGGTGAATTATAAACCAGGTCGTACTGAAGCTCATCATAAGCTTCAAAATCATTAACCATGGCATCAATCACCTGCTTCCAGGTATACTTCTTCTTATCATAGATATTATACCTGATGGAACTGAGCATATCAGTTATTGTTCCCAGTCCCACACCCTGGATATAGGTTGTATTATACCTGGCTCCTCCGTCATTATAATCCCGTCCCCTGGCTATGCAGTCTTCTATCAGCAAAGAGAGGAAGGGTGCCGGCAGGTTCCTTGCAAATATTCTTTCAAT
Source organism: Bacteroidales bacterium (assembly GCA_032260385.1). GTDB lineage: Bacteria > Bacteroidota > Bacteroidia > Bacteroidales > VadinHA17 > UBA9300. The sequence goes on along the minus strand of JAVVEL010000031.1, from coordinate 23,777 downwards.
TACATTGTTACCACGGATTTTTGTAGAAGCAAAATATTCAAGCTGCTGCCTGAAAGCCCTGAAGAGATCATCAAAGTCCTTAAAATCCTCCGGTTTACCGGTTGGCAGTCCCACGGTTTCACCTGTACGAGGGTCTGTACCGTCATAGAGAGTAATCTCAAGAATTTTTGCCAGGTTAAAATATCCGGTAAGCCAGTAAGATTCGGTTCCGAAGGCGCCCGTCTCCACGCAACCTGATGCTCCTCCGTTACGGGCATCAACAATGGATTTACCCTGGTGAATCAGTTCCTGGATTATGGCATCGGTATTAAAGCACGATGGCTGGCCAAAACCTGTTTTAATAATATCAAGGGCTTTATATATAAACTTATCAGGACTCTTCTTTGAAATCTGGATCATGGAACTGGGCTGTAAAATCCTCATCTCTCCTATAACGTCAAGCAGCATATAGGTCATATCGTTCACGGCATCTGTTCCATCGGCTTTTACGCCACCCAGGTTAATAAGGCAAAAATCGGTGTAGGTATTGCTTTCCTGGGCAGTGACTCCCATTTTCGGGGGTGACGGATGATTATTAAATTTAACCCAGAAGCAAGCCAGCAATTCGTAGGCTCTTTCCTTTGTCAGCAAACCCTTATCTGTATCTCTGATATAAACCGGAAGCAGGTGCTGATCAAGCCTCCCAGGATTAAACGAGTCCCAGGGATTGAGTTCTGTAACCACACCAAGGTGGATAAACCAGTAGTGTTGCAACATTTCATGAAAGGTATCAGGGGCATGTGCCGGCACTTTACGGCATATCCTGGCCATTTCTTTCAGTTCAGCCCGGCGTTCTTCATCTGCACACTCTGATGCCATTTTTTCCAGCTCATCAGCATTGCGGTTTGCATACATAATAATGGCATCACAGGCTATATCCATTGCCTTAAGTTCTTCTGCCTTATCATATGCGTAACGTTCTTTGAGAAAGTCAAGGTCACGGAAACTTTCTTCAATCTCTTTTTTCAGGTCAAGGAAACCTTTGCTGAATAATTTATAGCCCAGTACCGTATGTCCCGGTGCTCTCTGCTCCTGAAATTCAGTAAAAACACCTGCCTCATAAGCTTTCTTCCAGGCCGGGGTCATGGCTTCCATAATTTTATCCCTGTTACTCTTACCCTTCCAGTAAGGGATAATCTCTTTCTTATAAATATCTTTTACCTCCCTGGTAACCTTAAAAGACACCTTAGTCCTCCTGTCAAGTACCTCAAGATCATCAAGTGAATGCAGGCTTATTTCCGGGTAGGTTGGAGTTGCCTTGGGAGCCGGTCCTCTTTCCCCCACTATAAGCTCACCTTCATTAATACAGAGTTTTTTGTTCTTAAGTATGTATTCAAATGCCCTGGCCCTTCGCACGGGCACTGACACTTCCCTTGCCATGTCACTTTTGTAGAATTCCGTAACCAGCAAGGCCCGCTCTGCTGATATGGTTTCAACAGCATTAAGGCTTTGTTCTTTTAATTTTATTACTCTTTCTGTCAGTTTCATTTCCAATAATTTTATCCACCAATTTTTACTTTTACACCACTTGCCGCAAAAAAGTCCCTCACCTCCTTTATTCTTTCGGTAGAGGGCTGTTCAATGTTTTGCATCCTGTATTCCAGATTGAACTTCCTGTATTTTGAACTCCCTATCCTGTGATAGGGTAAGAGATCTACCCTTTCAATATTAGTTCCGTGCTTTCCGGAAACGAAATCCCTGAGCATCTTCAAGTGCTCCTGGTCATCATTGAATCCCGGAATAAGGGGTATTCGTATTATCACCTTCTTTCCTTTTTCAAGTATATAGTTATAATTTGAAAGTATTAAATCGTTTGTAAGCCCTGTGTATTTTTTATGTTTTACGGGATCGAGATGTTTTATGTCAAAAAGGAAGAGGTCGGTGAGCGGGAGTATTTTATCAATTACCGTTCTTTTGGCATAACCGGAGGTATCAACAACGGTATGAATACCTTCGTTGCGGAAAACCATCAGTGCATCGGCGAGAAAGGCAGCCTGCACCAGGGGTTCACCTCCGGAGAAAGTAACTCCACCACCTGATTCCTCGATAAAAACCATATCCTTTTTTGCAAGCTCCAGTATTTCTGATGCGGTATAATATTTACCTACCTTTTCTTTAACTGTAAATTCCTTATCTCCTATCCTGTCGACCCGCTCAACTTCCTGTACCTCCCTGCTGATACCTTCAGGATTGTGACACCACCAGCATCCGAGCGGACATCCCTTCATGAAGAAAGTCACCCTGATACCCGGGCCGTCATGTATTGCATATCTTTTGATATTGAATATCAAACCTCTCATAATTAAAAAATAAATAGTTGAAAAATTAGCAGGAGACCGGTATAAGGAAGTTAAACAGGTAATTCATAGAACATCCAGCATTCATATAAACGCCTTCCAATGCGGTTATACATAATACTATGATCTTGTTCCCGTGTCATTATTCCTGTTTTAACAGATGCAAGATACGAAATTTTGACATTCCCGGTATCTGTTTCAGGATATTTAACACCCTGTATCTCCATTTAATATTTTACAGGATATTATCAAATTATCTTACATATTGGTGGTGTTAAATAGCATTAACATATAATTAACAAAATTTTTTGCAACAAACAATTTCTTTATGCGTCTATAGAATAAACATTAATAATTCACGGTTTTTGGGACAGATTAACTGTGATGATAGTCAAATTTAAAAAAAGTGCAGCCATGAAAAAATTCTTATGTTTCCTTGCTATTGCTTCAATCCTCAGCCTTGCCGGTTTTTCCAAGGGACCGGTTGCACAGGGTAAAACTCACAGCTGCCTTGGGAATTATGTTGTTGATAAAGCCGTCGAACCAATATCTATTGATGGCAAAGAAATCGAAACATTTATAGTGAACTATGAAAATTCAGACCTTAATGTTAGGATAGGTATTGACAGGTCTGACAAAAAATGCACCAGATACATTGTATTGTCAGGTGATCTTGAAATTCAATACATGTGTAACGGGAAATACTTTGGTGTACAACGCCTTGATAAGAAATACCGGGACGATGGTTTATCCACCTCTGATTTATCGCTCGATCGTGAAGAATACTATCACCAGAAAGTGATTACTCAGTCTGTAAATAGTGAGATGGACCACTTAAAACTGATTTCTGTTTATTTTCCCAAGCTGGTAAAAAATTATGAAAAAGTCTTTGCATTCAGATAGCTGCAAATGCTAAGCGGATAGTTTCTTCTACGATCAAGTTTCAGGTTTAGTTGTTAAGGATGGGCTTACTCCCCGTAAGCTCATCCTTTTTTTATTTGACAAGGAATATTTTTTTTATGTCCCCTATTTTGATATTTTTGATCAGTTAATGATACCATGAAGAGGGACAATTCTGTTAAAATATTTTCAGCCCTGCTCAAGCTCCTGATCATCTTTATCTGTGTACCCAACACCAGCGGTCAGACTAAAGTTGAAAAGGGATTCATTGACCTCCGGTCCTCTGATCTTGCAGATAAAATATATAAGCTTAACGGTGAATGGGAGTTTTACTGGAATAAACACCTCAGGCCATCTGACTTTAGAAAGACGGAAAAACCCGTTCCCGATACCTGGGGCAAAGTTCCTTCCTACTGGATAAAATATACCGATGAGATACCGGGTATTACAAATACCGGATTCGCAAGCTACAGGGTTAATATACTATTTCCTGAAAATATAAGTGAAGTAGCTTTTGACATACCTGTATTTGATGCAGCATTCAGGATATATATTGATGGTAAATACGCCGGTGGTAATGGACTGGCAGGCAGAAATGAGGCAGAATCCAAACCCGGGTACAAGCCCTTCACCTATATACATAAAATTACGGATGAAACGGTAGAAGTAATAATAAATGTCTCGAATTTCCACCACAGGAGGGGTGGTTTCTGGATGCCCATGAAGGTGGGTGTACCTGAAAATGTATCTTCAAGCCTTGAACGACAGAATTCAATCTCAAACATCTGCACCGGCCTACTCCTGGCATTTGCCGCTTTCTTCTTTATTTTCTTTATAGTATTCAGGGGTAATGATGCAAGCCTTTTCTTTGCCCTTGCATCAGTAGGGATACTCCTCCGGGGAATCAGCACCGGTTCTTACCCGGTTCTCACCTTTTTTGATATTAACTGGATAACACTGATAAGACTTGAATATACCGGTTCATTTATTGCACTGATTTTTGGTGCGTGGTATTTCTACAGGATTTTTCCCAACAGATACTTTAAAATAATCTGTACCATAATCACAGTATTATTCTCCCTGGGTATCATGCTGGTACTGTCAAGTCCAGTTTTGATTTTTTCCCAAACCACCAGGATATTCATGCCGGCTATTCTGCTGATTCTGCTATATTACGGTGCCAGAAGTATAATATCATTGCTTAAGGCAGAAAGGAAAGGTATATTAAACACAGTAGGATTCATAGCCTTGCTTATTGGTGTAATTAACGATTCATTACTGTCAACATCAAGCACTTTTCTGTTTGACACCTATATACTCCCGTATTTTACAATAATATTTATTTGCATGCAGGTGATAATACTCATCAGTATGTGGGTTAACTCCCTGAAGGAGGAAAAGCGTCTCCTTGCTGAACTTGAATATGTAAACCAGAACCTCGAAAAGATTATAAATAAAAGGACATCCGAACTGGCAAATCAAAAGAGTGAATTAGAAAGGCAAAAAGAGGAAATTCAAAAAACGAATGAAGAACTTAAAAAGAATATAATAATTAAGAACCGTGTATTTTCAATTATAGCCCATGACCTTAAAACTCCGGTTGTCAGCCTTGCAATGCTGATTGATAATACAAGAAATTTAATTGGAGAGGAAAAACGTGAAACACTGATTGATGAAGTAGGGAAACAGGTTGATTTTACCATTAATCTTATTGACAATCTCCTAGTATGGGGAAAGGCCCAGCAAGACCTAATCGATTACAGGCCGGGCAAATGGAAGATGACGGATATTGTACTTGATTGCTTTAATCAGCTCAATGCCAGGGCTGAAATAAAGGGTATACAGCTCAGTTACTCTCACAGGGGATCCCCGGAGGCGTGGTGCGACAGGAATCTTGTTTCAATCATTCTCAGGAATCTTCTTACTAACTCAATTAAATTCACTCCTGATAAGGGTAAAATTTATGTGTCAGTGGAAGAGATCACCGATATCAATCCTTATTTAAAAGTATCGGTCAGGGATACGGGTGTTGGAATTGATTATGACAACCTGGTAAAAATGAGAAAAAACGAGATAATAAAAAGCACCATGGGCACCATGGGTGAAAAAGGAACAGGTCTAGGTATACAACTCTGCCATGATCTCATAAAGATCAGCAGAGGCAAGATGGATATTTCAAGCACAAGAGGGGAGGGAACAACAATTAGTTTTACCCTCCCCACACAATCATTGCCCGGGAACTAAGCAAGAACATATAATCCCCGGTACTGATATCAGTTTATTCCACTATAGTCATTTCGTCCAGCAAATATCCCGCACCGGCAAATTTATCGATCAGGAACAAAGCATAACGTATATCAAGGCTTATATTACGGCTTTGCTCAGGATTAAACATCAGGTCGCTCATAACACCCTCCCAGGCACGGTCAAAATTAACCCCTATAAGATGTCCTTCGGCATTTATTACCGGGCTTCCTGAATTTCCTCCTGTTGTGTGGTTGTCAGCTATAAAGCATACAGGCATTTTACCATCCTGTGCATACCTGCCGTAGTCCTTCGCATAATAAAGCTCCTTAAGCCTGTCAGGCACATCATAATCATATATTTCCGGATTATCCTTTTCGATTATCCCTTCGAGTGTTGTGTAATGAGTATAATACACTCCATCCCTGGGTTCATAACCACCAACTTCACCATATGCTACCCTGAGGGTAAAATTGGCATCAGCCCACAGCAGCTCATCATCTGCAAATTCCATCTGGGCTTTCATGTAAAGCCGGTCAAGATTTGCAATTTCCCTCGATACATCCATATATCTTTGCCGCACCTTTTCATCAAGGAAGGTGTTAACCCCTCTTGCAAGAATAAATAATGGATCGGCTTCCAGTTCACTTATAAGGCGACGGTCGAAGGAAGCAACAAACTGGCTGGCTTTTTCTTGATTTGCAAACACACTCTGCCTGTAGATTTCACCGGCTAAAAATTTAAAATCGCCATTGCATGACCTGTATAATTCCTTATATTCCGGTATTTGCCACTCTTGATCAAGGTTATTACCGTAAAGGTCCATCATGGCTACAAAAAGCTTCTCATCCGTTGACCTGTTATAGTTACGAAAGAAATTAGGGATGCGGGAAGACAGCCTTTCCAGGATAGCTTTTATTTCATCATCGTCCGCTTCATTATGCACTGCTTCCACAAGCGGGATGAATGAAGCCGCCATGCTAACAGCTTCCACGCCGCTTCTCCCAAGTGTCTCTGAAGTATAGGAATTAACCAGGTAGTACTCCTGCATCTGTTCGTACAGGGTCTTGTATGTGGGCAGTATATGGCCGTAATTTTTGTTTCTTCTTCTTTTGTCCTTTACCCAGGCAGTAAATTCCTTCTCGAACTCTTTTTTCTTACCTATGGTTTCCAGTCTTTCCATACCCGTCTTTTCTCCTATCCATCTCTTCCATGAATTCGATATACCTGCGGCTTTGCTGGAATACTGTATCCTGACAGCAGGGTCAGCATCCATATCTTCCTTTATTATATCCAGCTTGCTACCCCTTAGTTCAATCATTTTGGGATATACATAGTCAATCAGCATGGAAATATGGTATGAGGGAACGTATTGAGAAGTTCCACCTGGATAACCAAAGACCATTGTGAAATCGCCTTCAGCAACACCTTTGAGAGAAATCGGGAAATGGAAAGCAGGCTTGTAAGGGACATTCTCATCTGAATAGTCTGCAGGCTTGTTATCCTTATCAGCATATATCCTGAAGAGTGAAAAATCTCCCGTATGCCTTGGCCACATCCAGTTATCGGTATCCCCTCCGAACTTCCCGATGGCTGATGGAGGAGCACCAACCAGCCTTACATCCCTGTATGTCTCATTTACAAAAAGAAAAAACTGGTTCCCCATGTAGAAAGGCCTCACATAGGCTGAATAATTATTCCCTTCGGAGGCTCCGGCGACAATCGCGGATATATTTACTTCAATAATTTTATTTCTCTCTTCTTCTGACATTTTCTTTTTTACCCCCTTCAATACCAGGTCAGTAACATCTTCCATATATTTCAGAAAGGTAACCGTTAAGCCAGGGTTCGCAAGTTCTTCCTCGCGTGACATGGCCCAGAAACCATCAGTAAGGTAATCGTGTTCAAGGCTTGAATGTGCCTGTATGCGACCATATCCGCAATGGTGATTCGTAATCAGCAGGCCCTCGGGGCTAATCAGTTCAGCCGTACATCCTCCACCGAAAATCATTACACCATCCTTCATACATGCCTGGTTTACACTGTAGATATCTTCCGCTGTCAGCTTAAATCCCTTCTCCTGCATTATCTCTATATTAAACTTCTCAATCAGCAGGGGTATCCACATCCCTTCGTCACTCCTTGCAATAGGAGTAGTAAACAGTATGATTGCCAGTACAATAACTAATTTCTTCATATTCATATAATTTTATGATTATTAATATCTGCTATTTAATGAAATTTTTCAGTTCCCTGTACAATTTTTGTACTGGAAGGCCCATAACATTAAAGTATGATCCTTCGATTTTTTCGATCCCGATATAACCGATCCATTCCTGGATACCATATGACCCGGCCTTATCGTATGGTTTATAGTTATCCACATAGTAATTTATTTCCTCATCCTGCAATTTAGTAAAATATACCTGAGTTTCGGAATAGAAAGATTTCATCCTCTCAGTATTTGCAATACATACGGCAGTAATAACACTATGTTTATTCCCGGATAATTCCTGCAACATTTTAATTGCACCGTCTCTGTCAGCAGGTTTATTAAATATCTCATTAGCCTTGCATACAATTGTATCAGAAGCAATTACAAGCAAGCTCCCACTCCCGCTCCTTTCCTGGTCAATAACCGAAGCAGCTTTCCTTTCAGCAAGATATATCGCTACTTCTTCTCTTTCAAGATCTACGGGATAATTTTCACTGACACCCGGTATTACCACTCTGAAGCTAAGGCCCAGGGCAGAAAGCAATTCTTTCCTTCTCGGTGAACGGGAAGCGAGTATGATATTCCTGCTTTTAAGTTTTTGTATAAGCATTCCTATAACGAGAGTCCTTTATCGATTACAAGCCGGAATAAAAGGGTGTACATGATACCTGTCAGCATTGCGAGCTTTATTATTGCACTCACAGTCCCAAAATGTTCCGCTCTTTTCCCCCTGATAAGGAAAAGGATGCCAAAGACCAGGGGCAGCACTATGGCCAGCAAAATATATAAGAGTGAAATAATATCTTTAATATATAAGGCCCACATTATTATCATGAGTATTATTGTTGCAGCAAGAATAAAAAAAGCTACAACCTTCGACACACTGATACCGGCAAGCACCGGAAGTGAGCGACTGCCATAGACGCTGTCACCCTCAAAATCTTCCATATCCTTTACGATCTCGCGGGCCAGGGTGGTAAGAAAGGCAAAAACAGAGAAAGCGGCCACCCAGTAAAAAATGACATCTATTGTTGACAGCCTTATAAGTTCAGAACCATAATAATTGTAAATGGCAAGTATCTCGAATACCACCACCAGTAAGGGGACCATTGAAGTAAGGAGGGCAACAACGATATTACCTATAAGGAATTGTTTCTTATATATTACTGAATAAAAATACAATAAACCCGATACCAGGAGGAAGAATATACCCATCCAGGAAAATCCGGTCCGGTATGAAACCCAGAAACCGGCAAGCACACCCAGGGCACTGAGTATATTGTGCCACATCATAGCCCGTCGCCTCGGTATTTTGGTACCAACAATAACCTCACCCTTGTTGACAAGGTCAGTTCTTATGTCGAAATAATCATTTATAGCATAACCTCCGGCTGTTATGGAGACAGTTGCGAAAACCAGCAGGAGGAAATCAATAAAGGGGAGTTGGAGGATAATAAAACTGCCGGCTAATCCGGGTAATATCCCATCCAGAGTTATACTTGCTGCCAGAGTATCTATCAGCGCAAATTTTATGAGAAACTGGGTGATAATTATTATCGCCAGATTCTTCCATCTGATGAGTTTAAAAAATGCTATCATATTTACCAGATAAATGCATCATGATTCATCCATTTCCCATGCAGTCTCATTACCTGCTCTATCACATCCCTCACACAACCCTCCCCGCCCTTCTTGTCGGAGATATACACTGAAATTTGTTTTATTTCGTTATCCGCATCCCCCGGGCAAACGGCCACACCAGCAATTTTCATTACATGATAATCCGGTATGTCGTCACCCATATAAAGAACTTCCTCACGCTCAAGTTCTGAATCACCAATAAATCTATTCAATATTTCGGCTTTCTCTGACACACTCAGATAAACATGCTCCACACCAAGTGAATTGAGTCTTTTCTTAAAGGGCAGTGAATTACCTCCCGAGATAACACAAACCTTATAGCCGTTCTTAACGGCCAGCTGTAAGGCATAGCCATCTCTCAAATTAATGGTGCGCAAGGGGTTACCATCGATATCCAATGTTATGGTCTGTTTTGATAAAACCCCGTCTATATCAAAAACAAAAGCCTTAATCCTCTGTAAATCTTTCGTGAAATTTGCCATATGGTCAGCCGGTATACTTATTAATTATTGAGTCAGTTATCGCCCTGTAAATTTTCTGCAAATCAGGAGAGAAAGATAATAAATCCAAATGCTTTTCAATAGTCTTTTTATCATTTCTTACGGCAGGTCCTGTTTGCGATTTCTCCGGCACCATATCTTCAACTTTTTCCATTGTTTCTCTTATCAGGGGCAGCAATACATCAAAATCCATTCCGGCCCGGGCGGTAATCTCTTTGGCTGAATAATACATATGATTCACAAAATTACAGGAGAATACGGCGGCAAGGTGAAGGTATTTGCGTCTCTCTATATTCAGGGTAAATACCTTTTCGCTCAGTGACAGTGCAAGTGATCTCAGCACTTTTTCTGCATGATCATTGCTGGCCTCTATAAAAACCGGGATAGGTCTGAAATCGTACTCCCGTCCATGGGTAAATGTCTGCAGGGGGTAAAAAACGCCGTGGTCCGGGATTTTATCACCAAACACTTCAAGTCCAAGGCTTCCTGCAGTATGGGCTATTGCAGGATTACCCGGGGCTTTCAACTCCCTCAAAACACTTTCCAGTGAATCATCATTGACTGCAACAATGACTAGCTCTGCTTCGCGCGGTATTAGAAGATCATTTCCATATTCACATCCCAGTGTTGCGGCCAGGGCAGCAGCCTTTTCCCCTGATCGTGATATAATCTTTAAAACACTGTGACCCCGCTTATTAAATTCTATGCCCAGGGCTGAACCTACCCTTCCGGCACCTATTATTACTATGTTCATAATGGTGGAAACTGTTTTATTGCTTTAAGATAGGAAAAAAACAATTGACAGGCTAATTGTTTAGGGGCTTAGGGGTTTTGGAAGTTGAGGGTTTACTTCTTCCCGTACAGATCCTCGTATACATCGGTCATTTCAAAATCGTAGGCCTTGTACATGTATGAATAGTAAGACCCGCTGCTTGATTGCATCACATAATTGCAATTCCAGAAAACATGTCCGTCGACCAGAACATAAGCACCGTATTCAAATTTTTTCATCTTACTCATAAATGCAGATGGATTACAGACATAATATGTAGTGTAGGGATTTGATAGGGGTGTAAATGTTGCCTGGCCATAAACTGTATCAGGGTAGATATAAACCGGGAATCCCACGAGTTCATTTATTATATCACCACCACAGCCACATTTTGCCTGTTTCTTACATGAGCCTACCGATAGTACGGCAAACAGGATAAGAAGGAAGAATATTTTATAGGACATTTTCATAGCTAGGGTCTTTCATGACAAAGGTACAAAACAAAAATATTAATCAAAACACTCAAAGGAAGTGCCTTTAGCGCTAATGATCCATCATGCCTGTGCCGTTGGTCCCCCAAAATTCATCGGCATCACGGGACCTGAGCCTTTTACTTCTTTTATGAGACCGTGTACGGCCTCATACTTTTTTATATTATCAGCCAGGGCACCCAGAAGTCTTTTTGCATGTTCAGGCGTAAGGATAACCCTTGATTTCACCTGTGCCTTTTGTATCCCCGGCATTATTCTTACAAAATCAACTACAAATTCAGAAGACGAGTGTGTAATAACCGCCAGGTTCGAATATATTCCCTGGGCTACTTCATCATTAAGCTCAATATTAATCTGGTTTGGATTTTTAGGTTTTTCAGCCATGATTATTTATTGTTTTTCTTCTTCAATTTCTTCTTCCACTTCACTTTGTGCTCCGCGAACAAGAGCATCATATTCTTCCTTTGAGCCCACGACAATGTTATTATAAAGTCTGTCACCCGTTCCGGCAGGTATAAGATGACCAACAATAACATTTTCTTTCAGTCCTTCCAGGGTATCTACCTTACCCAGTATCGCTGCTTCATTAAGTACCTTGGTTGTTTCCTGGAATGAAGCTGCCGAGAAGAAGCTGTTTGTCTGAAGGGCTGCCTTTGTAATACCCTGCAGCACCTGACTGGAGGTAGCAGGGATGGCATCGCGTGCATCAATGGTCTTCTGGTCTCTTCTCTTCAGCATTGAGTTTTCATCCCTCAGTTTACGTGCACTTACTATTTGCCCCGATTTAATGGTCTGTGAATCACCTTTGTCCAGGATAACTTTTTTGTCATATATCCAGTCATTCTCATCCATAAACTCAAGCTTATCGACTATTTGCTTCTCAAGGAACTTGGTGTCACCCGGGTCAATAATTTCCACTTTGCGCATCATCTGACGTACAATGATCTCAAAATGTTTATCATTGATTTTCACACCCTGTAACCTGTAAACTTCCTGTATTTCGTTTACGATATATTCCTGGACTTTTGTTGGTCCTTTAATAGCCAGTATATCAGCGGGGGTAATGGCACCATCAGACAACGGAATGCCCGCCCTCACATAGTCATTTTCCTGAACCAGTATCTGTTTTGAAAGCGGTACAAGATATTTCTTGGTCTCACCGGCTTTTGATGTAATAATTATTTCCCGGTTACCCCTCTTGATCTTACCAAAGCTTACCTCTCCGTCTATTTCGGATACTACGGCAGGGTTGGAAGGGTTTCGTGCTTCAAACAGCTCCGTTACCCTGGGCAGACCACCTGTTATATCCCCGGATTTACCAACTGCTCGTGGAATTTTTACCAGCACATCACCGGCATTGACCCTGTTACCTTCGGTTGACACTAGGTGAGCCCCTACGGGGAGATTATAAATCTTACTTACTTCCTTCTTATCACCCACAATCCTGATTGTCGGGTTTTTCGTCTTGTCCCTGGTTTCAGTAATTACCAACTCCTTGAAACCTGTTTGTTCATCCGATTCTTCCCTGAAGGTAATACCTTCAATAAGGTTCTCAAATGTTATCTTGCCTGCTATTTCTGATATGATCACGGCATTAAAAGGATCCCATTCACATATCAGGTCATCTTTTTTAATATCATCACCGGGATTAATATACAGTTTTGACCCGTAAGGTATGGTATGTGTGGTAAGCACAATTCCTGTATTCTTATCAACAATCCTGAGTTCACCAAGGCGTCCGATAACCACATTAACCTTTCCGAGATCAGTTTCTTTTTGAACCACCCTCAGTTCATCAATCTCGGCAACACCATCATAACGGGCTATTATGCTCGATTCAGCTGTTATATTCGATGCTGTACCACCTACGTGGAAGGTACGAAGGGTAAGCTGTGTTCCGGGTTCCCCAATACTCTGGGCAGCTATTACTCCTACAGCCTCGCCTTTTTGTACCATATGACCTGTGGCCAGGTTACGGCCGTAGCACTTGGCACAAACACCCTTCTTCGATTCACAGGTGAGTACCGATCTTATCTCAACCTGCTCAATTGGTGAATCTTCAATCTTCTGGGCCAGGCCTTCCGTTAATTCAATCCCGGCATTAACAAGCAATTCACCGGTTAGCGGATGATAGATATCATGCACCGTTGTGCGTCCCAGGATTCTTTCATAAAGTGTCTCAACCACTTCTTCATTCTTCTTTATGGCCGTAGCCACCAGTCCCCTCAAGGTTCCACAGTCTTCCTCAGCTATTATGACATCCTGTGAAACATCAACAAGACGACGGGTAAGGTAACCTGCGTCTGCAGTTTTAAGGGCAGTATCAGCCAGTCCTTTTCGTGCACCGTGAGTTGATATAAAATATTCCAGTACAGATAAGCCTTCCTTGAAATTTGACAGGATGGGGTTCTCAATGATCTCACTCCCTGTCGAACCTGACTTCTGTGGCTTTGCCATCAGTCCCCTCATGCCCGACAGCTGCCTGATCTGTTCTTTCGACCCCCTTGCGCCTGAATCAAGCATCATGTAAACCGAGTTAAAACCCTGTTTGTCACTTGACAGCTGCTTCATCAGGATCTGTGTGAGCTTTGCATTAATGTGGGTCCATATATCAATTATCTGGTTATACCTTTCATTATTTGTAATGAAACCCATATTATAATTTGAGAGTACGTCTTCTACCTGGCTGTAACCTTCATCCACAAACTGGATCTTCTCGTCGGGGACAATAACATCTTCAAGGTTAAACGAGAGACCTCCCCTGAAGGCCATTGTATAACCAAGGTCTTTTATTGCGTCGAGGAAGGCTGCTGTTTTGGCCGTGCCTGATTTTTTAAGCACATTGCCAATTATGTCTCTCAATGATTTCTTGGTCAGCAGTTCATTTATAAATCCGACCTCTTCCGGCACATATTCATTGAAGATAACACGCCCTACCGTGGTCTCAATTAAGTGATTGACCTTATTGCCATCCACCACATCATCAACCTTTACTTTAATTATGGCATGAAGGTCCACTTTACCTTCATTATAGGCGATTCTTGCCTCTTCAGGTGAATAGAAGATCAATCCTTCACCTTTAACCTTAATTTCTTTTGTGCTTTCCCTTGCCTTGGTAATATAATATAATCCCAGCACCATATCCTGGGAAGGAACGGTTATGGGAGCACCATTGGCGGGGTTAAGAATATTATGAGATGCAAGCATCAGTATCTGGGCCTCCAGCACTGCCGCGTTGCCAAGTGGAAGATGCACTGCCATCTGGTCCCCGTCAAAGTCAGCATTAAAAGCAGTACATACCAGTGGATGCAACTGAATTGCCTTTCCTTCAATCAGTTTTGGCTGGAAAGACTGTATACCGAGTCTGTGCAGGGTGGGAGCCCTGTTCAGCAATACAGGATGCCCTTTGAGCACATTTTCAAGTATATCCCAAACAACGGGATCCTTCCTGTCTACTATCTTTTTTGCCGATTTAACTGTCTTAACTATGCCTCTCTCTATCAGTTTCCTGATAATAAAGGGTTTATAAAGTTCGGCAGCCATATCCTTTGGCAATCCGCATTCATGAAGGTTCAGTTCAGGACCTACCACTATAACCGAACGGGCTGAATAATCGACCCTCTTGCCAAGGAGGTTCTGGCGGAATCTTCCTTGTTTCCCTTTCAGGCTGTCACTTAAGGATTTGAGCGGGCGGTTGGCGTCGGTCTTCACCGCATTCACCTTACGTGAATTGTCAAACAGTGAATCAACAGCCTCCTGCAACATCCTCTTTTCATTCCTCAGTATCACTTCAGGAGCCTTGATCTCTATTAATCGCTTAAGCCTGTTGTTTCTTATTATAACCCTCCTGTAAAGATCGTTAAGGTCGCTTGTGGCAAACCTTCCCCCATCGAGAGGTACCAGCGGCCTGAGTTCAGGTGGTATAACGGGCACCACCTTTATGATCATCCATTCGGGCCTGTTTATATTCTTTGAAGCCCTGAACGCTTCAACAACCTGAAGCCTTTTAAGAGCTTCGTTCTTTCTCTGCTGCGATGTTTCAGTGCTTGCCTTATGACGCAAGGTATACGAAAGATCATCAAGATCAAGACGGCTGAGAAGCATATGCAGTGCCTGGGCACCCATTTCTGCAATGAATTTGTCAGGATCATCATCCTCAAGGAATTGGTTTTCCCTGGGAAGGCTCTCAATTATATCCAGGTATTCTTCCTCTGTCAGAAAATCAAGGTAGTTTATACCATCTGCCTGCTTTATGCCGGGATTAATGACAACATAGCGCTCATAATAAATTATTGAGTCAAGTTTTTTTGTTGGCAGACCCAGCAGGTAACCAATCTTGTTGGGAAGTGATTTAAAATACCATATATGGGCAACAGGTACCACCAGTGATATATGTCCCATACGTTCACGCCTTACTTTCTTTTCAGTTACCTCGACACCACAACGGTCGCATACGATACCCTTGTATCGTATTCTTTTATATTTACCGCAATGGCATTCATAGTCCTTAACAGGCCCGAAGATCCTTTCACAGAACAAACCGTCGCGTTCAGGCTTGTATGTCCTGTAATTTATTGTCTCGGGTTTCAAAACTTCACCGCTTGAACGATCCAGAATTTCTTCAGGCGAAGCCAGTCCAATTGTGATCTTCGAATAGTTTGTTTTAGTTTTATTGTCTTTCCTGAATGACATATGTTGTAATTATTATTATCAAAAAAAATCAAACAAAAACCCTGAGTCCGACTATCAGTCGAGATTGATACTCAATCCCAGTCCTCTCAGTTCATGGAGCAAGACATTGAGTGACTCCGGGATTCCGGGCTGAGGCATGGGTTCACCTTTTACAATTACCTCGTATGCTTTAGCCCTTCCTACGACATCGTCAGATTTAATAGTAAGTACTTCCTGCAGTATATGCCCTGCGCCAAATGCTTCGAGGGCCCACACTTCCATTTCACCAAAACGCTGGCCTCCAAACTGGGCCTTACCACCAAGTGGTTGCTGTGTAATCAGTGAATAAGGTCCTATTGAGCGGGCATGCATCTTGTCATCAACCATATGACCCAGCTTGAGCATGTATATTACACCTACGGTAGCAGGCTGATGAAATCTCTCCCCCGTTCCCCCGTCATATAGATAGGTGGTACCGAACCTTGGCAGTTTGGCCTTATCGGTGTACCCGGTTATCTCATCTATTGTTGCCCCGTCAAATATAGGGGTTGAGAACTTCAATCCCAGTTTCTGACCGGCCCAGCCAAGAACGGTTTCATAAATCTGTCCCAGGTTCATCCTTGATGGCACACCAAGGGGATTCAGTACAATATCAACAGGTGTTCCGTCCTCAAGGAAGGGCATGTCTTCAGCACGTACAATTTTAGCAACTATACCCTTGTTTCCATGCCTTCCGGCCATCTTATCCCCTACTTTTACCTTACGCTTCTTTGCTACATATACCTTGGCCAGACGTACTATACCTGCAGGCAGCTCATCACCTATGTTGATATTGTATTTCTTACGCTTGTAGATGCCATCTATCTCTTTGTATTTTATAAGATAATTATGGAGCAGCTGTTTGATGGTATCATTCTTCTTCTTATCTGTAGTCCATTTACCTGGATTGACATTCAGATAATCTATCTCCTGAAGCTGCTTCAGGGTAAACTTTGTGCCCTTGGGTATTATGTCAACATTCAGATAATCCTTGACACCCTGTGATGTTTTTCCGTTAACGAGGATGAAAAGTTTATCCACCAGCCTCATCTTTAAATCCTCAGCGCCTTTCTCAAACTCCGCATCTATTTTTTCGATCAATGGCTTCTCAACCGTCTTTGACTTACGGTCTTTCACTGCGCGGGAGAATAATTTTTTATCTATCACCACGCCTGTTAGTGAGGGCCCGGCCTTCAGTGAGGCATCTTTTACATCACCGGCCTTGTCTCCAAAGATGGCTCTTAACAGCTTCTCTTCCGGTGAAGGGTCTGATTCTCCCTTGGGTGTTATTTTCCCGATAAGTATATCACCGGGTTTTATATGAGCCCCTATGCGAATCAGTCCGTTCTCATCAAGGTCCCTGGTTGCCTCTTCACTGACATTCGGAATGTCAGAGGTAAGCTCTTCAACACCTCTTTTGGTATCGCGTACTTCAAGGAGGTATTCATCTATATGTATTGATGTAAAGACATCATCCTGGACAACCTTGTCAGATATAACTATGGCATCCTCGAAATTATAACCTTTCCATGGCATGAAGGCCACTTTAAGGTTACGTCCCAGTGCCAGCTCGCCTTCCTTGGTACCGTAGCCCTCGGTAAGTACCTGTCCGTTCTTTACCTTATCACCTTTTTTTACGATGGGAACCAGGTTAATGCAGGTATTCTGGTTAGTCTTCTGATATTTTGGCAGCTTGTACCTTTTTATATCGTCATCAAAACTTACAAATTTTTCCTCATCAGTACGTGAATACCTTATAACGATCTCTTCAGCATCAACATATTCAACAACACCATCACCTTCGGCCACGATAAGAATGCGTGAATCCCTT
Organism: Bacteroidales bacterium; assembly: GCA_032260385.1. Classification (GTDB taxonomy): domain Bacteria; phylum Bacteroidota; class Bacteroidia; order Bacteroidales; family VadinHA17; genus UBA9300. The sequence goes on along the minus strand of JAVVEL010000031.1, from coordinate 6,137 downwards.
ACCATCTTGTCTTCAAGCCCGGTGCCTACAATTGGTGCCTCGGGTCTCATCAGGGGAACGGCCTGTCTCATCATGTTCGAGCCCATAAGGGCACGGTTGGCATCATCATGTTCAAGAAAAGGTATCAATGATGCAGCAATGGAAGCAATCTGGTTCGGAGCCACATCCATCAGGTGTATTTTCCCTGCCTCTTCGTGCGGATAATCAGCCTCAAAGCGGGCCTTTACCCTTGGATTGACGAAATTACCTTCATCATCAAGCGGCGCATTGGCCTGGGCAATTATTTTTTCTTCTTCCTCTTCGGCACTGAGCCATACCACACCATTGTTTGAAAGGTCAACCCTGGCGGCTTTCACCTTGCGGTAAGGTGTCTCTATAAAGCCAAGATCATTTATCTTGGAATATACACACAAGGAAGATATAAGACCTATATTAGGTCCTTCCGGTGTTTCTATCGGGCACAGGCGGCCATAGTGAGTATAGTGTACGTCCCTTACCTCGAAGCCTGCCCTCTCACGGGAGAGACCACCCGGACCCAGTGCCGACATACGCCTCTTGTGAGTCATCTCGGCCAGGGGGTTAGTCTGGTCCATAAACTGTGACAGCTGGTTTGTTCCGAAGAAAGAATTAATAACCGATGAGAGAGTTTTGGAATTTATCAGGTCAACGGGCGTAAAGACCTCGTTATCCCTTACATTCATCCTTTCCCTTATTGTCCTTGCCATCCGTGCCAGGCCAACACCAAACTGGTTATAAAGCTGCTCACCCACTGTTCTGACACGGCGGTTACTGAGATGGTCAATATCATCAATATCCGTCTTCGAATTAATCAGTTCAATAAGGTATTTTATAATTTCTATAATATCCTCTTTGGTAAGCACCTTAACATCGGAATCGGTATTCAGACCCAGCTTGGTATTGATCCTGTAACGGCCAACCTCGCCAAGGTCATATCTCTTATCAGAGAAAAAGAGTTTATCTATAACGTCCCTGGCGGTTGCTACATCCGGAGGCTCAGCATTCCTTAATTGCCTGTAAATATATAGTACTGCTTCTTCTTCTGAGTTACAGGGATCTTTATGCAGGGTATTGTAAATAATTGCATAATCAGCAAGGTTCTGATCTTCCCTGTGCAATAAAATATCTTTTGCGCCTGAGTCAACTATCAGGTCAATATGTTCATTCTCAATTACTGTTTCACGGTCAAGGACCACTTCATTCCTTTCAATGGATACAAGTTCGCCTGTATCTTCATCAACAAAGTCTTCGAACCATGACTTCAGTACCCTGGCAGCTAATTTTCTTCCTACCAGTCTCTTAAGATTGGTCTTGGATACTTTTTGTTCCTCTGCAAGATTAAATATCTCAAGTATTTCCTTATCACTCTCATAACCTATTGCACGCAGGAGAGTAGTAACCGGAAGTTTTTTCTTACGGTCAATATATGCGTACATCACATTATTTATATCGGTGGCGAATTCGATCCAGGACCCTTTAAAGGGTATTATACGTGCCGAGTACAGTTTTGTACCGTTGGCATGGATACTCTGACCGAAAAAGACGCCGGGTGAACGGTGCAGCTGTGATACCACTATTCTTTCGGCACCGTTAATTACAAAGGTACCTCTGTCTGTCATGTAGGGAACCGTTCCCAGGTATACATCCTGTATTACGGTATCAAAATCCTCATGTTCAGGATCGGTACAATACAATTTAAGTTTTGCTTTCAGCGGTACACTGAAAGTCAATCCCCTTTCAATACATTCTTCAATGGTATACCTGGGCGGATCGACCGAGTAATCCAGGAATTCCAGAATGAAGTTATTCCTGGTGTCACTTATGGGGAAATTTTCATTGAAAACCCTGTATAATCCCTCATCTCTCCTGTTCTCGGGTGTTGTTCCCATCTGGAAGAACTCCCTGAACGACTTCAATTGAACCTCCAGGAAATCAGGATATTCCAACTGATTTTTTATGGTTGCAAAACTGATTCTTTTATTACTTTTTGAGGTCATTTATTATGGAATTAATTGAACTTGTTTTTTAACGACAAAAAGGCCTGATCCCGATTTGAGCCGGGATCAAACCTATAAATCTTTACAGGGTAAAGCTTATTTAAGTTCAACCTCGGCTCCTGCTTCTTCAAGTTGCTTTTTAATGCTTTCAGCCTCATCTTTTGCAATGCCTTCCTTAATTGGTGAAGGTGCAGAATCGACCACAGCTTTAGCTTCTTTCAGTCCCAGACCGGTAATTTCCTTTACAAGTTTAACAATTTGCAGTTTCTGCCCACCCGGAGCAGTAAGCACAACATCGAATTCTGTTTTTTCCTCAGCGGCGGCGGCTTCGCCTCCTGCTGCCGGGCCGGCAACAGCAACAGCTGCTGCAGCGGGTTCGATACCATGCTCTTCCTTCAGTATGTCTGTAAGTTCTTTTACCTCTTTTACAGTTAAGCCTACTAATTCTTCTGCTAACTTTTTAAGATCTGCCATCTCTCAGATTATTTTTAATTGATTATTATTTATCTAATTGTCTCTTTTTGACAGTGCTTCAAGCACTCCATGTATATTATTTGAACCCGAATTCAAGGCAGAAATAACATTCTGCACAGGTGAGTTCAGCAATGCAATCAGATCGGCAAGAAGTTCATCTTTCGATTTGAGTGCTGCCAGTATGTCTAACTGATCATCTCCCAGGTAGACTGATTCCTCAACAAATGCACCTTTCAGTACGGGTTTATCATGTTTCTTACGGAAGTCCTGCAGCATTTTTGCAGGGACATTACCGGTATTGCTAAACATGACAGACGTAGAACCTTTCAGAACTTCATACAGTTCTTCAAAGTTTTTCTCAGATTTATCCAGGGCTCTCTTGAGAAGTGTGTTTTTCACGACAATCAGTTTGATGTCCTTCTCAAAACAGGCTCTTCTCAGATCCGATGTATGTGCTGCGTTAAGCTCTGCAGTATCGGTCAGATAAAAATGGCTGTATTCTTCGAATTTTTCAGCCAGGCTGTCTATTATTGCTTGTTTTTCTTCACGTCTCATTTTTTCCTCCTATTAGATTTTATCCTCCAGACCCTTGGGGTCGACTTTAATACCCGGGCTCATTGTGCTTGAAAGGAATATACTTCTTATATATGTTCCTTTAGCCGCAGCCGGTTTCAGTTTATTGATTGTTGAGATGAACTCTTTAGCATTTTCAACAATCTTTTGAGGTTCAAATGAAACTTTCCCTATAGAGGTATGAATGATTCCATATTTATCAACCTTGAAATCAATCTTACCCTGTTTAACTTCAGACACAGCCTTGCCTATATCCATTGTAACAGTACCACTTTTAGGGTTGGGCATCAGTCCACGCGGACCGAGTATCCTTCCCAGGGGACCGATCTTACCCATAACGCTCGGCATGGTAATCACCACGTCAATATCAGTCCATCCGCCCTTGATTTTTTCAATATAATCATCAAGTCCGACATGGTCGGCTCCGGCTTCTTTTGCTTCTGCTTCCTTGTCAGGAGTACATAATACAAGTACTCTTGTTTCTTTTCCTGTTCCATGAGGAAGGGAAACAACTCCGCGAACCATCTGGTTTGATTTACGTGGATCAATACCTAACCTTACATCCAGATCAACCGAAGCATCAAACTTTGAGAAAGTAATTTCCTTCACCAGCCTGGCTGCTTCGCTCAGTGTATAAAGCCTGTCCCTTTCGACCTTCTCAAGGGCCAACTTTTTGTTCTTGGTAAGTTTAGTCATATTATCCTTTAATATATTTAGTTACTACCCGGGTATTGGCCTTTTACGGTTATACCCATACTCCTGGCAGTACCTGCTACCATCTTCATGGCCGATTCAACTGTAAAACAGTTTAAATCAGCCATCTTTTCTTCAGCAATTGTACGCACCTGGTCCCAGGAAACTGAAGCAATCTTGGTAATATTGGATTCTGACGAACCCTTTTTTACCTTTGCCAGCTCCAACAGCTGAACAGCTACCGGTGGAGTTTTGGTAACAAAGTCAAATGATTTGTCACCATAAACTGTAATAATAACCGGAATAACCTTTCCCGCCTTATCCTGAGTCCTCGCATTAAACTGCTTGCAGAATTCCATTATATTAACCCCCTTGGCACCCAGCGCAGGGCCCACAGGTGGTGATGGATTAGCCGCACCGCCACGTATTTGTAACTTGATAATTCCAGCAACTTCTTTTGCCATAATTCACATTTTGCTTAGTTTACGCGAGAGCTTGGCGGTTACTCAGGAAGCATTATAATTTTTGTAACCACCAATATCTTTATTTAAATATCCTTTAACTATCTTTTTCAACCTGCATAAAGCTCAGTTCAAGAGGAGTCTTCCTTCCGAAAATCTTAACCATCACCTTGAGCTTTTTCTTCTCATCATTTACCTCTTCAATAATACCCGTAAAGCTGTTAAACGGCCCGTCAACGACTTTAACCGACTCCCCGACATAAAAGGGGACATTTATTTCCTCGTCACTGGCTGCCAGTTCATCAACCTTGCCAAGTATCCTGTTTATCTCAGATTTTCTCAGGGGTACGGGTTCTCCCTCCTTGGTCCCGAGAAAACCAATGACATTCGGAATGTTCTTAAGTATGTGAGGAACCTCCCCCACCAGGGCAGCCTCGATAAGGACATAACCCGGAAAGAAATTTCTTTCCTTGCTTATCTTTTTTCCTGATCTGATCTGGTATACTTTTTCCTGCGGGATGAGGACCTGAGAAATGTAATCCTGCAGTTCAAGACGGTTAATCTCGCTTTCGATATATTCCTTTACCTTTTTTTCTTTCCCCCCTATCGCACGTAATACATACCACTTCTTTACATTCTCACTCATCGGAACGTCCTGCTTTTAATATAATAACCTGTATACAAATGACATAACATTGTCGAAAGCATAGTCCATTACCCATACCGTCAGAGCAATAATAAGTGAGGCAATCATTACCACCGTGGTACTGTTTTGCAGCTCACTCCATGTCGGCCATGTTACCTTGTGTATCAGTTCAGTAAATGACTCCTTTATGTATCTCCTTATTTTCTTCATTTCTTAATCAGTTTGCACGGGAGGAGAGACTCGAACTCCCGACACCTGGTTTTGGAGACCAGTGCTCTACCAGCTGAGCTACACCCGTATACCGACATGCAGGGAGTGAATCACTCCCTGCATATAAGGCTTTTTGAATTATCTTACTCAACAATCTCAATAACCTGGCCTGCACCAACCGTTCTTCCCCCTTCACGGATTGCAAAACGCAGTCCCTGGTTAATGGCCACAGGTGTGATCAGGTTAACCTCAATGGTGACATTATCACCGGGCATAACCATTTCAGTACCTTCAGGAAGCTTAACTTCGCCAGTTACGTCAAGAGTTCTCAGGTAGAACTGGGGACGATAGTTATTATGGAAAGGAGTATGACGTCCGCCTTCTTCTTTCTTAAGAACATATACTTCAGCTTTAAACCTGGTATGAGGTGTTATTGAGCCTGGCTTGGCCAGTACCATACCTCTTTTGATCTCTTTCTTGTCAACGCCACGAAGCAGGAGTCCAACGTTATCGCCTGCCTCACCACGGTCGAGTATCTTACGAAACATCTCAACGCCCGTACAGACAGTCTTCCTCTTCTGGGCACCAAGGCCTATCATTTCGAGTTCATCACCCGTATTTACAACACCTGTTTCAATACGTCCTGTGGCAACGGTTCCGCGACCTGTTATTGAGAAAATATCCTCAACGGGCAGCAGGAATGGTTTTTCATTATCACGTGGAGGTATTGGAATATACTCATCAACTGCCTGCATGAGTTCCATTATCTTTTCTTCCTCCTTGGGATCACCGTTCATTGCACCAAGTGCAGATCCAAGAATGACAGGGACGTTGTCTCCGTCAAATTCGTAAAAATCAAGAAGTTCACGTACTTCCATCTCTACGAGCTCGAGAAGCTCAGGGTCATCAACCATGTCAACCTTGTTAAGATATACAACGATCTTAGGCACGTTTACCTGGCGCGCAAGCAGGATATGCTCACGTGTCTGGGGCATTGGTCCATCGGTAGCTGCAACAACGAGAATTGCTCCATCCATCTGGGCGGCACCTGTTACCATGTTCTTT
>JAVVEL010000030.1:0-29048 GCA_032260385.1 Bacteroidales bacterium | reverse complement strand
GCGGCCTTATTATATCGAATTCTTTTTCCCAGTAACGGACTGCCGATGTTTGTTCTCCCAGCATTTCAGCCACTTCTCCTATGGAGTAGAATAATTTCTTCTTTCTGGTAGCATTTTCTTCCATATTCATTCCTTTATTGTAATATTACCGTCATTATCCACAACAAGCTTTGATTCAGGAAAATCGCTTTGTATTAATTCCTGTATCTTAAAAATAGCTCTTTTTTCCGGATCCTGCTTAACATGACCCATATTATTCTGGTAAACCGGTATTATTTTACCGAACAAAAATTCCCCCTCTGTATCGAGGCAGGCATAAATTAAGGGTGCATAGCCATTGGGTCCCCGGAGATTGAATCTTCTGTATGTACAAAAATTTCCGAGGCTGTAGGCGATCAGTCTTCCGCGGTATATTTCCAGTGCCCTGCTTACATGGGGGCCATGACCAAGGACAATGTCGGCGCCCAGGTCAATAAGCCTGTGTGCAAATTCATAAATATTTCCCCTGTTCTCACCGTAATAATATTCTTCGGTTCTCGTTACATGCTGGTTTTCAGCTCCTTCTCCCCCGGCATGAACAGATGCTACTACAATGTCACAAGTGTCTTCAAGCATGCCTATTAACTCTTCAACCCTCTTAATATCGTGCAGGTTTACGGTTCCCTTATTCGGTGCAAAAGCACAGAATCCCACTTTGAGGGTATCGAATAATGTCCTGACTGCCAAAGGATAATCATCTGTTCCGGCAAAGGACATGTTCATTGAATCAAGTATTGTTGCCGTTGTCAGCTTGGCCTCGTAGCCAAAATCACCTATATGGTTATTTGCAAGGCTCAGCAGGTCAAAGCCGGCACTGTCGAGGACCCCTGCGTAACTTTCGGGTACCCTGAAAGCGTAGCAGGTGGTTGTATCCCTGCATTTTTTTGCAAGTTCGCCATCATCAGAGAAGGGGCCTTCCAGGTTCCCGAAAGTAAGATCGGGCAGGGATAAGATCTCAAAGAGGGACGACATCAGAGGATAGGGATTATTTCCCGGTGGCAGGTAGCTCTTTCCGGGGAATGAGGTTCCGGGCATGATATCACCTGTGGCAGCAATGGTAATTAACTGTCTGTCGTAGCTTATCTGTGAAAATAAGGCATGCGGAAAGCAAAAGACAACAACTACTACCTGTATTATTCTGATATTTAAGCGCCCCGCCCGGATCCCTGACATATAAAATTCCTGATTAATCGAAAGACTGGCCGCTTCGCATTGAAAGTTCAATCATCCTTTCATATTCCTCTGCTGTAAGATCGTTGAAATAGTAATTGGCCGGATCAACCTTCTTTCCGTTAAGATGAACCTCATAATGAAGATGGGGGGCAGTGGACAATCCCGTACTACCGACAAAACCAATGATATCTCCCCTTTTTACCTTTTGCCCTACCCGGAGATTGTTAAATCTGTTCAGGTGTGCATACACCGTCTGGTAGCCAAAACCGTGATCTATTATTATATGATTGCCAAGTCCGCGCTTGGAGCTCTTGATGGCAGCAATTGTTCCATCACCGCTTGAATACACGTCGGTACCTGTAGGAGCAGTGAAATCCATGCCGTAATGAAAGCGCCTGATTTTATAAATTGGATGTATCCTGTAACCCCAGCCTGATGCTGTACGGGTAAGGTCTTTGTTGGATATTGGCATTATGGCCGGTATGCTTCTCAGCATCTCTTCCTTCTCACTGGCGAGACCTATCAGTTCATCGAATGATTTGGACTGCACATAGGTCTTCTTCTTTATCTTATCGAGCCTTATTGCCGTTTCAATAACTATGCTTGAATTATCATAACCCTCAAGCTCTTCGTACCTGTTTACACCTCCTATGCCGCCCTCCCGTAAGGAGGTTGATATTGGTTCAGCCTCAAAGATAGTCCTGTAAAGATTATCATCCGTTTCCTGAAGATGGGCAAGCACCTTCTCAACTTTATCGAGGTCTTTGCTCAGTAATTCATACTGAAGTTTCATTTGTTCATTCTCACGTTTCAGCACTTTCTCCTTAGGCGAATCAAAAAGGTAGGTAAAGATAGCTCCATATAACAATGCAAGAATGACGGAACCGGTAAAATAGGCCAGAAACCTGAGAAACCTCTCGCTGAACGACATCTTGATCCTGTCGAATGATAAAGACTGAGGGTTGTATTTATATTTTACTTTTGCCATATTTATGTATACAAAATATCGTGCAAAGATAGGATAAATATATTAAATCTAATTAATTACAGAAGTCATTGAAAGTTTTTTATCAACATTATATAAAAAATTATACAACATTAATTAATTGCCGTAAGCGCCATTAAGAGAAGTAATCATTTTATTATACTCCTCCATTGTAAGGTCATCATCAAAGAAATAAAGCGGGTTTTGCACTTTACCATCATAATGTATTTCATAATGTAAATGAGGTCCCGAAGAAATGCCCGTGCTTCCAGACAAGCCAAGCAGGTCACCTCTTTTAACACTCTGACCCTCTGTTACTTCAACTGTTTTGAGGTGCCCGTATATAGTTTTAAAGCCATAACCATGGTCAACCTCAACCATATTACCGAAACCATAAGGGCTCCACCCTGACCTTGTAACCACTCCGGCACCTGTGGTAAACACATCCGTTCCCGGGGGAGCCAGGAAGTCCTGGCCATGATGCCATCTCGGACTGCCGAGCACGGGGTGTATTTCCCGGAATTTCAATCCGTCGCCCATCGGTATATTTACATTAACAGGACGGATATAAGGAATGTGTGATATCTTATTATTCCAATCGGAGGCCAGTGGTATAATATCATCGAATGACCTTAACTGTATATAGGTCTTCCTCAAAAGTTCATCAACTCTTTTCCTTGCCGAAATTATTATATCTGAATTCTCAAAACCTTCCAGCTCTTCATATTTCTTTGTACCACCAAAGCCCGGTTGCCTGAAAGAGGGTGGTATTTTTTCCATTTCAAATACCGGCCGGTAAACATTATCCTCTGCAGCTGCAATGCTCCCTAATTCCTCCTCAATGGCAACAAAATCATTCTCAAGCAGCTGGTAGCGGTACTTAATTTCATCAAGGCGGGACAGGAGCATTTTTTCTTTGGGGGATCCAAAAAAATGCTTGAAAACAAGGCCGTAAACGCCGGCAAGAGCAAAAGAGGCCACAAGAATCAAAGTGACTCTTATAAGTTTTTGCTTAAAAGAAAGCCGATATTCCTTATAAACTAATTCTTTCTTATCAAGTAGATACTTCTTGCCTAACATCAGGATCTTCACAATATGTTTTACCCCATGTTTTTCCCCCGGGGTGCGGCAAATCTAATTTAAATAAACTAATTTTACAAACCATTTACCGATCATAATGTTAAAGGATAGGAAATTATATGAATTCAAAGGAACTAAGAAAGACATTTTTTGACTTTTTTAAAGCGAAAGGACACACCATAGTTGATTCTGCTCCGATGGTACTCAGGCATGATCCGAGCCTCATGTTTACCAATGCGGGCATGAATCAGTTTAAAGATATTTTTCTTGGAAATGAAAAGCCACTGGATAAACGGGTGGCCAACAGCCAGAAATGCCTCAGGGTATCAGGCAAACACAATGATCTTGAGGAAGTTGGGCATGACACCTATCATCACACCATGTTCGAAATGCTTGGAAACTGGTCCTTTGGTGATTATTTCAAGAAGGAAGCAATAGAATGGGCCTGGGAATTCCTGACTTCTGTACTTAAGTTACCTGAAGACAGGATATACGCCACCGTTTTTGGAGGCAGCAGGGATGAAAACCTTGGCAGGGATAATGAAGCAGCAAAATTCTGGGAAAATTGTTTTGTGAATCATGAAAACAGGATACTCGAAGGATCAAAAAAAGACAATTTCTGGGAAATGGGCGATACGGGACCCTGCGGTCCTTGTTCAGAAATACATGTTGATCTCAGGGAAGACCGGGAGCGTAAGTCCGTCCCCGGGCATACCCTCGTGAATAAAGACCACCCCCTGGTACTCGAAATCTGGAACCTGGTTTTTATCCAGTATAACCGCAAGGCCGACGGATCACTTGAACAACTGCCTGAAAAACACGTTGACACAGGTATGGGCTTCGAAAGGCTCTGCATGGTGGTTCAGAATAAAAAATCAAATTATGATACCGACATTTTCCAGTCAGTGATAAAAGAAACAGCAGCCATCACGGGAATAAATTATGGTGCCGGAAAAGAGACTGATACAGCATTAAGAGTTATTGCAGATCACCTGAGGGCTGTCTCTTTTTCTGTGGCTGACGGACAGATACCTACCAACAACAAGGCCGGTTACGTTATCAGGAGAATACTCAGGCGGGCCATACGCTATGGGTATAATTACCTCAACCAGGAAGATCCTTTTATCTACAGGCTCGTACCCGTACTGGTGCAGGTAATGGGCGATCACTTCCCTGAACTCAGGGCACAGGAAAAGCAGATCACAACAACAATAAGGCAGGAAGAAATAACCTTTCTCAATACGCTGGGAAAAGGAATCAGGCTCATTGAAAAGAGGATAGGAGAACTAAAAGTAGCCGGACAGGATGTTTTCCCGGGAAATGATGCCTTTACCCTTAACGACACCTATGGCTTCCCTGTCGACCTTACTCAACTCATTATGCGGGAAAACTGTATGACAGTAGACATCGAAGGCTTCGAAAAAGAGTTGACAAAACAAAAGCAAAGGTCAAAGACTGATGCGGAGAAAGAAACAGATGACTGGGTAATACTGGATGTCATCCAGGGAACTGATTTCACGGGTTATGAGAAAACCACAGAAAAGGTAAGAATCACACGCTACCGTAAGATAAAAATCAAAGGTAAATCACTTTATCATCTTGTATTTGACAAGACCCCTTTTTATGCTGAATCAGGAGGCCAGGCAGGCGATACCGGTTATATAACCAATGGCAGGGAAAAAATTGACATAATAGATACCATTAAGGAAAATAAGCTTATCATTCATGTCAGCAAGTCAGTCCCGGTCGACACCGAAAATTATTACCAGGCAATAGTTAACCAGGCCCGGCGCTCGGCAACGGCAAAAAATCACACCGCAACACACCTGCTTCATTTTGCACTGAGAAGAGTACTCGGAAATCATGTTGAACAGAAAGGATCACTGGTCACAGCCGAAAAACTAAGGTTTGATTTCAGTCATTTTAATAAAATCAGTCATGAAGAACTCAATAATATAGAAAAACTGGTTAATGAAATGATCAGAAAAAACATACCGGCAAAAGTAATTGATGAATTACCGGTGGATGAAGCCCTTGAAAAAGGAGCCATTGCCCTCTTCGGGGAAAAGTATGACAGCAGGGTAAGGCTTGTCGGTTTTGATGATTCTCTTGAATTGTGCGGAGGCACCCATGTGGAATCCACCGGACAGATAGGGCTGTTTAAAATTATATCCGAAACAGCCATTGCCGCGGGCATAAGAAGAATTGAAGCCGTCACATCGGAACATGCACTTGACTACGTTAACAGTAAATTAGCTATTCTCGACGAAGTCAGTAATATGCTAACCACTTCCAAAGACATACCCGAATCAATATCAAGGCTCCTGGACCAGGTTAACAAACTGAATAAAAGGATCGAAAAGCTCGAGGCAAATGCATCTGCAATATTACGCGATGAGCTGCTTAATAACTCTGAAGATATAAACGGAACACAATTCATTGCCCGCCAGGTACAAACAGATTCCGTGGATATACTGAAAAAAATTGCCCAGATGGTAAGATCAACTAACAGGGGCATTATTCTTGCCGTCGGTACTCAAATCGGTGACAAGGCACATTTGCTGATGATGGCCACCGATGATATTGTTCAGATGAAAAAAATACATGCCGGGGATATTATAAGCAGTGTCTCAAAATATATCAACGGCGGTGGTGGCGGACAGCCCTTTATGGCTGTTGCCGGAGGGAATAAACCCGAAGGAATACCCATGGCACTTGATAAAATAAGGGAAGCTGTGAGGGAAGCCCTCCTGTAAAGCTTCCGCATCTTTTGTACGGTCGAAAATCATACCATCCGATCGGCACCTATAAAATCTTGTTATTAAGTAATATAGAGCTTATAATATTATGTTCGTGAGCATATTTCTACATTTGTTCGAAAATTTTTTGTAGAATTGCCGGTTCCATAATATTTAAAATCATGCAGGTAACACGCACTTTTGACATCATCGACTGGAATATTGAGAAATATTCCAGGGAAGTAGCAATTGCCGGTAAGACAGGCAATGAATGGAAGACATACTCAACCGGCGATTACCGTGAAAATTCGAACCTGGTAAGTTACGGTTTGAGGGCTATTGGGCTCAGCCAGGGTGACAGGGTGGCTACCATAACAGGTAACCGCCCCGAGTGGTGTTTTGTTGACATGGGCCTCTCACAGGCGGGAATGGTTCATGTACCGGTATATCCTACCATAGGCCCCGAAGAGTACCTTTACATCCTCAGCCATGCTGAAGTAAAAGTTATATTTCTTTCAAACCGGTCAATCTATAAAAAAATAGAACCGGTACTGGCCGAACTGAAAAATATTAAAGCTATATATTCTTTCGATGATCTTGAGGGAGTGAAGAATTTCGGGGAACTGCTTGAACTCGGCAGGAAGAATAAGGAAAAGTACAAAGACGAGTTGCAGAGGACCAAAGATGCAATCACCCCTGATGATCTTCTGACCATAATATATACTTCGGGAACAACAGGTCAGCCCAAAGGAGTAATGCTGTCACATAATAACCTGGTATCTAACCTTCTCGCAATAAACGATATACACCATCTTGGCTTTGGTAACAGGGCAATGAGTTTCCTTCCTCTCTGCCACATTTATGAAAGGATGGTCAATTATCATTTCCAGTACAAGGGGATGAGTGTTTACTACATAGAAAATATGGGCCTCATAACTGAACTGATCAAGGAGGTGAAGCCCCATGTAATGAATACCGTACCCCGCCTCATGGAAAAGATATATGACGGTATAATGAGCAAGGGACAGGCACTTAGCGGCATAAAAAAACAATTGTTCTTCTGGGCCGTCAGGCTGGGTTTGAAATTTGAACTCAAGGGAAAGAGTGTCTTTTATAAGGCAAAACTTGCTATTGCGAGCAAAATAATATTCAGCAAATGGAGAGAAGCCCTGGGGGGTGAGATTGAAATTATTGTTTCCGGGGGCGCTGCAATACAACCCAGGCTTGAGAGGATATTCTGGGCAGCGGGCCTGCCAATAATTGCAGGCTACGGCTTAACTGAAACCTCCCCGGTAATTGCAGTGAACCCCTTCAAGATAGATGAAATTATGTTCGGTACCGTAGGCCCCCCGATACCGGGTGTTGAAGTAAAAATAGCTGAAGACGGGGAGATACTGACCAGGGGGCCTCATGTAATGATGGGCTATTACAAGGATGAGGAGCGAACCAGGGAAATGATTGACAGTGAAGGTTGGGTTCATACAGGGGATATCGGAACCTTCGTGGATGGCAGGTGGCTCAAGATAACCGACAGGAAAAAGGAAATCTTTAAAACCTCTGCCGGCAAGTATATTGCCCCGCAGGTAATCGAGAATAAGCTGAAGGAATCGCTATTTATTGAACAGGCAATGGTAATTGGTGAAAATCAGAAATTTGCCAGTGCCCTGATATCTCCCAATTTCAAGGAGCTGCACAACTGGTGTGCCGAAGAGAAAATAAATTTCAGGGATAATTATGAGCTTATCAGGAATGCAGATGTCGTAAGGTGCCTGGCAGGTGAGGTGGAACGCCTTAACAACTCCCTTGGCGACCATGAAAAAATAAAGAGATTCCGGCTCGTAGAAGAAGAATGGTCGCCCGACACCGGTGAATTGTCCCCCACCCTGAAACTCAGAAGAAACGAGCTGATGAGAAAATATGAAGAAACCATAGAGGAGATCTTCAAGCAGAAAAAGAATTGACAAAACAATACCAGAACCGCAGTCAAAGCCTTTTTTGGGTAATTCATTTTTCATACTTTTGAATACATTTGTTTTAAGAGGATGAAAAGTGAATTTCTTACCCTTGTTTCGTTAGCCCTTAGCCTGGTTGTACTGCTAATGTCGTGCACAGAAGAAAGTTGTGACCAGGCTACCGAAGTATTGATGAATGCAGGCTTTTATTCAGCAGAAACGGAAGAAAAAATCAACATTGACAGCCTGGATATTTATGGATTAAATGTTCCGGACTCAGTGATCTGTTCCAACTCTAACCTTAACAGGATAGGTCTTCCCCTTAATCCATCTGCTTCCGGCTGTGCCTTTGTTATTATTAATGGAGGTCGTGCCGACACTCTTGAAATATTCTATCAATCGAACCTCAAATTACTTTCACGCGCCTGTGGTTATATCTACCTCCACGAAATTGAAAATATCAATTTCACTGAGAATGATATAAGCGGCATACTAATTTTAAACAAATCTGTAAATCCCGGTGATGAAGAAAATGTTCAGATATTCTTTTAGCCTGCCCCTCCTCCTTCTGCCACTGTTAATGAGTGCCCAGGAGGCAGATACTGTTCAGGCCTCAAAATCTGTCAGCCTGGGATTTGATCTGACCGGTCCAGTATTGTATGCTCTTGACAATACAGGCTACAACTATGAAGGACACCTTTCATACCGGCTCAATTACAAATACTACCTTGTCTGTGAACCCGGCCTTTCCTCCTACACCTATGAGCAATATAATTATAAATACAGTAGCCATGGCTGGTTTATCAGGCTGGGAACAGATATTGGCATGCTTGCACCCGTGGCTTCAAAAATCAATTATTTTGCAGGTATTGGACTACGTTATGGTCTGGCTGTTTTTGAACAGGAAACGCCGGATGTTAGCGTGAAAAATTACTGGGGAGAAGTGAATACCTCCATCCCGGCAAATACTGTTCATGCCCATTTCCTTGAAGTCCAGGGAAGCATAAAAACAGAAATATTCAGGAATTTTCTGATAGGTTGGGCAGTAAAACTGCGCACCCCTGTATATTCATCGGGGAGGAAGGAAAAAAAGGCCATTTACATACCGGGAATGGGACTTACCGATTCATCTTTTACCCCTGCATTTTCTTATTACATTATCTACCGTTTCCCTCTCGGGAATTCTTCCGGCGAATGAGTATCATACCTATAAAGGTAATAAGCCCGTTAACTATCAGCAGCTCAAATCCGAATTTATAGCCCCTCAATAATTCATCGGAAAAGGTATTGAGCAGGACGCACAGAAGAGGTGAGGCTATGGCCACGTAGGGCAGCAGGCGATCATGAACCTTCCATTTTGTAAACAGGCCAAAAGAATACATGCCGAGCAGCGGGCCGTATGTATAACCTGCAACAGTATAAAGTGCACTTATCACACTCTGGTCATTGATGAGTCTGAACAGGAGTATTACGGCCATAAGAATGAAGGAAAACATAATATGAACCCTGAAGCGAACCTTCTTCAATACCGCTTCCTTCTCTCCTCCCTTCCCAAGGATATCAACGGTAAAGGAAGTGGTGAGTGCCGTAAGTGCAGAATCGGCACTGGAATAGGCCGCTGCTATCAGTCCAAGTATAAAGAAAATGCTCACCGCAGGTGGTAATCCACCCCTGGTGGCAACAAGAGGAAAAAGGTTATCTGCCTGATCAGGTATGGCCATCCCTGCAAAGGAGGTGTAGATGACCAGGAGAACACCCAGGACAAGGAAGATCAAATTAACGGGAACGAAGGCAATGCTGTAGGTGTAAATATTCTTTTTTGCATCCTTCAGATTGCGGCAGCTCAGGTTTTTCTGCATCATATCCTGGTCAAGCCCCGTCATTACTATTGTGATGAACATCCCTCCGAAAAACTGTTTAAAAAAATGCCGTTCATCGTTGAAATCCTTAAAAAAGAAAACCTTTGATAAATCATTTTCCCTGACTGTTTCAATCATCCTGACCAGGTTCAGGTCCATCGATCTGGATATGTAAATAACAGTCAGTATCACAGCACTCAGCATAAATACGGTCTGTAATGTATCAGTCCATATTATGGTCTTTATACCACCTTTGAAAGTATACAGCCAGATAAGTGCCAGGGTAATGATAACGGTTACTGCAAAGGGTATGTTCCAGGCATCAAATACAGTGAACTGCAGCACATTTGCCACAAGAAAGAGCCTGAAAGAAGCTCCTATTGTACGCGACAGCAGAAAGAATGATGCGCCGGTCTTATATGAATAATGTCCAAAACGCTTTTCCAGGTAAGTATATATTGAAGTGAGCCTCAGCTTATAATAAAGGGGGAGTAATATCTCGGCTATTACCATATAGCCAACCAGGAAACCCAGCACCATCTGCATGTAGGATAACTGGCTGTCCATAACCCAGCCGGGGACTGAAACAAAGGTAACTCCCGACAAAGAGGCCCCTAACATCCCGATGGCCACGATAAGCCACGGAGATTGCCGGTTACCAATAAAAAAACTTTCGCTGTCGGCCTTACGGCTTGTAAACCAGCCTATTGTGATCAATAAACTGAAATAAAGCAATATAATTACCAGGATTAATGCCGGGCTCATAAAGAAAATTTTGGCAAGGATAATAAAATCCGTCGAGAGAAAAAATTAAAATTGTTAATTTAATGCGCTCATTCTATAATCGCGAATTTAAATCAAGACATGACATTCTCAGATTATCCTTCAAAACTACTCGAAAACGCCGTCAATGAGTTTGCATCATTGCCCGGCATAGGAAAAAAAACCGCATTCAGGCTGGTAATGCACCTGCTGAGGCAGAAGGTAGCGGACGTGGAACGCTTCGGAGAAAGCATAATAAAGCTAAAGAAGGAAGTCAAATACTGTAATATATGCTTTAATATCTCTGACAATGATATTTGTGATATATGCAGTGACAGGACAAGAGACAGGTCTGTCATTTGCATAGTTGAAAATATAAGGGATGTCATAGCCATTGAGAATACAGGTCAGTACCGGGGCCTCTACCATGTACTCGGAGGGATAATATCCCCTATGGATGGTATAGGACCATCCGACCTGAACATTGACCAGCTGGAAGAAAAGGTTAAATCAGGGAATATAGGGGAGGTAATATTTGCCCTGAGTACGACCATGGAGGGAGACACAACCAATTATTATATTTACAGGAGGCTCATGCCCTGTAACATAAAAATAACATCCCTCTCAAGGGGTGTTGCCATTGGTGACGAGCTTGAATATACCGATGAGATAACCCTCGGCAGATCAATTATTAACAGGACACCATTTGACCTGCAGAAATAAATAATCAGACATTATCATGAAGGGTCTTTGCCTGTGAATCAAAAAATCATTAAATTAGATGGAGAGATATCCGAATTCTAAACATATCAAAATATTTAAATATGAAACCCGACATCAACAGCAAGCTATCCCTCTCAGCCAAATCAATGAAGAAATCAGCCATCAGGGAAATCCTGAAATTGCTACAGAATCCTGAGATGATATCTTTTGCCGGAGGCCTGCCCTCCCCCGAATCTTTCCCCCTGGATGAGATAAGGGAAATAACAGCAATGATCCTGGAAACCCAGGGTAAGTCAGCCTTACAGTACGGGACCACCGAGGGGGATCCTGTCCTGAGAGAAATGTTGTTGAAAAGGCACAGGGAACAGGGTCTATCGGCAGAGCATAAGAACCTGGCAATAAGTACCGGATCACAGCAGGCGCTGGACATAATGTCAAAAATACTCATAGACCGTGGAGATTACATTATTTGCGGCCTGCCTTCCTACCTGGGCGGACTGTCAGCCTTTAACGCATACGGGGCCATGATGAAGGGCATCCCTTTTGATGAATACGGGATGAGACCTGATGAACTGGATAAAGCACTGAAGCAACTGTATGAAGAAAATGAAAAAGTAAAGTTTATATATGTCATACCTGATTTCCAGAATCCTGCCGGAATCACAATGCCTGAATCCAGGAGAAAAGAAATACTGGATATAGCTTCACAGTACGACCTGCTGGTTGTTGAAGACAGCCCCTACAGGGATATACGCTTTGAAGGTGAAACGCAGAGACTTATGTACGAGCTCGATAGCGAGGAAAGGGTTATCACCCTCTTCACCTTCTCCAAAATACTGGCACCGGGTTTTCGCCTTGCCTGGCTCCTTGGAAATCCTGCAATAATTGATAAGTTTTTAATGGCAAAACAATCAGCCGACCTGTGCTCCCCGGCGCTGGTACAGAAAATAGTAGCCGAATACATGAAAAGAGGCCTGCTTGACAAAAATCTCCTCAAAACCATAAGCCTCTATAAAGCACGCAGGGATCATATGCTGAGCTGTTTTGAGAAATACATGCCCGAAGGGGTTAAATGGACGAGGCCTGAAGGGGGTTTATTCCTCTTCATTAGCCTTCCCGAACATATGAATGCTGATGAAGTATTTGACCTGGCTGTAAAAAATAACGTGGCCTTTGTGAAAGGGTCTGTCTTTTATTGTGACGACTGCGGGAAAAATACAATGAGAATAAATTTTTCTTACTGCGACACTGAAACAATAAGCAAGGGGGTTGAAAGACTGGCCGAAGCGATAAGGGAATCAATGAAATAAGTAAGCCTTATATAAGTAATTATTACACATTTGAAACATTTTTGTTTTTATTTGTTTAACAGTTAGAAAACGAACTTTAAAACAAATGGGAAAAATAGAGATTTACCTGCCCGCAATGGGTGAAGGTGTCATTGAAGCAACTATCACCAAATGGCTTGTACAGGAAGGTGGCGAGATTGAAGAAGACGAGCCGGTCGTTGAAATCGCAACCGACAAGGTAGACACTGAAATACCTGCTCCCGCATCGGGCATTCTCCAAAACATTGCTTTTAAGGAAGGTGACATCCCCAAGGTGGGTGATGTGCTCGCTTATATTGAAAGTGATGCCATTGAAACTTCCTCTGAAGAATCAGTCGGTGAGGTACAGAAAGATTTTGAGGAAGTCAGGAAAGCATCATCAACATATCTTTCGAAAAAGGAGGAGGAAGAGAAAGAAAGTGAAATGATGAAAAGCCGCACTCCCGGCGGCAAGTATCTTTCACCCCTGGTTAGAAAAATCGCCGCAACTGAAAATATCGGCTATGATGAACTGGATGAGATTGAAGGTACGGGCATGGACGGAAGGATTACACGGGATGATATGATGAATTATGTTTCATCAAAATACAGCAGGACCAAACCCCTGAAAGAAGATACAGGCAAAGAAGAAGTTACAGAGCAAAAAGAAAGAGAGGATAAGGAAAAACAGGCCGATCCGAAAGAACCGGCCCTTAGTTCTGACGGCGATGAGATTATTGAGATGGACCGTGTACGGAAAATCATTGCCGAACATATGGTTAAATCAAAAAAAACCTCTCCCCATGTAACCTCGTACATAGACGTTGATATTACTGATATAGTAAAATGGAGAGAAAGGATAAAAGAAAAATTCCTGCAGAGGGAAGGTATCAGGCTAACCCTCACCCCGATATTTATTGAGGCCACGGCGCGGGCTATCAGGCAGGTTCCAATGATAAATGTAAGTGTTGACGGTGACAAAATAATAAAGAAGAAAAATATAAACATTGGAATGGCAACAGCCCTGCCCAATGGTAACCTTATTGTACCCGTTATAAAGAAGGCCGACGAGAAAAGTATAATTGGCCTGGCAAGAGAAGTAAATGACCTTGCAGAAAGAGCCAGGAATAATAAACTCAAACCGGAAGAAATAACAGGTGGCACTTTCTCGATAACAAACTACGGCACTGTGGGCACGCTTATGGGTTCTCCCATAATAAACCAGCCACAGGCCGCTATACTCGGTATCGGGGCGGCTAAGAAGATGCCTGCCGTGATTGAGACACCATCTGGTGACTTTATAGGAATAAGAAATATTGTTTACCTCTCGCTCAGTTATGACCACAGAGTAGTAGACGGTGCCCTTGGTGGCCTCTTTCTTAAGAAACTGAAGGAAAACCTGGAAGGCTATATGAAGAACAAGTTTCTCGAAGACCTCTCACTCTGATTATCAGGATAGTAAATAAAGGATCAATAATTTATTGATCCTTTTTCTTAAATTCTAGTAATATTATTAGCTTTGAAAAAACCTAAGCCTTGAAATATGAACATAAGGGCTGTTAAAATGCTCCTGGTGGTCTTCGCTCTGAATTCAGCCGTACTGGCAGCTCAGAGCCGGAGAGAAATCAGGGAAATGTTCTATGAAGCCGGGACATGGATGCTCTTCGAAGAATATGAGGATGCTCTGCCCTTATATTTGAATCTCCTCGAGATTGATCCGGATAATTACAACTATAAATACCGTATAGGTCTATGCTACCTTAATATTATCGGAGAAAAGGAGAAATCTCTCCCGTATCTGGAAGATGCTTCACGCCATATAAACCCTGACTACAGGGAGGGAAAGCTTAAGGAAAGAGGTGCACCATATGAGGTCCTCTTCCATCTCGCCACAGCATACAGGATATCAAACCAGATAGACAGGGCACTTGATACATACCGTCAATTTTACGAAGGGATGGATACCAGGTTATATGACTCTACAACTGTAAAACAACATATTTCCTATTGCCTGAATGCAAAACAGTTCATGGACAAGCCCTACTATCTCAAGCTTGAGAACCAGGGCCGGAATATAAACAGCCAGAGATCAGATGTCAATCCTGTAGTCTCAGCCAGTGAGAACACTCTGGTTTTTACCCGTGAATTACCTTTCTATAAGGGTATTTTCCACTCGAGAAAGGAAAATGACGGATGGAGTCCCGTCAGACAATTACAGGAGGAGTTGCTCATTGATGACGGATACTCAACCTCATTGTCAAACGATGGCACTGAACTGTATATTTACAGGAACGATGGCTATGACGGGAATATATATTTCAGCAGGTACTCAAACGGCAGATGGTCACCGGCTCAGAAACTTAACGAGAATATTAACACCAGGTACTGGGAATCACATGCAAGTATATCTCCTGATGGGGATAAGCTTTATTTTACAAGCAACAGAAGGGGTGGTTACGGGGGACTGGATATATATGTCTCGGAAAAAGACAGCCTGGGCGACTGGGGACCTGCCGTCAACCTGGGACCTGCAATAAATACTCCCTTTAACGAAGAAACACCCTTCATTGACAGTAGTGGCAAAAAACTGTATTTCAGTTCGCGGGGGCATAAAAATATGGGGGGCTACGATATCTTTTACTCCACAAAAATGGATAGCAGGGGATGGTCTGAACCTCTTAATATGGGCTTTCCCCTGAACAGCACAGATGACGACCTTTTCTTTTCACCCGTTGGCAAAGCTTATTCAGCCTACATATCAAGAATAGAAAAAGGTGGTTTCGGTAAAAAAGATATTTATAAACTTGCAGTATTTTCTGATAAGCATCCCAGGACTCTGAGCGCCAGGGGTATAGTTAAAATCAAGGATCTTGCCAACTGGTATGAGGACAGTGTAAAAATAAGTGCCCTGGCCAAACCGGAGCTTGACACTCTTATAAGCCTTTATTCCGAAGCCCGTAGCGGGAGATATGAGTTTGATATAAAACATGGTGAATATAAGCTCATCTATGAATCTGACGGATCAAAGAAACTTGAAAAGGACGTCGTATTTGACCTTATGCACCCGGGTGACACTGTTGATCTGCCATACCAGGAGCTTCCAAAATCAGATTTTACGGCCAGTCTCTCCCTAAGCCCTGCAGACTCCTTAGACTACACCCGGGGCGATACGGCCGTTGTTTACCTGGAGCTGGAACCCAGGTCCCTGCTCATTGTGGAACACCGCATAAACGACAGCCTTGCTGATGTAAGGGAGTATTTCATAAACGATCCTGCTTTCACCTTCAAAACAGAAGCCCTTGCCGGGGATAATACTCTTACTTTCATGCTCAAAGACCGTTTTAATAACCTTGCCTCCAGGGCCTTCGAATTTACAGTGAGCGAACCGGTAAAAATACAGGCAGTAAGTCCCGGCTTTTCTATCACCAGGATCGATGCTCAACAAATTGAAGAACAGGAGCGGACTCTCGACAGCCTGGATGCAATATATTCCAGGGAAGCTGAATCAATCGACCGTATGGGCCAGGTAATTAACGAAGTAAGTACCGCTGACGAATCAAGGATGATAAAAGACGCCGTAGTTAAAACCAACGAATTGAAAATAAAGCATGCCGGTGAATGGCTCCAGTCAATGTTCGCCGTTGCTATCGAAGACGGCGCTGAAAAGGAATTTCTCACCAGGCTCATTGCAGCAATGTCAGCAGACCATGGTGACAATGCGCAGGAGTATATTAATAGTCTGGCCGGCTTTGCAGGATCCGGGCTAAAAGAGACCCTCGGTGCTATGGAACCGGACAATTTAAATATAAAGAAGCCTGAAGATGTAATTGACTACCTTCTCTCAAACGCAGGCAAAGCCGGTTACAATAAGAATGAAATATTTATAACTCTTTCTAAACTGATAAATTCCTCCGGGAAAACAGCTGATGAGATCCTGAATTACCTTGATGCCGCGAAAAGATTGAAGTTATGGGGACTGTGGATATTATTGGGAGGAATGATGATAATCCTGGTTATTCTTGGCTTTAAAAGAGAAAAAAAGAAAAAGGATAAAACCGAAACACAATAAAAACCCTGGCTCTGATGCCCTCCCTGTTTTGATATTGTTAATATTTTAATATTTTTGTTATAATCAAATCGTCGGGATATGAATCGTGTACTGATAAGTCTTTTAGTCTTCTTACTGGTGAATGCCAATCTCCTATCCCAGAATTTCAAAAAAGACCAGGAAATTTTTCTTGAGGGTGAATACTTCCTGATGTTTGAGGATTATATGGATGCCCTGCCATATTACCTCTCCCTTTATAAGAGTTACCCGGAAAATTATAATATCGCTTACAGGATAGGTCTTTGTTACCTGGGCATCACCGGTCAGAAACATCTTTCGATTGAGTACCTGGAAAAAGCTGCAAAAAACTCAGAGGCATTATACAGGGAAGGATCCTTGCGGCAGGAAACAGCACCCTATGCAGCCTGGTATTACCTTGGTAACGCATACCTGATAAACTACCAGTTTCAAAAGGCGAAAGAAGCCTATACCAAATATCGCGAAACATTGATGAACGATGACACTGACAATATCAGGTTTATTGAACACCAGATAAATGTTTGTGATAACGCAAGGAATATTATGGAGGATCCTGTCAGTTTTGAGGAAGAAAATATCGGTGAAAATTTCAATGATGGTAATAAAAATTTTAACCCCCTCCTTTCTTATGACGGCAAACATATTGCATACATGTCATCATTGAAATTTTATGACGCCGTATTTTTTGCCAGCAGGGAGAAAAACAGATGGACCGTACCGGTAAATATCACACCTGAGCTCAGATCAGACGGAGATCTTTATATATCATGCCTTGCCGATAATGGAAAGACTCTTTATCTGTCAAAAGACAACGATGAAGTTAGTAATATTTACACCAGCAAATACGACGGCGTAAGATGGTCACCTGCCGAAGCCCTGCCTGATATTATCAATACTTCCTACTGGGAATCACACGCCTGGGTCACAGAAGATGGCTCAATCATGATTTTTTCATCCGACCGACCTGGAGGAATGGGTGGGCTTGACCTGTATATATCCTACAAAAATGCTAACGGTGAATGGGGGTATCCGGTCAACATGGGGCCTGAAATTAATACGCCCTTCAATGAAGACAGGGCATTTCTTACCGCCAATGGAACCAAATTGTTCTTCTGCTCCCAGGGTCATTACAACATGGGCGGCTTTGACCTTTTCAAATCAGAAAAACTGCAGGGAAGTAACTGGTCCAAACCGGAAAATCTTGGGTATCCTCTTAACACTCCTGATGATGACGTTTTCTTTATGCCCGTCGATAACGGAAACTCTGGATATACATCCCTCCACAGGGAAGGCGAAGGATTTGGCAAGGAAGATATTTATCTCATAAAATTTAAGTAAGCTCACTATGCATAAGCAAACACTTACCTTCCTGTTTCTCCTTTTTTCAATAAACATTTCCGCTCAGACCGGTGAATTAAGGACTATTTTCAAAGAAGCTGAATCCCATTATCTCTTCGGCGAATACGAACTTGCCAATCCGCTCTACCTGATTCTTGATGACTACCTGGCAGATAATGCAAACATTAAATTTAAAATCGGAAACTGCTACCTGCATATCCCCGATGAGAAAACAAAGGCAATACCCTACCTTGAAGAGGCAGTCAGGAGTGTCAGTTATGATGCAAAACCTGATAAATACAGGGAAGATAATGCACCTCTTGAGGCCTATTTTGCACTGGCATCAGCATACAAAATAGACTATGAGTTTGAAAGAGCACTGGCTATGTATGTAAGGCTGAAAGAGCTTATGTCAGATGAACAGAAGCTTGAAAATGCCGACTTTATCGACCAGCAGATAAATGCATGCAATAATGCTATGGAATTCATTGAGAGGCCCACGGATTTCGGAAGCAGGAACCTCGGACCTGATATTAACCTGGGTTCCTTTAATATCAATCCTGTTATCAGTGGTGACGGCAGCACACTTGCTTTCACAGAAAGAAGGGGACTCGAAAATACCATCTACTACCTTAAGAGGGAAAAGGGGACCTGGGGTCAACCGGTTGACATTACCGGAGAACTGGGTGGGGCTACCGATTGTTCAACAAGCTCACTTAACTTTGATGGTTCCGAACTGTATCTTTATAAACAAGATAATTTCGACGGTAATATATATATGTCAGAGTATGAAAATGGCAAATGGTCGGAAATAGAAAAGCTAAACCCTAATATAAATACAAAATATTACGAATCACACGCAGCTATATCCTCAGACGGCAACAGGCTTTATTTTACTTCCAACAGGGATGGAGGCTTCGGAGGGCTTGATATTTATGTATCCACCAGGGACAAGCGGGGACAATGGTCAAATCCCGTGAATTTAGGCCCGGAAATCAATACCTCTTACAATGAGGAAACTCCCTTCATCTGTACCAGTGATTCAATACTCTTTTTCAGCTCTGAAGGCCATAAAACCATGGGAGGCTATGATATTTTCAAGGCAGAAATGAGCTCGGGGAAATGGCAAAGCCCCTCCAATATGGGCTATCCTCTCAATACACCCGACAATGATCTCTTCTTCCATCCTGTAAACAGCGGGAAAAATGCTTATTATTCAATGTTCGCGGACTATAAAAAGAAAGATATATTCTACCTCAATATAGGAGAACAGAGACCTTACCCGGTATATAGAATCACAGGTCACCTCAACCTCTCGGATACAATACTGGAATTCAGCGACGATTTCAGGATCATACTATTCAGCAAGTCAATGAATGATACCGTCGATGTGGGCTATCCGCACAAGTACAGCGGCTATTACAGCTTTGTCGTCAAACCGGATGACTATACCCTTACCTATGAAGGCCTTGGCTACCTCAGCCAGGAAGAAGGAATAATAATTAAAGAGCAACACCCAAGGCAGGAAGAATACATCAGCATTACTCTTGATCCTGATCCTGATTATATACCTGAAATTCGTGTTGCAGGAATTCAGGATATGCTCGACTATTCACAGGTAAGGATAGTTGATGAAATTGATTCATCGATACTTGTTACTGATGTACGCGTGGAAGATGTAAGCGATTCAGACGCCACAAATGCTGATGTGCTTTATTACTCTGTCCAGCTTATGGCACTGCATAACCCTGTTGATGTCAGTTTCTTTAAGCATGCCGAAGTGAATGTTGTGTATAACAATGATGATAAGTTCTACAGGTACCTTACGGGACGATTCCAGGATAAAGAACAGGCATACAGGAGAATGTTCCAGCTTATTCGCCTGGGATATCCCGACGATCTATTTGTTAAAACAGTATACAGGGATAATAAGGAATGATATTCGACAAAATTAAATTAAGGGCTCCTGAGCCCGAAGACCTGGCCATTTTGTATGATTGGGAAAATGATCCCTCTATATGGCAGGTGAGCAATACCTTAAGCCCCTTTTCAAAATATACACTGAGAAAATATATTGAAAACTCACACAAAAGCGTTTTTGAAACAGGTCAGCTGCGCTTTATGATAGAAATTGCCGATTCCGGAAAAACCATTGGCACTATTGACCTTTTTGATTTTGATGCCTTTAATCTGCGCGCCGGGATAGGTATATTGATTGCCGACACAGAAGAAAGGCGGAAAGGATACGCAGCTATGGCAATAAAATGCCTGACAGACTATTGTTTCAGTCACCTTAAACTTCACCAGGTGTATTGTAACATCACTGAAGACAACCATCCTTCAATCCATCTTTTCACCAAAGCAGGCTTTATTGAGATAGGCCGGAAAAAAGACTGGATAAGGGAAAACAAAGGTTTCAGCGATGAAATATTGTTCCAGATGATTAATCCGGGGACCTGAGTAAGAACTAAGCCTCACCGAAAGGATGCTCTATATCCTCTGTTAACATTCCTCCCAGCATTCTTGCCCCATCTTCTGTTACAACAAAACAATCTTCTATCCTGACCCCGAACTCCCCGTAAATATATATGCCCGGCTCATTGCTGAAGGTCATTCCCGGTTGAAGCAAAAGGGGATTGTCTTTTACAAGGTAAGGATACTCGTGTACATCCATCCCTATACCATGACCCAGCCTGTGGGCAAAATATTTATATCCGGGACCGAAACCAGCATCTTCGATCACTTTTCTTGCCACACGGTCTATTTCGCCGCATGCCACACCCGGTCTTATGGCTTTGTGTGCTTCCTGCTGAGCTCTAAGGACAACATTGAAGACTTCTTTTTGCCTGTCGCTTGCTTTCCCAAACACAATGGTACGGGTTACATCGCTCCTGAACCCTTCAACAGAACATCCACCGTCAACAAGGACAGTATCTCCATCATGGAGTTTCCTTACCTGCCTTGTGCCATGCGGGAAGGCTGATGTAAAGCCGAAATATGGACCCCCGCTGCCGGATGTTCCCATTTCCGAATGAGCAAATCGTATGTGCTCGCCCAGCTCTTCCCTGGACATTCCTTCCCCGAGTTTACTGAATCCGTAGCTGTAGGCTTTCTTTGTAATCATATTGGCCAGGTCCATATAGGCCAGTTCCTTTTCGGTCTTTATGGCCCTTACCATATTTACTGCCATGCTGCCGTCGGGAAGGTCAGCGCCGAGAGATCGCTGGATACCCTCCGCAATAAAACTTCTGACCGAAGGACCCACCGCCACCTTTCTTTTGTCAATACCCAGGTCACTGACTATGCCGGCCAGAAGGTCATAGGGAGATTCATGCTCTTTCCATGTCCTTATCTCATGTCCTTCAGGTATCTGTTCTTTTGCCCTCTCAAGCTCAAAATCAGGGCATATCCACACAGGCTCTTTCTTTATGTTTACAAGCGGCCCGAAGGTCCTTTCACTCAACCACCATGAGATATTAAAAAAATATTTCAGGTTGGTGCTTCCTTCTATAAACAGTGCCTCAATACCTTCTTCAATCATTGAATCGACCAGCCGGTTAAGTCTGACTGTGTAATCCTCCCGGCTAAGAGGCTCCACTCCTGCCATTTCATTTTTAAGATTGTGATCTGCTGTTTCACTTTCCTTACCTGCACATGACTGCAGGAAGGGAGAAACCAGGCCTGTTGCTGCTATCGAAAGGCCACCGATTTTTATAAACTCACGCCGGGTATTTTTCATTTTATCAGGTTTTTGTGGTTTCATAAAGTTAGATTATTCCCGTTATTATAAAAATGTTTATCAGCAGCTTGGGCAGGGAGCAGGGAACGACCATGAATCCATTATTCCATATTAATGTATCTTAGCATAAAAAAACTATCCGACAAGATGAAAATATTAAAGCCCTATGCCCTCATACTTAGCCTTGGCTTTCTGCTTTCTTCCTGCACTTCAGACAAAGCTGATAAAGACAAACCCAATGTGATCATTATCCTAACCGATGACCAGGGCTCTGTTGATCTTAATATTTACGGTGCCTCTGATCTGGCAACCCCCAACCTTGACAGGCTGGCGTCAGAAGGAGTGCGTTTTTCCAGGTTTTATTCCGGTTCAGCAGTATGCTCTCCTTCGAGGGCGTGTATACTCACGGGCATGACCCCTCATTCGGCGGGTGTTCCCGGTAATGTCTCTTCAATCCCCGGAAATAAGGGTATGCCCTCATCCATGGTAACCATTGCAGAGATAATGAAAGATGCCGGCTACAAAACTGCCCATGTAGGCAAATGGCACCTGGGCTACTCGGAGGAAACAATGCCCCTGGGACAGGGCTTTGATTACAGTTTCGGTCATATGGGAGGCTGTATAGACAATTATTCTCATTTCTTCTACTGGAACGGTCCCAACAGGCATGACCTGTGGGAAGGTGGTGAAGAGGTATTCAGGGAAGGTCAATTCTTCCCTGACCTTATGTTCGAAAAAGCTCAGAGCTTCATTTTAAAAAACAAGAATGAACCATTCTTCCTCTATTATGCTATAAACCTTCCACATTACCCCTTGCAGCCGACCAACAAATGGCGAAGGTATTATAGGGATATGGAAATGCCCCGGCGCGATTATGCCGCCTTTATGTCAACTGCCGATGAGAATATCGGAAAATTGATAAAGCTGCTTGACGACCTGGACTTAAGGGGAAAAACAATAATTATATTCCTGTCAGACCAAGGTCATTCATACGAAACCCGCTCATTTGGAGGTGGCGGCAGTGCAGGGCCTTTCAGGGGAGGTAAAACATCCCTGTTCGAAGGAGGGATCAGGGTGCCGGCAATAATAAGCTGGCCCGGAAAGATACCCGGAGGTAAAATAAATAAGCAGATCACCCACAGTATAGACCTGCTGCCCACCATAGCAGCACTGTGTAATATAGACAGTATCCCCGGAGAGGTGGAGGGACTGGATATGAGCAGGGTAATTATTAACAATGAAAAGGCAGGTGAAAGATCCCTCTACTGGAAACTTGGCAGCCAGTGGGCCGTGATGAAAGATAAGTGGAAGCTGATTGGACTGCCTGTTGACCCATCAGGTAAGATACCCCTCGACAGGGTAAAGGATCGTATCTTCCTCTCTAACCTTGAAGAGGATTCCACCGAATCGGTGAACCTGGCAGAGAAATACCCGGGCGTGGTGGAAAAGATGAAAAATGAATACCTGGAATGGGAACATGCCTCGAAAGAAGATATCCCTGTTGTTACCGAACTTCAGAATGCAGCGAGCGGATCCATGATAAGACTGGAAACAGAACCCGATGCCAGGTATTACGGTGGCGGGGCACCGGGACTGCTTGACAATCTGGCAGGCTCGCGTTCATTCAACGACGGCTGCTGGCTGGGTTTTGAAGGGGACAACCTGGAAGCGCGGATCGACCTTGGAGAAGTGAAAATGGTAAATTCGGTTAAAATCAGGTTCCTGAATAATCCGGGCAGCTGGATATTCGGACCGGAATATGTTGAAATTAGTTATTCAGTGGATGATAAAAGCTACAGTGTCCCAATTAAACTTGAAGGTCCTTTCGGGCCTGAGAAAACACTTAATATTCAGAGTGCAGGAACAAGTTTGGCTAAAAAGGTCAGATACCTTAAAATATTTGCGGCAAACATCAAAGAAAACCCTGACTGGCATACCGAGCCCGGCGGAAAGGCCTGGCTCTTCTGTGACGAGATAATAATCAAGTAAATCCTCTACGTTTAAGGAAGAACCACGGCCTTGGCATAATACATTTTTCTTCGTATTTTTCACTAACTAAAAACAAAACCATGATAACAACAAACACCCCAACAATCCCCGGAAGGGAAATAACAGAAATACTTGGCATTGCACGGGGAAGCACGGTAAGGGCCAGGCACCTGGGCAGGGATATCTTCGCGGGACTGAAGAACCTCGTGGGCGGAGAGATACATGAATATACAGAGCTACAGGCTGAGGCCAGGGAACAATCCCTGCAGAGGATGATACAGGATGCCGAACAGCTTGGCGCCGATGCAGTAGTAAACGTAAGAATGCATACATCCATGATAATGCAGGGATGTTCGGAAATACTGGTATATGGAACAGCCGTAAAGCTTAAATAATAAGTAAAATGAGATTCCTGATAGGATTTATTGTATTTCTCGCAATCGCCTTTGCAGTATACATCCTGGTGAAAATCCTGCTTATTATTGCCAGACGGGTTGATGATAAAGACAGGGAAAATTTCGAGAAAAGGAAATATTAGAAAATCTGTTATATTAAAATAAAATAGAGATGAGAAATGCCGGCATCTTTGTTATAATGGCATTTATTGTTGCCGTTTTTGCCTGTAAAGAAAACCCTGTGAGAAATAAAGCAAGTATGAGAACAAGGAATAATCCTTACTCCCATGACAGGGAGTTCCTGGAAAAACACACTGAGATAATTGAACTGAAAAAAGATGGAAGTGCCATATTAATTGTCCCGGCATGGCAGGGCCGCGTGATGACCAGCACCTGTGAAGGAGATAATGGCTTTAGCTTCGGGTGGATAAACTATGAGCTAATAGGTTCAGGTGATACACTTGCTCATATGAACCCCTACGGTGGAGAAGAAAGATTGTGGCTGGGCCCTGAAGGCGGTCAGTATGCCCTCTTTTTCAAAAAGGGTGATCCTTTTGAATATGAATACTGGCAGACTCCGCCTGCAATGGACACCCAAAGTTTCGAACTGGTCGGTCAAAATGATACCCATGCAGTATTCAATAAAGAATTCAAGCTAACAAACTATTCAGGCACTGAATTTGACTTCCTTATAACAAGAACCATTCACCTTCTCGGGCCGGAAGAAATATCCCTGCTCTTACTGGCAGATATGAAAGGTCTTAATGCAGTAGCCTATAGGTCAGAAAATGTGATTGAAAATACCGGTGAAAAGAAATGGACAAAAGCTACCGGTCTGGTTTCAATATGGATGCTCGGTATGTTTAATCCGTCACCTTCAGCCATAGTGCTAATACCCGTCAGAGAAGGAGCTGATGATAAATATGGCCCGATGGTTAATGATAATTATTTTGGAAGTATATCAGAAGACAGGCTCAAGATAAAAGATAATATAGTGTACTTTAAGGCTGATGGCAGGAAAAGAGGCAAAATTGGTATCCCTCCTCTAAGGTCTGAAGGCACAATGGGAAGTTATGACCCTGATAATAATGCCCTGACACTCCTGATAACCGATATCCCCGGCGATGAACATGGATTTGTGAATTCATCATGGGAATTACAGGATAAGCCTTATTCGGGTGATGCACTGAATTCATACAATGACGGCCCCCTGGAAGATGGCTCAGTAATGGGTCCCTTCTACGAATTAGAAACCTCATCCCCTGCCCTCTCGCTGCTGCCAGGCGAAGAATATATTCACACCCAGATAACTGTGCATATCAAAGGCAGCCCGGAAGATCTGGATGCAATATGCAGGAATATTTTGGGGATAAGCCTTGCAGACATAAATGTAATCTTCTCCAATGAATAAAATCCTCCATTTAAGAATAAGATGACTATGATATTGAAAAAAATCATATTGCCCCTGGCACTGGTTATGGCTGCCTGCACATCACCAGGGGAAGCCGGCCATGAAAATTACATACAGTATGTTAACCCTTTCATCGGCACACAGAAAATGGGTCATACCTATCCCGGGGCCACCATTCCTTTCGGTATGGTGCAACTCAGTCCTGATACTGATACCATACCCTATGAAGACAATGGGGCATACAACCGGAAAGTGTATGAATACTGTGCGGGTTACCAGTATGATGATTCTACCATTGTGGGTTTCAGTCATACTCATTTCAGTGGCACGGGTCATTCCGACCTGGGAGACATATTGATTATGCCGGGCACCGGTAAACTTCTTCTGAATCCAGGTACTGAGTCAGAACCGGATAAAGGTTTCCGCTCACGATATTCCCATGACCTGGAAGATGCAGAACCTAACTACTATAGTGTTGATTTGTTGGATTATGATATCCGGGCTGAGCTGACAACCAGCACAAGGGTGGGCCTTCACCGGTATACTTTCACTGAGGCAGACCAGGCTCATATAATCCTGGATATGATGCATGGCATTTATAATTATGATGATAAGAATGTCTGGACCTTCATAAGGGTGGAGAACGACACCCTGGTGACAGGCTACAGGCAGACAAACGGCTGGGCCCGTAACAGGACTGTATATTTTGCCATATCATTCAGCAAGCCTTATAAATCTTACGGTCATAAGAAGCAGGATAATTATGTCTATAAGGGCTTTTATAAGAAATTCAATGAAAAGGAAAACTTCCCGGAGATGGCAGGAAGGCAGCTGAGGGCATATTTCAATTTTGATCTTAAGCAGGGGGAACAGATAAAAGTAAAAGTGGCACTGTCGCCGGTAAGTACAGAAGGGGCAATTAACAATATGATGGCGGAAGTACCGCACTGGGATTTTGAGAAAGTGAAGGAAGAAGGCCAGCGCTCATGGAACAGGGAATTAGGCAAAATAAAGGTCAAATCACTGGGCCCCCAGGATATGACAGTCTTCTATACCGCTCTCTACCATACTTTTCTGAGCCCAATTGTCTACATGGACATTGACGGCAGGTACAGGGGCATTGACAGGAATATTCACCGGGCCGAAGGCTTTACCAATTATACAATATTTTCATTATGGGACACCTACCGTGCCCTTCACCCCTTATTTAATATTGTCCAGCCCCGGAGGAGCAGTGACATGGTCGAAACAATACTTGCACATTTTGATCAGAGTGTACACCCCATGCTGCCCGTATGGTCGCATTATGCAAATGAGAACTGGTGCATGATAGGTTATCACAGCGTTTCTGTTATTGCTGATGCGATTATCAAAGGGCTATGGACAGGTGATATTGACAGGGCCCTGGATGCTTGCACGAGCACAGCGTCATATGGAAAATATGACGGGCTTGAATATTATATGGAAAAGGGCTATGTGCCGGAGGACAAAAATGACTATTCCGTCAGCAAGACCCTCGAGTATGCCTATGACGATTGGTGCATACAGCAGATAGCAGATAAAGCCGGAGATGAGGATATTGCAAATTTATTCTCCCGCAGAGCGGCATCCTACCGGAATGTATATAATCCGGAAAGCGGCTTTATGCACCCCAGGCTTTCAGATGGCAGTTTCAGGGAGGAATTTGATCCGCTCGACACCTACGGCCAGGGCTTTATCGAGGGTAATGCCTGGAACTATGGACTATACGTACCGCATGATATACCGGAAATGATTAATATGATGGGTGGTAAAGCCCGCTTTGAACTTATGCTGGACTCACTGTTTAATGCAGAGCTGGGTGATGAATATATTGAACATAACGAGGATATAACAAGGGATGGTATAATTGGAATGTATGTACACGGCAATGAGCCCGGTCACCATATACCCTATCTTTACAACTGGACAGACAATCCGGAAAAAACACAGGAACGTGTCAGGATGATTATGGAAACCATGTATTCAAACGAAACAAACGGGCTATGTGGCAATGACGACTGCGGCCAGATGTCGGCCTGGTATGTATTCAGCGCACTTGGTTTCTATCCTGTCTGTCCCGGGAGCGATCAGTACTCGCTGGGGAGTCCGCTGGTAAAGGAAGCTGAATTAATTCTGGAGAAAGGTAAAACATTTAAGGTCAGGGCTGAGAACCAGTCTGAAGTAAACGTATATGTCGATAAAATCACCCTGAACGGCAAAAAGCTTGACCGCCTGTACATCAGTCACTCAGAAATAATATCCGGAGGGGAGCTGGTGTTTTATATGAAGGCAGAATCATTTATCCCCTAGCTCCTTTATCCTGAACCGCTCCAGTTCCGCCGGCACATGGGCCGCCTCCATTATGGAATCCATCCTGGTAATTATTTCAGGGAAATCGGCAGCAAGATTTTCAGATTCTGCCGGGTCGGTTTCCAGATTATATAATTCAATCTCCATGTTGCCATTGAAAATATTTTTTCGCACAGCCTTCCATTTACCCATCCGTACTGCCTGCTGACCCTCGTATGCCGGGAATTCCCAGTAAAGGTAATCATGCTTCTGCTGGTCATTTTTCCCAAGAAGGATTGGCAAAAAGCTCAGCCCGTCAATATTTTCAGGGCTCCGTGTCCCTGCAATTTCAGCCAGTGTGGGCATTATATCCCAGAATGCCGAGACATGGTCCGTAGCTGAACCCCCTTTTATCATTCCCGGCCAGCTGGCAATCATCGGGACCCTTATGCCCCCTTCATAAACACGCCCTTTCACACGGCCGGCTTCTTCACTGAAAGGACCGGCGCTGTTGAACCAGGGTGAATCAGTGCCTCCTGTATAGGAAGGTCCGTTGTCGCTTGTGAAAATTATCAGGGTATTGTCATACAGTTTCAGGTCCTTTAATTGCTGTATTAATAGTCCAACCTGATTGTCGAGGTAGGATATCATACCTGCATAGGCGGCATGAGGGTAGCGGTGAGGAAAATAACCGGCATTGCCGGTATAGGGCTCTTCGTCACCGAATTTTTTAAGGTAGTAATCCACCCATTCCGGTGGTGCCTGCAAAGCAAGGTGGGGTATCGGTGTAGCCCAGTAAAGGAAGAAGGGATTATCCTTATTCTCCTCTATGAAATTTGTAATTTCATCAAACATCATATCCGGTGAATACACATCAAGCCAGAAATCACTGTAACTTGAATCGTCATAGGGATCGGCTCCTTCCGCCAGTCCTGTATGCGGAGGTATTGTGTCATTCCCCGTAAACACCCTCTCCGTATTTTTCCACAGGTGAACAGGATTGTAAGTGTGGGCCTGTCGCTGGCAGTTATAACCAAAAAAGAAATCAAATCCCTGCTTATTGGGTATCCCTGTACTCCAGGGTGCACCAAGCCCCCATTTGCCAACAATGGCTGTTTTATATCCGGCATCCTGCAGAAGGGTCCCAATTGTTAGCGTGCC
>JAVVEL010000029.1:0-30645 GCA_032260385.1 Bacteroidales bacterium | reverse complement strand
CTGCCATGGCAGCCAAATTCGATCGTAAACCTGATGCACAGGTCATTCAGAAGGGAACGATAACCTACCACTTTATCCTAAGGTAAAAAGGTCGAAGACACCCAGTATCTTAAGAGCTGAAACAAAGATAGCCAGCAATAGGATTATCCTTACAAATTTTGGTCCCCAGCTAACGGCTGTCCTTGCCCCTATCCAGGCACCAAGCATATTACCGACAGCCAGGATGAGTCCCACACGCAGATCAACCTGCCCGTTAATAAAGAATATAACCAGGGCAAAACCTGTGTAGATAAGGATAATGAACACTTTAAGAGCATTGGCCTTTACAAGATCAGTACCCACGGCCAGCACAAGGCCTGCAAGAAGGAAAAAGCCTACACCGGCCTGGATAAAACCACCGTAAATGCCTATGAAGAAGAAAATTACTATACGCCAGAACCTTGGGCTGCCGTCCACGGTGCCGGCCTGCTCCCTTATCCAGCGTTCGGGCTTAAGCAGTATAATAAAAAACATAAAAATCAATAAACCCCCGATAAAAAGGCTCAGGACACGTTCATTGAAATTCACTGCCAGCAGGGCCCCGATCAGTGAGCCTGCAGTGGCCGGTATAACCAGCCATAAACCTTCCCTGTATTCAAATACTTTTTGCTTTTTGAAGCTACCCACAGCCACCACGTTCTGCAGGAAGATAGCTATGCGGTTGGTCCCGTTAGCCACGTTGGCCGGCAGGCCAAGGAACATCAGGAGAGGTAAGGTCAGAAGAGAGCCGCTACCGGCCATAACGTTTATAAAACCTGCGATAATACCCACAGCAATAATGGCGGGATAAGCATACCACTCCATAAATAGACTAATGATTTTCTTCCCCAAGAATTTCTGCGATGGCCTTCTCAAGGTTAGAAATGAGCGAATTATCTTTTATTATATAATCGGTTATTCCCTTTCGTGCCATTTCCAGTACAACATCACCCCTGTCCTGCCCCGATAACATTACAACAGGAACATCCGGATTTATCTCCTTAATTTTATCATAAATTTCCATCCCGTTTAAAACCTTGATCCCTGATTTGAAAAAATAATAATCAAGGATTATAAGGTCAGGCTTCCTGTCAAGGGCTTCAATGCATTCTTCACCATATTCAAAGGGTTCAACGAGATACTCTTCCGAATTGAACCGTTTAATTACCAGCTGGTTGATGAATGGATCATCATCCACGATAAATAGTAATTTCCTTTTGCTCATTAAACAGTCTGAGTTGTATCAGCCGTAAAGATATATAAAATGTTTAAAAACAAAAGAAATATTGAAGGCCGGGACTGAGACTTAATGTTTACCAGCTGAAAAGAGGATAAGGCGTCATCATTTCCTTTGCTTTGGCACCAACGGAGTTTATTACTTTTTCATCCTCAATCTTTGATATAACCTCATCAATAAGTTCAACAATCAGACCCATGGAGTCTTCCTTAAGCCCTCGTGTCGTAATGGCAGCGGTACCTACCCGTAAGCCTGATGTCTGGAAGGGTGACCTCGAGTCAAAAGGTACCATATTCTTATTTACTGTAATATGGGCTTTAACAAGGGCATTTTCAACCTGTTTGCCAGTTATTTCAGGATATTTTGTTCTGAGATCTATCAGCATGGAGTGATTATCGGTTCCTCCTGATATTACCTTATAGCCCATTTCGATGAATGCATCGGCCATTACGGATGCGTTTTTTTGTACCTGTGACTGGTAGACTTTAAATTCAGGAGCCAGCGCCTCGCCAAAAGATACTGCTTTAGAGGCTATAACATGTTCAAGCGGGCCACCCTGGGTGCCCGGGAAAACGGCTGAATTAATAAGGGATGACATTTTCCTCACCTCTCCTTTTTTGGTAGTTTTGCCCCATGGATTATCAAAATCCTTACCTATCAGTATAAATCCTCCCCTTGGGCCCCTGAGCGTTTTATGGGTTGTTGAAGTCACTATATGAGCGTACTTAACGGGATTCTTCAACAAGCCTGTGGCTATCAGTCCTGCAGGGTGAGCCATATCAACCATTAATATTGCCCCTATACTGTCTGCAATCTTCCTCATTCTTTCGTAATCCCACTCCCGTGAATAAGCAGAAGCTCCCCCGACAATCATTTTAGGCCTTTCTTTGAGAGCCAGCTCTTCCAGTTTATCATAATCGATTACTCCGGTTTCTTTATCAACTCCGTAGGCTACCGGATTGTAGAGTATACCCGATGCGTTTACTGGCGACCCATGGGTAAGGTGTCCGCCATGAGCCAGGTCGAGTCCCATAAAAGTATCGCCCGGTTCCAGAACCGCCATAAAAACAGCCATATTGGCCTGGGCCCCGGCATGAGGCTGAACATTGGCAAATTCAGCGTTATATAATTCCTTCAGGCGCTCTATTGCAAGAGTCTCTGACTGGTCAACTATTTCACAACCTCCATAATAGCGTTTGCCCGGGTATCCTTCAGCATATTTATTGGTCATAACAGACCCCATGGCCTCAAGAACCTGGTCGCTTACAAAATTTTCCGATGCTATCAACTCAATGCCATCAAGTTGCCTTTGTCTTTCTTTTTCAATAAGATCAAACAGTATCGTATCTCTTTTCATTTTATTTTGATTAATTGATTATATAAGAATTCTTTTTCTTTAACTCTCCAATCCGATGCCTAAAACAAATATAAGGCTAATTTTACTATATTAGTCGATGATTTACTTATATCTTGTAAATCCCGTTAACATCTTTATCTCTAAACATTTAATACTCAGTCATGATTAATAATTCAATAAAACTCCGGTCAGTTAACCTAATACTTATTACATCGATTACTGCCGTTTTGTTCACCCTTGCCGGCTGTAAAAATGAAAAAACCTGCATCCTCTATTATGAAATTAAGCCTGAAAAAATTAAACTGCCTGCAACGGAATTCACCCCGGAAGATTATATCTGCTACCGGGCTGATGATATTATCATAGATGGGAAGCTTGATGAACAATCATGGGGATCAGTGGAATGGACAGAAGACTTTGTGGATATTGAGGGAGAGCTAAAAGCCCAGCCCCTTCACAGAACCCGGGTTAAAATGCTGTGGGATGACAACTTCCTGTATATAGCTGCAGAACTTGCAGAACCACATATATGGGCAAGACTGAGACAAAGAGATACAGTGATATTCTATGATAATGATTTTGAAGTTTTTATTGACCCCGATGGTGATACTCATGAATACATGGAGTTTGAAATGAATGCGTATAATACCCTGTGGGATCTTCTCCTGACAAAACCATACCGGGACAATGGCAGGGTTGCCGATGCCTGGGATATCAGTGGAATTCAGACAGCCGTAAATATTCACGGTACAATTAACGATCCTTCAGACATTGATGACAAATGGCTTATAGAACTTGCTTTCCCGATGACCGTGCTTACTGAATTTGGGCCCGGTCCACGTGACGGTGCCCAATGGAGAATCAATTTTTCACGGGTTAACTGGCGCACCGTGATTGAAGGAGGTTCTTACGTAAAGGAAATAGACCCCAAAACAGGCAAAAGCTATCCTGAATACAACTGGGTCTGGTCGCAGCAGGGACTCGTAAACATACACTACCCTGAAAGATGGGGCTACCTTCAGTTCTCTGAAATACCAGCGGGTGAAGGACTTGCTGAATTTGAAGTAAAACCTGATGAAGATCTGAAATGGAACCTGAGAACACTCTACTATGCACAGAGAAACTATGCAGCTGATAAGGGATCCTATACACTGAATATAGATGAGCTTGAGAAGTACGGATATGAACGGGCTGAATACCTGCCATGTATTCTGCTTAAACCATTTGGCTATGAAGCCTATCTTCTCTCAGAAAACACGCAATTACTCTGGACAATAGATAATTATGGTAAAGTCTACAGCAATAAAGCAAAGTAAACTATTTGCTGACATCAATGACTAAAAAATATCTGACATGCATCTTCAAATAAAGATAATTCTTATAATAGGCCTGCTTGGCCTGGCCTCCTGTATACACAGGACTAAGAATGAAGAAGGCCCCTATTACGAGAAATCCGTAGCCTTTCCCCCGGGTCTCAGCCAGGAAGAGAAAATAAAAATGGCTGCAAGAGTAGTCCCTGACAGTCAGCAACTGGCCTGGCAGAAACTGGAAATGACAGCCTTCATTCATTTCACTATCAATACCTTTACCGGGCTCGAGTGGGGAGAAGGCGACGAATCACCTGAATTATTCATGCCTTCTGAATTTGATGCCAGTCAATGGGCAAGGATAATTTCCGAAGCAGGTATGAAAATGATAATACTTACCTGCAAGCATCATGATGGTTTTTGTCTGTGGCCCACAAAAACAACTGACCATTCGGTAAAATACAGCCGGTGGCGGGGTGGCAAAGGAGATGTAGTAAGGGAAGTGAAGGAAGCCTGCGACGAATATGGCCTTAAATTTGGGATATACCTGTCGCCGTGGGACAGGAATGCCAAATCATATGGTGACTCGCCCGAGTATAACAGTTTCTTTATGGAACAGCTGAAAGAACTGCTTACCTGGTACGGCAAGGTGGATGAAGTATGGTTTGACGGTGCCTGCGGCGAAGGTCCAAACGGGAAAGTGCAGGTCTACAACTGGGATGCTTATTACAGGCTTATTGAAAGGTACCAGCCAGGAGCTGTAACGGCCATAATGGGAGAAGATATAAGATGGGTAGGCACGGAATCGGGATATGGCAGGGAGACGGAATGGAGCGTAACAGCACTTGCACCCGGGGGCAGCCCTGAAAGCAAAAACATAAATGAAAATCTTGGCCTGCAGGCTACCTCTCCAGACCTGGGGTCAGAAAAGATTATTGAAAAGGCTAATAAAGCTTTCTGGTATCCTGCAGAAGTGGATGTTTCAATACGCCCGGGATGGTTTTACCACAGTGAGGAAAATGATAAAGTCAAATCACTCGATGAATTGTTCGACATATATATTAATTCCGTTGGCAGAAATGCAGTCTTACTTCTAAATATTCCTCCGGACACCCGTGGACTGATACACGAGAATGATGCAATCAGGCTGAAAGAGCTTAAAGCCTACCTGGATATGACATTCAGGGAGAACATCGCCTTCAGGGCTTTTACCCGCTACCCCGGTGCCCGAAAAAGTGTTGACGGGAAAGAGGACACTTATACATATATCGATGAGTTCCCTGCTGAAATTGAATACAAATTTCCTTTTGCCAGGGAGTTTAATCTCTTCATGATAAAAGAAAACATAGCAAAAGGTCAGAGAATAGAAGAATTCAGCATAGAAGCCTTTGTAAACGAAGAATGGATTGAACTGGAATCGTCTACAACGGTGGGATATAAAAAGCTACTCACCTTCCCTAATACAACAAGCGACAGGATAAAACTTACAATCAAACAATCAAGAGATAAGGCGATGATTACTGAAACAGGTCTGTTTCTGACTCCCGACAGTATCAATGCAGACGGAGAAAAAGTAAGATTAAAATAATATTAACCATACTGTTAGAGGTATTCTTCCTGTTTAGCCCATAATAACCGGTTAAACAGAACCTTTACAGGAAAGCTTTGCGGTCAGACTAAACATCAACTACACTGAAGAAAATACCCGCCTTCAGAAGGAAAACGAAATCAAATTCAATGAATTCCTGAATGATTTCAATCCTTCCGGCATAAAATACATGACATCAAATCTCAAGGGTAAACCGCACGAAGCTATTGTACAGTATGCACAGGAAAATGACATAGACCTTATTTTCATGGGAGCAACGGGAAAATCTGTTTTGCAGAGGATACTGCTCGGAAGTGTCACAGAGAGGGTGGTAAGAGCATTTCCAAGTTCAATAGTTCTTACTAAATCAGAAAATATTCTGAACCTGAAAATAGAGAATGATATTTCGAACCTTGAAAAACATTATTCACAGGCAATAAAACTTAGGGAAACCGGATTTTATGATGAGGCTATTAACCAGTTGAAGATCTGCCTGTCAATTAACGACCTGCACATACCGGCAATCAATGAATTAATAAAAATTTACGAGTTAACAGGTGATAAAAATTCCGCCTTAAGCTACAGGCAGAAGCTTGATGATATCCTTGAACGGTTATGGGACAGTAAGATACAATTAGAAATAAGAAAAAATTATAAACTTAAATAGCCTACTTAATGAGAAAATATTTTTCTACTGCTGACCTGTTTGTAATAGGGATCACTATCATACTTTTTGTTACTGCATTGTTCACCAAGGGTTTTACCAATGCACTCCTCCTGGAGGCCGGTGTACTGCTTGTTTCAGTTAAGATAATAATGATGCATTACAGCCATAGTCTCTCAAACAGAAAGATACTCAACAAGCTGGAAGAAATTGAGGAAATGATAAAAAACAGGGAATAAGAAAGACACCCGGTTATCCTTTATCATTTCCATTCAAATATTTATTAAATTAGGGATTTAATTCCTAAATCCTTAATTATGAAACTTCTCAAAGTACTGTTCGTACTAATTCTAATCACCACAATCAACTTACATTCACAGGATTATAAAGCTTCCCTCTTTGGGATAGAGTCAAATGGCACCACTCTCAATACCACATCAATCCAGAAAGCTATTGATTATATTCACGAGAACGGGGGAGGAAGGCTTGTATTTTATGTTGGACGCTACCTTACAGGTACCATACACCTTAAGTCCAATGTAACAATACAGCTGGAAGAAGGAGCTATACTGGTTGGATCGGCCAATCCCTTCGATTATGAACGCATCGGATCATGGATGGCTCTCATTTTTGCCCACGACCAGGATAACATAGGTATAACAGGCAAAGGTGTCATTGATGGCCGTGGTTACCTTGTGGCCAATAACATTCTTTCAATGGTCCACAAAGGTGTCATCAAGGATCCCAGTGGCCTGCTCTGGGACAGGCCCAGGGAAGGTATACGTCCGCAGAATATCTATTTCAAGGGCTGCAAAAACGTGCATATACAGGGCATAATGCTTAAGGACCCTGCCAGCTGGAACCAGCAATATGACCAGTGTACGAACCTTATTGTTGAAGACCTTTTAGTTGACAGCAAATCATACTGGAATAATGATGGTGTTGATATAGTAGACTGCGACAGCGTTATCGTAAGAAATTGTTATATCGACGCTGCTGATGACGGCATCTGCCTTAAATCACACAGTGCTGATTTCATATGCCAGAATGTATATAT
The DNA here is from genome assembly GCA_032260385.1 of Bacteroidales bacterium. Classification (GTDB taxonomy): domain Bacteria; phylum Bacteroidota; class Bacteroidia; order Bacteroidales; family VadinHA17; genus UBA9300. Next base: position 23,417 of record JAVVEL010000029.1, on the reverse strand, counting down.
ATATAACAATACCGTACGCACCAGTGCCAATGGCATAAAATTCGGAACCGTTTCCCGTGGTGGTTTCCGGAATATAAAAATTATCAACAATACCGTATATGACACTTACCGTTCTGCTATAACATTTGCAGCTGTAGATGGCGGTTTTGTCGAAGATATAATTGTTGACAGCCTGCGCTCTATTAATACCGGCAATGTAATTTTCCTGAGGATTGGTGAACGGCAGAAAGGACTTAAGGGAAGAATGAATAATATCAGTATCTCAAATCTCTATGCCGAAGTGCCGGCCACAAAACCTGATGCAGGCTATAACTATGAAGGCCCCGTTGAAGAAAATCCACGAAATATCTCACCCTCTGCCATTGTAGGCATGCCTGATGTTTCTATAACAAATGTAAAACTGAAGAATATTGAAATAGTTATGCCCGGAGGAGGAGATCCCTTCTATGCCAGGATAGGACTTGATGAACTGGATAAGGTGCCTGAGATGGCCGAGAAATACCCTGAATTTTCGATGTTCAAGGAACTGCCGGCCTGGGGCTTTTATATAAGACATGCAGAAAATATTGAATTCGAAAATGTCATACTGAGGTGCAAGGAAGAAGACTACCGCACGGCTATTGTACTGGATGATGTACATAATGCTCTTTTCAAAGAACTTAAAGTGGAAGAACCGGGAGGTGATAAAGAGGCAGTATTCCAATACAGGTCATCAGGAATACAGATCAGGTAAATATAATGAAAAGGAGGACCTTCCTTATCAATTCAATGCTTTTCACAGGAGGTGGACTCTTATCAAAGGGTCTTCCCTCCCTGGCCGCCGCATTAACTTCTTCAGAGAAAAAAGAAGCCAGAAACCTGTTCCATATTTTTAAAGATCCCGGCTTACAGTTTTATCCCTTTGTCAGATGGTGGTGGAACGGCAATAAGATTGAAGCGGATGAGCTTATACGTGAACTGCATTTACTGAAAAACGCCGGTATAGGAGGCGTGGAGATCAACCCCATAGAGTTCCCTTCAAGGCAGGAAGGTGATGACCTTGGTATTCCCTCATTACAATGGCTTAGCAGGGAATGGATAGAAATGCTTCAGCATACCTTAAATGAAGCCAAAAACCAGGGGATGACCTGCGACCTTATTGTAGGATCAGGCTGGCCTTTTGGTTCGGAAACACTCAGTCGCGATGAAAGAGCGCAGGTAATGCTGCTAAATGCCATCGAGCTCGAAGGACCGGGAGCTCATGAGATTTCCCGCTTCACCATATTCAAGGGAGCTGATCCGGGCGTAAGCGTCCCCTACCCCGGACGCACCTTTGATCTTATTTCGCTGAAGCTTGTCCCCGACCCTGTGAACAAGCCGGATGAGGCAATAGATTTGGATGATAAGATAATGGATGAGGTAATAAGCTTTAAGATACCGGAAGGCAGGCATTACCTCTATGCCCTGGTTCGTGTCAACTCCTTTGCCTCTGTGATTAATGGTGCACCCGGAGCAGCCGGCCCTATCCTTAACCATATGGACAGGAAAGCCGTAAGGAAGTATCTCGATCATATGTCAGATACCATCCAGGAACAAACGGGGCCTCTTTCAAAGTACCTGCGGGCATTTTTCACCGATTCCATGGAACTGGAGGGATGCAACTGGACAGATGACTTTCCCGGAGCCTTCAGGGAAAAGAGAGGCTATGATATAGTGCCCTGGTTGCCCTACATCATGTTCAGGGTTGGACGGCTTGGCGGCGTTGTCGATTTCAATTACGGGGCTACCAAGACAGATGAATTCGATGAAGAGGTGAGACGTGTCCGCTTTGACTTTGAACTTACCAAGGCAGAGCTGCTCCATGAACGCTTTAACAGGACATATCTCGAATGGTGCAGGGATAACAAGGTCATGTCCCGGGCCCAATCATACGGCCGTGGTTTCTTTCCCCTTGAGAGCAGCCTTGGCTATGATATCCCTGAAGGTGAATCATGGACTACCAACTGGTTAAAGCATACAGTGGGAGAAGAGATGCCCGATGATGATTACCGCCGTGGAAGGGCGTATACAATGATAAACAAGTATGTATCATCTGCAGCCCACCTTGAAGGTAAAAGGATGGTGAGCTGCGAGGAGATGACCAACACCTATAAGGTCTTCAATACTTCCCTTGAACTGCTTAAAATCGGTTCAGACCAGAGTATAATGTCGGGCATAACACATTCCATATGGCACGGCTTTAATTATTCACCACCCGAAGCACCCTACCCGGGATGGATACAGTATGGCTCCTACTACAATGAGAATAATAACTGGTGGCCTTACCTTAAATATCTGAATGCATATAAAGCAAGAATATCTGCACTATTGCAAAATGCCGACATGTATTCCAACATAGCCATAATGCCTGCCAATTATGACCTGTGGGGTGAGCTGGGAGTGCAGACAGACCCCTTCCCTGAAAGGCTGAACGTCCCGTATACCTCGCTGATATGGGAGGCAATCAACAAGAATGGCGGTGCGGCTGATTACATCACCGAGATCATAATCAATGAGTCAGATGTTAAAAATGGCTGTTTATGCTACGGCCCAAAAAAATACGGCTTGCTGATACTCCCGGGAGTATCAGCTGTCAACCCCGGTACACTGACCAGAATCTTAGAATTTGTTTCAGACGGAGGTAAAGTAATATGTATAGGAAAAATCCCTGAAAAATCACCGGGCTATAGCAATTACAGGAATAATGACATAGAAGTGAAGGATCTTATGTCCAGGCTCATGGCCTACGGGGATAGCTTTATCCTCATCCCTGAGCCTGACAGGAAAACATACCTCGAATGGATGGGCAGGTTGGTGAAAGAAAAGCTGATCCCTCATTATATGGAGATTGAGAAAACCGATCCTTTCCTGATGCAGATACGCTACCGGGATGATGATGGCAGGGAAATAATCTTTTTCTCAAATTCAAGTATAAAAAAAAGGCAGGATACAAGAGTAAAATTTTCAGAAGATATTACTGAAAACAGGTATGCATGGATATGGGACCCTGAGAGTGGAGAACGGTACAGGATTGAAGCGGAGAAAGATGGAAGATATAATTTAAGACTGGGACCCGCTGAATCAAGAATAATCCTTTTTGACAGAGACAGAAAGGGAAAAAAATGGCATGAGCTACCTGCTCAGGGCAGTGAAAGCATCAGTGTACAGGGTGCGTGGGATCTTGAATTTCTTCATTGCCGTAAGGAAGATAAAGAACCGGTCATACTTAAGAGCCTGCAGGATCTCATGGATATACCTGAACATACTAATTTTTCAGGTACGGTTATTTACAGGAAAAGAATGGTCTTAAATGATCCTTTACCTGTCTATATGAACCTTGGAAGTGTATATAATATTTCTGAAGTTTACATTAATGGCAGGCCTGCAGGTCTGAGGTGGTATGGCAATCATATCTATGAAGTCGGGGACCTTGTAAGGAGCGGTGATAACGACCTGGAAATCAGGGTTGTTACCCTTATGGGTAATTATATGAAATCTTTAACAGACAATCCCAGTGCACAGTACTGGACCAATCTTGACAGGAAGAATCAGCTATTGGTTTCCATGGGATTAATAGGGCCAATAACATTATACAGATAATTAAGGCAACTTCTGTGAGAATAAGAAAAATAATATCCGGAGGCCGGTCCGTCAGAGAAAACATCACCCGGGATATAAAAAAAAACATATGAATTAATGATTCTTGTATTGGGAGAATTAACACTGTAGTGCAAACAGTACATTGAAGACGGAATACAAAAGATGCAACTGATATCTTTGTATTTAGAATATTATTAAAGTAATTTGTGAGTGTAAATTAAGAAGATGAAAGCTATTTACCTGGACTATAATGCTACTACACCTGTGGCTCCTGAAGTGGCAGAAGAAATGATGCCCTATATCTCGGAATATTTCGGCAATCCTTCAAGCCTTCATTCTTTTGGGGTAAAGACCAAAACTGCAATAGAAAATGCAAGGAGCCGTGTAGCCGGACTAATCAATTGTGAGCCATCGGAAATCATTTTCACCAGCGGAGGTACCGAGTCAAACAATTATGCAATTAAGGGTATAGCCTTCAGACACCGCAACAGAGGCAATCATATTATTACTTCATCCATTGAACACCCGGCTGTTCACGAGGTCTGCAGGTATCTTGAAAAAGCAGGCTTTGAAATAAGCTACCTTCCCGTGGATGAATATGGGCTGGTTGATCCCCAATCGCTTGAGGATGCAATAAAGGATACTACCATTCTAATATCAATAATGCATGCAAATAACGAAGTGGGCACCATACAGCCGATAGAAGAGATCGCCGCCATTGCCAGGGCAAAAAGTATATATCTTCATACCGATGCTGCTCAATCAGTGGCAAAAATAAAAACAGATGTCAGGAAGCTGGGTGTCGACCTTATGAGCATTGCAGGACATAAAATATATGCACCTAAAGGTATTGGGGCATTATATATACGAAGCGGAGTAGAACTGGAGAAACTGATACATGGTGCCGACCATGAACAAAATTTAAGAGCCGGTACAGAGAATGTACTGGAAATAGCAGGTCTGGGTAAAGCCTGTGAACTTGCAATGAATAAGCTTGATGAATATCATGAGCATTACAAAAAAACCAGGGATTATTTATACAGCCTGCTGAAGGAAGCTCTTCCCGGAATCAGGTTAAACGGCCATCCCGACAGGCGCCTTCCCAATACGCTGAGTATTTCATTTCCCGGAGTGGAGGCAAATACACTTATCTCAAGGCTGGAGAACGTAGCAGCATCAGCCGGGGCGGCATGTCATTCGGAGAGCATTGATGTGTCTGAGGTACTTAAGGCAATGAAGGTACCTCTTGAAGCTGCTATGGGAACAATCAGATTCTCCACTGGAAGGGAAACGACCATGGATGACATAAAAATAGCCTCTGAAGAGATATTAGCTATTGTTTCAGCACTTATGCCTGAGAAAAGCAGGTCAGAGAAAAAAGGAGTCGAAAACACCGGCCTGATCAAATTAACCCATTACACTCACGGGCTGGGTTGCGCCTGTAAGATACAAGCACAGAACCTCGAAAAAGTCCTGGCTTCCATCCCTGTTTTTGATGATCCCAGTGTGCTTGTGGGTACTGAAACATCGGATGATGCAAGTGTATATAGAATAAATGATGATCAGGCCATTGTGCAGACCCTGGATTTCTTTACACCGGTGGTGGACGACCCCTACTCGTTCGGGGCAATAGCTGCTGCCAACGCCCTTAGTGATATCTATGCCATGGGAGCAAAACCCCTGTATGCACTTAACATAGCGGCCTTCCCCGAAGATACACTGCCACTGTATGTCCTTGAGCAGATACTGGCAGGAGCAAGTGATAAAGCCCGGGAGGCAGGTATCGGGATACTTGGAGGACATACCATAGAGGATTCTGAACCTAAATATGGCCTTGTTGTCACAGGTATAGTACACCCTGATAAAATAATAAAGAACAAAGGAGCCCGGCCCGGCGACGCACTGATCCTTACAAAACCTATTGGCACAGGTGTGCTTACCACCGCCCTTAAAAGAGGACTTATCAGCAGTGAAGTGGAGCAATTATTAATCAGTATCATGGCGGGCCTTAATAAAATACCATCTGAACTGATGCGGGAATATGACATTCATGCCTGTACCGACGTGACGGGATTTGGACTAATGGGGCACCTTAGGGAAATGAGTATGGCTTCGCAATGTGACGTAAATATTCACGCTGATAAGGTAGCTCTTATTGATCAGGCTCTTAACCTGGCTGCAGCAGGTGTCATTCCCGGGGGTACATATAATAACCTGGAATATGTAAGTAAGGACGTTCTCTTCAAAGAACAGAGCAGGTCAATGCAGCTTCTTTTGTGTGACGCACAAACTTCGGGAGGACTGCTTATTGCCATTAACAGTAAGGATGCGCCGTTATACCTGAAGCGCCTGTCAGACAGCGGAATAAAAGGTGCAGCCATTATAGGTGAATTTGGCGGCAAGGGAAAGGGCAGGATTAGCGTCCTGTAGGAATAAAACCAGGACTGAAAGCAAGAAATATTCTTTTACACATACAAAAAGCAAAATGGAACACGACAGTTCACTTGATTTCTCACCTGAATTACTGAAAAAATTAATAATAAAGTCAGCCGGCATTATTGAGGAATGGTACGCTACAGGTCTCAGGAACAACAAGATCTACAGTAATTATTCGCCGGGGGAGATACGCAGCATTTTCGATGAAGAAATGCCTGTTGAACACGGAGACCCTGAGCATCTGCTCGAAATTATCAGGAAGGATGTTTTCAGAACATCCAATTTCAATCCCAGCCCCAATTACTACGGCTATATAACCGGGGGTGGCAACCATGCATCCATAGTGGCTGAGCTGCTAAGGGCCAGTCTCAATCAGAATAATCTTAAATGGCACAGCGCCCCGGCCAATTCAGAGATTGAGAAGATAGTCATAAAATGGATATGCCAGTTCATTGGCTATCCGGAAGATGCCGGTGGAGTACTGGTAAGCGGAGGATCCGTAGCCAATTTTCTTAATCTTGCCGTCATGCGCAAAACAATGTGCCCCGGTGATATATCCAATGAGGGTTTGTACGGCGGAACACGCATAACTGTTTATGTATCTGAAGAGGGTCATTCAAGTATTGACAAGGCAATGGACATGCTTGGTCTTGGTAAGAATTACCTGAGGAAAATCCAGGTAGATGAGGACATGCGTATCAATACTCAAATTCTGGAGGAGACAATACGCAAGGATAAAAAGTCCGGGCTTATGCCCGCATGCATAATAGGTATCGCAGGAACCACGAATAACGGTGCAGTGGACCCTCTGAAGGAACTGGGTGACATTGCAGGGAAGTACAATATGTGGTATATGGTTGACGGAGCTTACGGACTGCCGGCGGCAGGAACAAAAATGTGCAAGGATATGTTCGAAGGATTTGAAATGGCCGATTCATTGCTGGTAAACCCTCATAAATGGTTCTTTGTCCCCTTTGAAGCATCATGCGTTATTGTTAAAAATAAAAAGCTGCTCAGGGACACCTTCAGTCTTGTCCCTGATTATCTGCGTGACACCGGCAGGGAGGATGAGCGCGATGACCTGATGAATTACAACCTCCAGCTCACAAAAGATTTTAAAGCCCTGAAAGTATGGATGACCTTCAAAACCTATGGGGCAGACAAACTTAAACGAGCTATTGAAAATGATTGTAAACTTGCACGATATGCCGGGGAGCTGATTGAAAAAGCCGGCGATTTCGAATTGATGGCCCCGATACCCCTCTCTATCGTATGCTTCAGGTATACAGGCAGGAAGGGTGAATTTGCAGCTAACGAAAATATGCTGGACAGGATAAATGAACAAATACTGAAAGGAATTGAAAAGGATGGCAGGATTTTCTTTGCCGGAACCCGGATCAGGGGAAAAGTATCTCTAAGGATTAATCTTACAAATCACCGTAGGACCAAAGAAGATATAGTTTTCCTCTTCAATGTACTGAGAGAAATTGCATATAAAAACATATATAATAAGTAATCATGGCACGATTTATTAAAGACCGTTCCCCGGCCGCCGGGCAGGCCCCAGGCTCACTGATACTGATAGGACGGCAAAAAATGGAAAAACCACAGATCACTTTAATGGACTACAGCCCTGATCATATAAATGAATCAGAGCTTGAATCAATTAAAGAATGTGAGCCCTTCCTCAAAACAGATTCTGTTTCGTGGATTAATATCTATGGTATTCACGAAATGGAAATGATACAGGATATAGGAAAAATCTTCGGCATCGATAACCTGCTCCTTGAAGATATCCTTAACACTGACCAGATGCCAAAATACGTGGCCGGAGAAATCTATGATGCTTTTATCCTTAAAATGCTTGATTATGACCCCTCAAGTAACAAAATAAGCGCCGAGCAAATAACACTAATACTTGGTAAAAATTTTGTCTTAAGCCTCCAGGAACGCAAAGGTGATGTTTTCAACCCTGTACGGGAAAGAATAAGAAACCACACAGGGCGTGTAAGGCTGAATAATAATGACTACCTGGCCTATGCGCTGATGGATATTATTTCAGATAATTACCTTTCGATAACAGAAACCCTGGGAAGACAAATTGAAGACCTTGAAGCACAAATATTCTCAGATGGCAATAACGATTTAGCTGAGGATATCTACCGTTATAAAATTGAGCTATCGTATCTGAGAAAAAATATAAGACCGGTAAAAGAAGGGATCATGAACCTTCTTAGGAACGAAAATTCATTCTTCAGCCCTGATACCCTCAATCATATGACTGATATAAAAGAATCCATTATTCATGCAACTGAATCGATAGAACTGTACAGCAATCTGGCGTCAGACCAGCTCAACACTCATAACAGCCTGGTTAACAATAAAATGAACCAGGTCATGAAAGTGCTGACAATTTTTGCTTCTATATTTATCCCTCTCACATTCATTGCAGGAGTATACGGGATGAACTTCAGGTATATTCCGGAACTGGAACTTAAATCAGGATATTTTTTCTTCTGGTTATTAACAATTATAATAGGTATTTCGCTCATATTATTCTTTAAAAAGAAGAAATGGTTATAGAATAACTAAATTTCAATTATATTTGCATATTGTTTAATCATGAGGGACTTGTGTTCCATGACTTCTTTAAAGGCTTAATCAAGTCACCAGGCAGAGGGCTCTCAGTAATTTTTTTATTTCAAATGAATATTTTTGTTGCAAAGCTTTCGTACCAGACAACGGAAGAACAATTAGAACAGCTATTTCAGAAATTTGGTGAGGTAGCAACTGCCAAGATTATCTTCGATAAATACGAAGGAAGATCAAAGGGTTATGGCTTTGTTGAGATGCCTAATGATGATGAGGCCCTCGAAGCTATTAATTCACTTAATGACACTGAATTTGACGGTCGTCAGATAGTAGTTAAGAAAGCCAGGCCAAAAGAAGATAATAACTCCCGGGGACGCCGAAATTAACAGGGAGGCGTATTACAGTAAATGAATCCTGATAAAATATCAGGCTTAAAGAATTAAGATTTATTAGCCAGGCAATCAGCATAATAATGGTTGCCTGGCTTATTTTGTGCAGGCTGGCTGTAATAAGTAAAGTATTAGTAAATTTGTATCGAAGAAGATACTTTAGCTATAGTAAAGTTGTATTGTAAAAATATTCCCGGTTATGAAAAAAATTATTCTGATTATGGCAGTTGTGACTTTCTTTATTGGCGATGCCTTTTCCCAGACCAGGCAGGCCAGTCACTCTCAAGCCCTGAAGACAGGCGTAACGACAGTAGACCTTATTAACGGGCTGAAGATCAAAGTGGATTTCAGCCCTGAAAAAGGCACCTTATGGTTTACCGGAGAATCAAAGGATCTTAAGATGTTTATTACTGAATTTATTCCCCTGACTGACCCCATTGAAATAGGAATTAAAATAGGGAAAAGCTACCGCCTTGATAACATGTACTGCAGCATAGAGTATAAGGTGCTGACAATAGAGAATAACAGGGTTACACGTATCTGGTTCAGGATAGCCGCCACACAACTTGAACTGCCCCAGAAGAACTGGATATGATATGAAAGCGGTAATACAGGAAAAGCCCGGTGATCTGCTGTATATCAAAGACATCCCCATACCTGAACCGTCTGAGGGCGAAGTACTGGTAAAAATGAGCTTCGCACCTGTCAATCCCTCTGACCTCAGTCTTCTCAAGGGCACTTACGCAGGAAGTCCACTCTATCCCCTGGTACCCGGAATGGAAGGCAGCGGTCTGGTCGTCAAAAGTGGTAAGGGTATTATAGCCAGGTCACGGGAAGGTAAAAGGGTGGCATGTACAGCATCAGGACAAAGCAATGGAACATGGGCAGAGTACATGGTTACTTCAGCCCTCAGGACAATAACCCTTGACAAGCATATTGATGATGAACAGGGCTCAATGCTTCTTGTTAATCCACTTACTGCAGTAGCCTTTATCGAAATTGCCCAAAAAGAAAAAATCACTGCCCTGGTTAATAACGCTGGAGCCAGCTCACTCGGAAAAATGCTGATCAGCTTATGCAGGGAAAATAATATAGACCTGATTAATATTGTGTCAAGGGAAGCCCAACGCAGGAACCTGAAAGAACTTGGTGCCTCTTATGTACTTAACAGCAGTGCACCGGATTTTGAGAATGAACTTGCCAGGTACTCAGACATGCTCGGGGCAAGATTATTCTTTGATGCTGTGGGAGGTAAACAGGCAGAAATTATGCTGAAAGCATCACCTCCCGGAAGCACGGTAATTACATATGCAAAGCTATCCGAACAGAATATAAGTGTTGATCCACGTTTACTCCTGCAGCAGGACAAAAAAATAAGGGGCTTTTACCTGGCAAACTATATTTCAGGGAAATCGATAATTCATAAGCTTAGAGCTACAGGAAAAGCTAAAAAACTTATCTCAGGCCAAAACAACATAAGGGTGTCAGCCAGATATCCCCTGGAGAAAGTTAATGAAGCCCTGGATTATTACCGGAACAATATGTCGTCAGGCAAAGTACTCCTTTACCCTTGATAATTCCTGATTTGTTATGTGCTGAATAAGTCAAGGGTTCCGGCCACACTTTTGAGTATTTTATTAATTGCTTCATCATTAAAAACCAGGACTTCTTCCTGTAAAACAAGATATTCTTCATTCAACCTCTCACTTAGCAGGTCACCTTCTTCCAGGAATAAGGCAAGCGATTGCAAGAGTATGGCGCGGTCATGCCAGCCTCCGATACAGGTTTCAGTAGCATTGAGACACTCATAGTGCTTTTTGGTGAACACATTATCCTTCCGTCTCCATACCAGCCCAAGCAAAGGTTTGATATTTTTCAGTACAATACGGACCCTGTGAATATACTTTACTTCTTCCCCGCTATCCAGTATGTTCCGGACTCTTTCTGTTTCTGATTTAATAAAGCCTGTAATAAAATTGACCAGCTCTGATCCGGTATTTTGTGAAAGCAGGTTCCTGACTTCTTCATTGCAATCATCCAGCTTTTCATAATCAAATGCATGGATAAGTCTATCAAGGTCCTGCTCCCATCCTGATCTCAGACGGGCAATATGCCTTGAATATGATTTACGTAATTCCCCTGCACAGGGTGCTTCCCTTAATAAAGCCAGATTAATCTGACCCTCCCTTATCTGTCCGGCACTCTTAAAAACAGGTTTGAAAATATGGTAATGTTCTTTAGCCTTAAAATCTGAGGGGTAAATGTACTCCAGCAAACGGAAAACAGCTTTAATCCTTTTTATCCTTACCCTCAGTTTGTGTATGTCTCTCAGACTGTAACTTCCGGGGATGACCTTCATGGAAGAACATATATCATCTATCTGCCTGTTATAGTACACCAGAAGAAATATTTTGTCCTGCCTGTTCATTATGATCTGTTGTAAGGCTTGAAATTAAGTAAAATTTATCAATCTGCTTATTTTTTCTGTTCCAGTGTGGCACGAATTCAATGATCCAATAAAAGACATTTGTGTTACCTTTGAAAAAAATCAGGCCATGATGAAATTTGAATTTAAAGCTGTGGGATTTATCAGGACACAGAACAGGGAATTGAAAGGGACCCCCATACAAGCATCCTATGCCCCTGATTATACAGGCAAAGCAGAAATACTGCTGGAATATATTCCGGGACTGAAAGACCTGGAAGGATTCTCTCATATCATACTCATATATGTTTTCGACAGGCATAAGAGGGGTGACTTTAATCTACATGTTCAACCCTGCCTGGATAAGGAAACACGAGGTGTATTCGCCACCAGGGCTCCTAAACGACCAAATCACATCGGTCTTTCTATCGTAAAGGTTCAACAGATCAAGAATAACATGATCTTTTTTTCCGGGGCCGACATGCTTGACAATACGCCCCTGCTTGATATTAAACCTTTTATCCCTGAATTTGATTATGGCGAAAAATTTCGCATCGGATGGCTTGAGGATAGAATTAACCTGGATGGAAAAAAAGAAGCTGATGACAGATTCTAAAAGAATTTCCGGGGATATTTCCGTTATAATGTCCCGGATAAAACAGTCAGATGTCAGCATTTTCTGGTTCAGAAGAGATCTCCGTTTGAATGACAACACAGGCCTTTACCATGCCTTGAAATCAGGCCGACCTGTAATCCTCTTATTCATTTTTGATGATGAGATACTTAAGAAGCTCCCGGTAAAGGATGCAAGGGTTTCTTTTATTTACGATAAGCTGGAACAAATACACATTGCCGTGTCAGGCTATAAGAGTTCTGTTATGGTTTTGAAAGGCGACTGTATACAGATCTGGAAAAATATTGCCGAATCGGCTAAGGTAAAATCAGTGTTCTGGAATAACGATTATGAACCCTATGCTCAATTACGTGACGGTAAGGTAAAAAATATCCTGAGGGGAAAAGGTATTGAAGTATGCTCTTACAAAGACCATGTGATATTTGAGAAAGACGAAGTCATAAAGGATGATTCATCACCATATACGGTATTCACCCCATATGCCCGGAGATGGCTCAGAAGGGTTGAAACAAGCGGGATGCCGTCAGAAAAAAGGTCGGAAGACTACCTGAAGAACCTGGCAGAAATATACATTGATTTCCCGGGACTCAATTCAACGGGATTAAAAAGGTCAGACAAAAAAATTGTGGATTTCAGAAGTGAAAAGATCAAATCCTATGATAAGTACCGCGATTATCCTTATATGGATGCAAGCACCTATGCCGGTCCGCATCTCAGGTTTGGGACCATCAGCATAAGGGAACTGGCCAAAACAGCCATTATGGTAAATATTACCTACCTAAATGAACTGATATGGAGAGAATTCTTTATGCAAATCCTTTTTCACTTCCCCCATGTGGTTGAAAATAGCTTCAAACCTAAATATGACGGGATAAAATGGCTGAATGACGAAGAAAAATATGATAAATGGTGTAAGGGAGAAACAGGATATCCACTTGTTGATGCAGGGATGCGGCAATTAAACGCTACAGGATTCATGCACAACCGGATAAGGATGGTTACGGCCAGCTTCCTGTGCAAACATCTTCTTATTGACTGGCGATGGGGCGAAAGGTACTTTTCAGAAAAACTACTGGACTACGAGCTCTCATCAAATAATGGCAACTGGCAGTGGGCTGCAGGCACAGGTTGCGATGCAGCACCCTACTTCAGGGTGTTCAATCCTTATGAACAGGCAAAGAAATTTGACAGGGATAATAAATATATCCTGGAATGGATTCCTGAACTCAATACAGGGGACTACCCTCCTCCTATTATTGATCATTCTTTTGCCAGGAAAAGAGCCATTGAAACTTACAGGTACTACCTGAACTTAGCCTAAACATTACTTTATGCCGCATCCTATTGCACGTGTGAAATCAGGATCGGGATTGTTTCCTGCAAGTAGGTTATTAACGGCATCCTGTACGTAGTGTTCATCAGCCTGTTCAGCATCCCGGTAATTATTATCTATGGCACCAATGTAAGCTACCCTGTATTTGTCAGCTTCTTTTTGAAGAATATATACATGGGGTGTCTTGGTGGCACCATATTTCTTATATATCTCCTGCTTCTCATCATGAAGGTAAGGAAAGGTAAAACCCTTTTCTTCAGCTCTTTCTATCATCTTTTCATATGAATCTTCAGGGTAGGCTTCTGCAGAATTAGGATTAATTGCTATCACCGGGTAACCTTTTGTTTTAAACATCTTATCCAGTGCAATTATCCTGTCTTCCCATGCAATGGCATAGGGACAATGATTGGTGGTAAATATTACTATAAAACCCTTTGCATCCCGGGAGTCTTTCAGAGCTACATATTCACCATCGATATTACGCAATTTAAAATCGGTGGCATAGTCGCCTACCACATAACCCTGCGACATCAGGGTAGTACTCAGAATAACTGAGAATACTATGGCTAACATGCTTTTCATATCATAAAATTTTTAGTGTTTACTATTTTATTGTTGAATCAAAGATTGTATATGTGATTTCAGTTCAGAATATGTTATCATTCCCTCGTGAAACTTTCGATAGCCCCTGGCGGGAGCATGGATAAGGGTTGCGGGTATACTCCCTGTCCATGATTCATCAACAAGTGGTATCCATTTATTGGCATCAGGCTCATCTAGCAGTAAGACCTCAGAGTTTATACTATAATCCTTTATGAAATTCGCCAGGCGGGTATCCTTCTGAGAAGGTATATCAAGGCTTACCAGAATAAGTTTAATTTTTTCATTCCGGAACTCTTTTTCCACTTTCAGGAGATCAGGCATTTCTTCTGTACATGGCTTACACCATGTTGCCCAGAAATTGTATACATAAACAGTATCTGATTTTTTATTAAACTCCTGTTTCAAATGCTCAAAATCAATAATCTTAATATCCTGGCCATATAATGAAACAGACATTACAAGGAATAATATTACATATAAATATCTTGCCATCTTTTTGGTCTTTTATGAAAAACATACTTTGACTGTGATTTGTTCAAAAAATATTCTTCTTTTTCAACCTGATTTTTACTGACGAAATCTTTAAATCAAACGCATTTATTTATTTTTACTGTCGTTTTGAAAATTGATCAGGAGTATTGAAAAATTTCCTATGGAGGAAAAAAGAAGAATCCGTAAAAAAACCTTTTACATATGGCTGGCGATTATTGCTATCTTATTGGCTCTGTATTTTATTAATAAAGACTGGTTTGATATAAGCTTCCTGAAAAGATTTGTTGATGATCATAAGTTCCTGGTAATCACCGTATATCTTTTAATACTTACACTTATCGGGCTCACCTTCATTCCATCAACACCCTTTGCAATGGCCGGACTCCTGCTTTTTCCGGCACCTGAAACATTTATCATAAACATGATTGGCATAGTAAGCTCAACAGCTATTGTATACTATTTTACACGCTATCTCGGACTGGATAAATGGATAGAGCTTAAATATCCGAAACA
This sequence comes from Bacteroidales bacterium, assembly GCA_032260385.1. Classification (GTDB taxonomy): domain Bacteria; phylum Bacteroidota; class Bacteroidia; order Bacteroidales; family VadinHA17; genus UBA9300. The sequence continues at coordinate 8,382 of JAVVEL010000029.1, read as the reverse complement.
GATTGAAAAAACCAGGAAGGCACTCAGCAATAAAGAGCTCCCCATAATAATCGGATGGAGTTTCTTCCCCGTAGTACCAACAGATCTGATTATCTATGTCGGTAGTTCACTGCGTATATCTTATTTCAAATGTGTAAGCGGTGTACTGATTGGAGAAGGCGCGCTTAACGCACTATATATCTTTTCATTTGACTTCTTTTTCAAATAAGCTGATAAATCTTGAGAAAGCTCTTTTTTAAAAAACGTATTATGAAAAAATTTCCAGTATTGATTGCCGCCGTGTTTTTAACCTTGGTTACAGGATATTCACAGGATAGCAAAGAAGGGTTAGCATTTTTGCAAAATACCACTATATCAGGAGAATGGTTCCTTGGATTCGGATACAACGATTATACAGAAATAAGCACTTTTTATCTGAAGAGGGGTTATTTTACGATCAGAACCAAAATTAATGATGTCTTCTCCGTAAGATACACCCAGGATATAACCACGGATACTGAAGGAAGTGATATGGGAAATGTGGAGATGAGACTCAAGTACCTCCTGTTAAAAGTTAATCTGATAAATACTGATTTTTTGAAGGATACTTACCTGGAATTTGGACTGGTTCACAGGCCCTGGCTCGACTATGAACAGAAAATTACAGGTTACCGGGTCCAGGGGAAAATGTATACTGATCGATATGATCTTATCAGTTCGGCGGATTTTGGAGTCACTTATTCAGGCCTGCTGGGTGGTGAAATAGACCAGGAGTACAGAGATAGGGTAAGCTCTTATTTCCCTGGCAGGTATGGCAGTTTCAGCTTTGGAATTTATAATGGGGGAGGCTACCATGCCCTGGAGGTAAATAACAATAAAATCATTGAAGGCAGACTGAGTATCAGGCCTATGCCGGATAAAATACCCGGGGTTCAGTTATCTTATTCATTCTCCTATGGTAATTCAAATACTGCCCTGAATAATGCAAAGTACAGGTTAAATATTTTTCACCTCTCCTCGATAAGTGAAAAACATAAATTAATGTTACAATATTACCAGGGTACAGGAGGGCATGGCGATAACTATATTGATGCTGAAGGATTATCATACCGGAACAGGGGCTACTCAGGCTTTGCAGAGATAATGATACCGGGGACATCCCTTGCTTTGTTTTCCAGGTATGATAAGTTTATTTCATACCAGGATGCCGAACAGATACAGAACACTTTCATTGCCGGACTAACTTACCGCTTCCTGAGAAATAAAGTTTTGCTGAACTTTGACCAGAATGAAAATATGGGAATTTATACAAGAATCTATGAGCTTGCCCTTGAAATTAACTTTTAAGGAGCAGAGTAATAACTATTTAATTAACAAATTTAAATATTCCCCTGGTGTATCTACAGTACGAACGTTCCGGGGCAGTTTTACTTTTGTATTCCGTGCAAGATCACCACTTACAATAATAAGCTGATCCCTGAAAGCACCGGAAAGAGTTAAGATGTATTCATCGTTGCTTATACCTGAAAATCCTGATGAGGATGCCGTTACCAGTATGTCTGCCTTCCACGTCTTAATAAGCTTCCGGACAGAATCAAGTGGTGTCTGGGGGCCAAGATATAAAACATCATGCCCTGACTTTCTCGTTATATAAGTATAAAACAGAAGACCTATTTCGTGTAATTCATTTTCAGGCAGGAATAAAAGCACCTTCTTCCTGTCTGGAATTCTGGTGGTCATTTGTGAATCAATATTGGCAAACAACTTCTGACGCACCAGATTGGAAACAAAATGTTCCTGCGCCGGCGTTATGGAGCCTGTAAGCCATAAGACCCCTACCCTTTCAAGGAAGGGGAAAATAATACCTGTGAATGTATCCTCAAGACCCCTTTCAAGGATTGAGCGATTGACAAGATCACTGAAAGCTCTTTCATCAAGATTGATCATTGCCATTACAAGTGACTCAATCTGCACATCACTCTGATTAATATCCCGGGAAATATTACTGACTTTTTCTTCCATCTCATCTAAAGTCAACGCAGCGATGTTCGAAATTTTATACCCCTTGCGATTTAAAATGGAAATGTTAATCAGTTTCCGAAGGTCATGGTCGGTATACCTTCTCCTGTTGGTAGCAGTGCGATCCGGCTTGATAATACCATACCTCTTTTCCCATATTCTTATGGTATGGGCTTTAATGTTTGATAACTTCTCTAAATCCTTTATTGAATACTCCGGCATAATCAGAATATTTTGTCTTAAATGTAAAATATAATATTAAACAATTGAACTGCATGAATAGTTTACTTCCAATGAACAGAAAATAAAAAGGAGCTGCGGTTATACCGGCAGTACCACCTGTTCAGTTTGCCCGGCATATTTCTCACAACCACTTAATCTGGTTTCGGGGTCAATATTCTTTCATTTTTTTTATATTTTTCAAAAAAATTTAGACCTATGATTAATCCAAGGTTTCTTTTCTCTATCATTATAATTATGCAAGCCTGTGTGTCTGCAGACAATAAGCCGGAAACGGGAACAGGTAACGCTAATGAAGCAGTATACGATTCTGTTCTTGCCCGTGAGCTCAATGCTGACCCATATGGCATGAAACAGTATATTATGGCTTTTCTGCTCCGTGGTGACAGCAGTTCAACTGACAGTGCTGAAGCAGCAAGATTACAACGAGCACACCTGGATAACATAACCAGGCTGGCACAGGAAGGTATATTATTGCTTGCAGGCCCCTTTCTCGATGACACTGACATAAGAGGAATATATATATTTAACGTTAGTACAATTGAAGAAGCAGAAAAGCTGACAGGTTCAGATCCTGCAATAAAGGCAGGCGTTCTTAAAATGGAACTTCACCCCTGGTACGGATCAGCTGCCCTGCAAAAACTTAATGAAATGCATGCAAGGATTCAGTCCGACAATATTTAATAAATCAATTAATACAAAATAGACAGGAAGGAACAAAACGAATATATTCTTGTTAAATAAATGTAGTATTGATTAAAACAATCGAATGGAAATTATTACTATACCTCTCTCAGGAACCCTCGAGAATAAAGACAAGCCTGGGAGACTTAATTAAATTTTACTATGGAAATAGCCAATCTGATAAAAACCAGGTGGAGTCCGAGAGCTTTCACTGATCATACACTCAGCAATGAGGAAGTTTTATCCCTGTTTGAAGCTGCAAGGTGGGCTCCTTCCAGCATGAATGAACAACCATGGAAGTATTACTACGCTCCCAGAGAAGATGTCGAAAACTTTAACAAGTTCATCGATTGCCTTTTACCAGGAAACCAGGTATGGGCAAAAAATGCATCCATGCTGATAATCAGCACTGCAAAAAAACATTTTGATTATAAAGGCAGGCCAAACAGGCACGCCATGCATGATACCGGAGCTGCTAACACGATGATCTGCCTTCAGGCAAATCACCTTGGCTACCAGGCTCACCAGATGGGGGGCTTCGATCAGGACAGGACTTACGAGACATTCGGCATTGACAGTGAGATATACGATCTTGTATCTTTCATTGCTGTTGGGAAGAAGGGAGACCCTTCAATCCTGCCTGATAAACTCAGGGAATCAGAAATTAAGCCCCGCGAAAGAAAAAGACTGGATGATATTGTAAACAGAATAAATTGAGATCTGATATGACCAGGTACATAATACCAAGTGTATAATGTACCCTTAAGTAGTTTAAATTAAAAAACATAAATCATGAACAATGCCTTATATAATTTCCCGGTTCCGGAGAATGAACCGGTACTGGAATACCTGAAAGGAAGCAATGAAAGAATACTTCTTGAAAAGGAGCTTGAGAGTATGGAGTCGACAGAGATAGAAATACCCCTCATCATAGGAGGCAAGGAAATCCGGACAGGCAATACCGGCAGTGTAGTAATGCCCCACAGGCATGGTCACGTACTGGCAAGCTACCATAAAGCAGGTAAGAAGGAAATTCAGATGGCCATCGATGCGGCTCAGGCAGCCAGCCGTTTATGGTCTGATGTTACTTGGACAACAAGAGCATCAATCCTGCTTAAAGCTGCAGAACTGATTTCCACAAGGTACAGGAGCACCTTAAACGCAGCAACTATGCTCGGGCAAAGCAAAAACATTTACCAGTCAGAAATTGATGCAGTTTGTGAAACAATTGACTTCCTCAAATACAACGTTTCTTTTGCAGGAAGAATATATGAATTCCAGCCCAAATCCACTTTCAACCAGCTTAACAGAATGGAATTCAGAGCCCTGGAAGGGTTCATTTTTGCTGTAAGCCCTTTCAATTTTACTTCCATTGCATCCAATCTTAACATGGCACCAGTTATGATGGGAAATACCACCGTCTGGAAACCGGCAACCACTGCACTGCTGTCAAATTATTATCTGATGAAGATATTCATTGAAGCCGGCCTGCCGGCAGGTGTAATTAATTTCCTGCCCGGATCAGGAGCAGAAATCGGTGGCCAGATAATGAATTCATATGATATGGCAGGTGTTCACTTCACAGGATCAAACGGCACTTTCAATACTCTATGGGCCCAGGCTTCAGCAAACCTTGACAGCTACAAGTCCTATCCCAGGCTGGTCGGAGAGACCGGCGGCAAAGATTTTATTTTTGCCCATCCTTCGGCACAAAAGAGGGAACTGGCTGTTGCAGCCATCAGGGGAGCCTTTGAATACCAGGGACAGAAATGTTCAGCAGCCTCAAGGATGTATGTTCCGGCATCCATATGGGATGAAACAAAGGATTTAATGATCAGCATGGCAGAAGAGATCACTGTTGGAGATGTAAAAGATCCATCGAACTTCATGAATGCCGTGATAGATAAAAAGGCGTTTGAATCGATTACTTCCTATATCGACTACGCCAGGAAGAGCAATGATGCAAAAATATTAACGGGAGGCACTTATGACAGATCAGAGGGATATTTTATCAGGCCTACCATTATAGAGACCACCGATCCACATTTCAAAACCATGGAGGAAGAAATCTTCGGTCCCGTTCTCACCGTTTACGTTTATGATGACAAGGATATTGACCGTGCAATTGAACTCTGTGACACTACCTCACCCTACGGTCTTACAGGTGCTGTTTTCTCACAGGACAGGCTGGCAGCAATACAGATCTGTAATAAACTGAGGTATGCTGCAGGTAATTTTTATATCAATGATAAGCCAACAGGTGCCATAGTAGGACTTCAGCCCTTTGGTGGTTCGCGAGCATCAGGCACTAACGACAAGGCCGGAGGTCCCTTTAATCTTGTTAGATGGGTTAATCCCAGGACACTTAAGGAAACCTTTATTCCGGCCACTGAATATAAGTACCCATATATGAAGGAATAAATCAACCAGGCTGCGGTTGAGACTGTGGCCAAGGATGGCGGACAAAGTAAAAATATTCATCTATTTTCCATATTTTTACATTCAGAATATAGAGGATATGATGATGAAAGTATTGTTGAGGTTTTCATTAATTCTCCTGCTGCTTGTGCCGGCATCACTGGTTGCCAGGGAACAGCCTTATATAATTGTTCTCGGGGTGGCACAGGATGGTGGTTATCCTCATATGGGCTGTACAAAGGAATGTTGCAAACTGGCCTGGGAAAATCCCTCCATGAGGAGAAACGCAGTTTCTCTTGCCCTGGTGGATCCTGTTTCACACCACTGGTATCTTTTTGAAGCAACTCCGGATATCAGGGAACAATTACAGCTTTTCAGACAACTTACATCGGGAGAATACAATTACCTTCCGAGGGCTGTATTTGTTAGTCATGCCCACATAGGTCACTATACCGGACTGATGCAATTCGGGCGTGAAGTGATGAATACATATGGCATTACCCTTTATGCAATGCCACGGATGAAACATTTTCTTGAAAATAACGGCCCCTGGGATCAGCTTGTGAGGCTTGAGAACATAATTCCGGTTGAGATAAATGATGGCTCGGAACTTGCCATTTCAGAAGAAATTACCGTTAAGAGCTTCCTGGTGCCACACCGCAATGAATACTCAGAAACGGCAGGCTATAAAATAGAAGCCGGAGGCATAACATACCTTTTTATACCAGATGTTGATAAATGGGGTAAAATGAATAAGGATATTATCAGCTTGGTTAAATCATCTGACATTTCTTTCCTCGATGGCACCTTCTATTCCGCAGGTGAGCTGCCGGGACGAAATATGGATGAGATTCCCCATCCCTTTATAGTGGAAACAATTGACCTTTTCAGCCGGGAAGATAAAGAGACAAAAAATAAAATACATTTTGTTCATTTCAATCACTCCAACCCGGTGCTTTTCAATAAGGAAATCAGGGGAAAAATATTGAGAGAAGGATTTAATCTTGCTGAGCAAGGACATAATTACTAGATCATAATACTATGGATCCTGTCTGGTTAACGATAGCATTCGTATTTGGTTTCCTGATAAGGCTGATTGGATTACCACCGCTGGTAGGTTATTTAATAGCCGGATTTGTGCTTAATTTTTTTGGCGCCGAGTCGGGTGAGTTTATCGAAACAGTTTCTGACCTGGGTGTAACCTTATTGCTTTTTACCATTGGCCTGAAGCTGAAAATAAAGAATCTTCTCAGGCATGAAGTATATGGAGGTGCGCTTATTCATATGCTCGTTATTACTGCATTATTTGCAGGACTACTTCTGCTGGCCGGGTCAGTTAATTTCAGTCTTTTCAGCAACTTTGGACTGCCACAGGCATTACTGGTAGCATTTGCACTGAGTTTCTCGAGTACGGTCTTTGCCGTTAAGGTACTGGATGACAGGGGTGAAAGCACATCCTTGCATGGCACCACAGCAATAGCCGTGCTGATCATACAGGACCTGCTTGCAGTTATATTCATTGTTGCCACATCCGATCAGCTTCCAAGCATGTGGGTTTTTGCTGTCCCTGTAATACTTCTAGCACTTAAACCTCTTGTATTCTATATATACAGGAAAGTAGGCCATGGGGAACTCCTGATCCTTTTTGGTTTTTTTCTCGCTCTGGTTCCCGGAGCTGAGCTGTTTAAGATGGTGGGACTAAAACCCGATCTTGGCGCCCTGGTAATGGGTATACTTGTATCAGGGCATGCCAAATCAAAGGAAATGTCAGAATTACTAATGCATTTCAAGGATTTTTTCCTTATTGGTTTTTTCCTTTCCATAGGACTTTCAGTGACCCCTACACTTGACATATTTATAATTTCATTAGGCATTGCCATTGCCATTAATTTTAAAGTAATTCTCTACTTTCTTGTGTTTACCCGTTTCGGACTGAGAGCTCTGACCTCGTATTTCACATCGCTGAGCCTTGCCAACTATTCGGAGTTCGGACTAATAGTGACATCGGTAGCCTATGGAAACGGATGGCTGCCAAATGAATGGCTTGGCATTATTGCAATTGCACTTTCTATAAGTTTTGTAATTTCATCTCCCCTGAATACTTACTCACACAGAATATTTAGCAGGATAAGACCCTTCCTTAAGAAATTCGAGACCAAAAGCAGGTTATTATACGACAGAACAATAGACATAGGAGATGCAGAGGTGCTGATATTTGGAATGGGCCTGCTCGGTGAAGCTGCCTATGACCAGCTTAAGAATGAATACGGGCAAAAAGTCCTGGCTCTTGATTACAACCCTGATACTGTAGAATACCATCGAAAGCTCGGCAGGAATATCATACAGGATGATGCCACTGATATTGAGTTCTGGGAAAGAGTCACCATGATGCAAAAAGAAAAGAAACAGGTTAAGCTGGTAATGCTGTGTATGGATGATCATAAATCAAATCGTTTTGCAATAAAGGAACTCAAGGCCATTAATTATAGGGGGAAAATAGCAGCCACAGCCAGGCATGAGGATGATATCAATGATCTGAGAAAATTAGGAGTAGATTCAGCCTATAATATATTTGCCGAGGCAGGTTCGGGTTTGGCCGATCATATATGCAAAACCTTTTCAGAAAATTGATAATTCCCGGTAATGAATTGCCCCGGGAAAAGCACCAATACATATCCTTCGATAATTTGTGGTTGACTTTGGTGTTTTGGAAAATACTTAGTACTTTTGCAACGCCTTTTAAAAAAGGACACGGAGATTCAGTAGCTCAGTTGGTAGAGCACATCCCTTTTAAGGATGGGGTCCTGGGTTCGAGACCCAGCTGGATCACCTTAAAGGCCCACTCTAAAGTGGGTCTTTTTTATATGAAAGTACTCACCACAATTATCCGGGTCTCTCCACGCCACCGCTGCAGTCTGGCTCCTCGCTAAAAATGTCCCCCGGACATTTTTTTAACGCTCGGCCCGGTTCGAGACCCAGCTGGATCACCTCAAAGGCCCACTGCAAAGTGGGTCTTTTTTTTATTAAGGTACTCACCACAAT
>JAVVEL010000028.1:0-33881 GCA_032260385.1 Bacteroidales bacterium | reverse complement strand
AATTTGAACCTGTATTCGGCATTGAATTCAAGCTTGACGTCAGCCGTCATATTAAAAAAAGAAGAATCAACAGGGGTATAAGAACCCGGACCCAGGGAACGTACATGCCATCCCCTTATGCTGTTGGCCCCGCCACTGAAATACTGTTTCTCGAAAGGAACAGCCCTGGAATTGCCATATGGAATCCCTACACCCAAAAATCCCCTGTACACCACCGAACTTACCTCATTAAGAGTACGATTATACCTGATATCCATATCAGCCCTGGCATACTGTGCAAAAGGCTGCCCGAAAATTTCATAATTCTCCCCTTCCTCAACTTCTACACCGGCGGCCCGGTAGCCAAGTGCCATCAGGTTACCGGCCAGTTCGCCGGTCATCTTTATGAACCAGTAATCTCTTGCCTTTTTAATATTCTGATTCGTAAACACATAAATATAGTTACCCCCCAGGAGAAAGACATCTTTATAACTGTAAGCCAGGTAAGAGCTTGTGTCTATACTCATCTCAAAAGCAGGGTCAATAAAGGGAAGGTTCACTACGTTTAGCTGAAGGGGATATACCGAGTGCTGTGTAAACCGGTTTCCACGCCAGTTATATCCAAATGAAGCATTGGCTACAGTGCGTGTATATACCGGCATCTTCTGATAGTTATATGCTGCAGTAATGACTGTTTTTGGATTATATTTCTTAATAAACTCCTCCTTCTCCAGGAAAGGCAGCAAGAACCTCGGCAGGGTAATACTTGTCTCGAAACCAAATTCCTGGGTACTCCTTGAACCTGATATCTTCTCTGAAAGGGTCTCATAGGCTCCCTTGAGCTTAATATTCAACCTTTCCGCACCGCGGAACAGATTCTTGTGCTGGTAGACAAGGTTCACGGCACCACCAAGATTACCGGCTGAATTTGTACCCTCGAGTTCCACCCTGAATTCCTGTAAAGTTACAGGAGTAAGCCTGACTATGCAGTTAATTGGCAGCTCATTATGCTGCCAGTCAGTAACATTTCCCGGATCAGAGTAACGTATACTCACCAGCCGGAACGACTGTAATGAATTCAGGTGATCCTGGCTACGCTCCATATTGGTAACCTGAAATAAGTCTCCCGGCTTAATATAGAGCGACTGTATTATTACTTCAGGTTTAACCGAATGCCGTTCGGTGTCTGAAATAAAATGAAAACCATCACGGAATGTTGTATCCTGCCTCAGTAAATAATTACTACCCTCATCAAGGGCAGCCTTCGGATCCCAGCCGGTATAGACATATACATTATTAATCCGGTACCTCCTTTGATTTGACTCAACTATATTATTACCATCATTATAAACCAGGAACTTCCTCACCTCGTAAAAAATATCCACCTGCCTGTTACCTATAGCGCTGTCGACTTCAAAATAAATTTGATCGCGTGAGAAACTGTAGAAACCCATGTCCTTAATAAAGCGCTCAAGCCTGACCCTTTCTTTCTTAAGTACTTCAACATCGTAAATCTCCCCGTTCTTTATTAGACAGTTTATGGTGTCCATAAAGAATAACCTCCTGATGTTCTCATCCCCTATTTCATATATTACCCTCCTGATCCTGTAGGGTTCCCTTGCCTTTACCTCGTATAATATATCAGTCTTTTGTTTGCTGGTAAATATATCAGTTGAGACTTCCGCGTTGAAATAACCCCGTGAGAAAAGATAATTCTCAACCTGCCCAGATGATTTTCCTGCAGCAAAAGGATCAAATATTACAGGCTCCTCACCTATCCTTCTCAGCCACGCATGAGGCCACCTGGTCTTCTCTATATCGGACAGATTATACAGGCCCAGATGAAAACGTGCACCAAATATTTTCTTATTTGGCTCCTGCTTGATATATGGCTCTATATCTGATTTTTTGACTCTGTTATTGTCTATATTTATTTCAGATCTGTTAAGTAGCGTCTTGTCAGGGGGAACATATTTGGTAGGATTACAGGAATGGAAAATCAAAACTACAGTTAATAAACACAATAGTTTTATTCTAAAGAGGTTTTTATATGAAGGAAAATATTTCAACATTTGTATAAACTAATCGCAAATATATCAAATAAAAATACACTTTCTTCCAAATCAGACCCTCATACAAGTATGCTTAGCTCCTCAAATATCAAACTTATAAATTCATTACGGCAAAAGAAATACCGTGAGAGGGAAAACCTGTTTGTAATAGAGGGAGATAAACTTGTAAGTGAATATCTCGCAAGCGGCAGGCAGGTAAAACTCTTACTGGCAGTCAGCGAATGGATAGCCAAAAAAGACAAAACCTTACTATCCCGGGCTAAAGAAATAATTACGGTTAGTGAAAAGGAAATCGCAAAAGTCAGCCAGCTGACAACACCACAGGGGATACTGGCAGTTGCTAATATGGAACGATACCAGCCTGACCTGGCTTCACTTACCGAAAAGCTGAGCATTGCCCTGGATGATGTACAGGATCCCGGTAATCTCGGAACCATCATTCGCCTTGCCGCCTGGTTTGGAATTGAACACATACTTTGCAGCAGGGGTACGGTAGATCTATATAATCCGAAGACAGTACAATCATCAATGGGTGCCTTTTTACATGTTAAAGTAAGCTACACTGACCTGGCCGTCACTTTCTCTCAACTATCTGAATCCAAGCTACCTGTATATGCCGCAACACTTGATGGCGAACAAGTTCATAAAATTAACAAAACACAGCATGGATTACTTCTCTTCGGTAATGAAGCCAGGGGAATTACAGCTGAACTCCTGCCTTATGTAACTCAAAAAATTTCCATACCCCCATACCGGAAAGCTCTGCCGGGTATCGATTCACTTAACGTGGCAATGTCAGCAGCGATAATATGCAACGAATTCAGGCGAAAAGGGGGGCAAAGAACTAAAAGTCCAAAAACAAAGGCTCACTCGAAATGAAAAGCCAGCACCCAGATCTGTGACCTGAGCTTATCTATGGCATTAACATATTGAGGATAACCGGGCGCCGGGTCATCACCCACAAGAACATTCCTCAGCCCGTTGGCCATCTTTATCTCCACAGCAAGCTTGAAATAGGGTAAATAAAAATCAAGCCCTGCACCAAACTCATAGTAGAGGTCTGAGCGATGCAGACGAAGATAGACTTCTTTATCATCGTCATATCCCTTCCTCCCTGCCAGGTCATGCCTGAAATTCAATCCACTAATAAGGTAGGGCCTGACATTGTTCAACCTCTTACCCTTGTATTTAAGCAATAAGGGAAATTCAAGGAAGGATGATTCCACTACCTGCTGGTCGTCATAAATTTCCTTTGAACTGTAATAATTAAGCCTGCGCTGACCAAAGGAAACCCCGGGGAGGAAACGTAAATCCCAGTGTTCAGCAGGATGGTAATCCATAACTATCTGTATGTTTATGCCGGGACTGAGCTGGGCCACCTCAGGGTATAATGAATCAGCAGAGTAGGCATCCTGGTTGGGTACAACCCTGAAATCCATGGAGTTAAACCCAATACTGAAGCCAAAATGAAAAGGTTTCTCATCATACCATGACCTGTTCAGTGGCTTCTTCTTCTGGGCAGTGGCTCCTGCTGCAGTAAAAACCAGGAGAATAAAAATTATGCTACGGTATGTTCTGCGGAAATGATTCAAGCTCTTATTTTCTCTTATTAATAACTGATAATCGATTAATATATTGCATTACCTGCATCCCGTATATATAGTTGCAACACCACCGCTTAGTCTCCTCTGTTTTAAATCCCTGAAACCTTTACTTTCCATCAATTTTAAAAAATTTTCTCCCTCCGGGAATGCAGACACTGAATCAGGAAGATAATGATAGGCTGCTTTATCTTTTGAGAATAATGCCCCAAAAAATGGCAGTATTTTATGAAAATAAAAACCGTAAATCTGTTTAAAAGGAAATTTTAAGGGCATTGAAAACTCAAGTATCATGACTACCCCTCCCACCCGTAATACTCTGTACATCTCAGAAAGACCCTTCCCACGATCTTCAAAATTTCGAATACCAAATGATACCATTACCGCATCATACGATGAATCATTGAAAGGTAATTGCTCGCTGTCACCTATCATTAATTCAATCCGTCCGTTCAGCTTTTTTCTGTATAACTTCTTCCTTCCTTCCTCCAGCATCCTCTGTGAAATATCTATGGCAGTAACCTTCTCCGGTTTCAGACGTAAGGATTCAATGGCCAGGTCGCAGGTGCCCGTGGCAATGTCCAGGATTCTTTCCGGACTGATCCTGATGGCTATCTCGTTAATGGCTTTCCTCCTCCACTGCAGATCAGTGCCAAATGACAGGAAATGATTCAAAAAATCATACCTCCAGGCAATGCTGTCAAACATTATTCTAACTTCCTCCTTTTTTTGCATCATCCGCTGTTTAAGGACTGCAAATATATAATTTAAATAAGACCTCTGCACATCCTTTAATCCAAATATGAATTATGTAATTCCTTTAGATTCCCTCGCTTTTAATTGCCGCCAAAGATGCTTAATTTTGCATGAGGTTTCATTAAAGATATTATTATGGGTAAAATAGCTTTGATAACCGGTGCTACGTCAGGCATCGGACTTGCAAGTACAAAAAAATTTGCAGAAAATAATTATGACCTGATTATCACAGGGAGAAGAAAAGAACGGCTTGATAAACTGAGGGATGAACTTATTGGGCAATATAAAATAAGGGTACTGGCCCTTAATTTTGATGTCAGATCCCTCACCCAGGTGGTGGAAAACCTGGGCAACCTCGACAGTGAGTGGAAGAATATAGATGTACTGGTAAATAACGCCGGACTGGCGGTAGGGCTGAACCACATAGATGACGGGGTAATCGACGACTGGGAAAGAATGATTGATACCAATGTAAAAGGCCTCTTATATGTTACCAGGGTAATAAGTCCCGGAATGGTAGAAAGAGGACGGGGGCATATTATTAATATAGGAAGCGTAGCCGGTAAAGAAGTCTACGAAAACGGTAATGTTTATTGTGCCACCAAACATGCGGTTGATGCCCTCTCCAGGGCAATGAGAATAGACCTTGTCAGGCACGGTATTAAGGTAAGCAATGTTGCTCCGGGACTCGTAAAAACAGAATTTTCAGATGTGCGCTTTAAGGGCGACAGTGAGAAAGCTGAAGTTCCCTATAAGGGCATGAAACCTCTCTCAGGTGAAGATATTGCCGGTGTAATATTCTATTGCGTTAGCCAGCCACCTCACGTCAATATTGACGATGTACTTGTTATGCCGGCAGCACAGGCCTCATCAACTGTGGTTCACAGGACATAGTGCCCCCTGATATTCATTTTAAATAAAAAATATGTACAGTCATAATTATCTGAAAGATGTAATAAGAGCCATTTTTTCAAAAATGGGCTGCAGCAAGGAGGATACATCTGCCATTGCTGAAATACTTCTTAAAGCTGAACTGAGGGATATCCCTTCTCATGGTGTCCTGAGGATTAAAGACTATCATTTACTATGGAAGGAAGGAAGAATAAATGCTTCACCCCGCATTCGTATTGTGCATGAAACACCGGGCACTGCAGTGGTAGATGCCGACAATGCCTTTGGCATGGTGGGTGCTAAACGCTCGATGGAAATCGCCATTGAAAAAGCCTCTGCCACAGGTTCAGGCTGGGTCGCCACACGTAATTCAAATCATTTCGGCATTGCAGGATATTATGCCATGATGGCTCTTGAACACGATATGATGGGCTTTTGCGTAACAAACGCAAATCCTACTGTTGCACCAACCTTCGCGGTTGAACGCCTGCTTGGAACAAACCCGGTGGCCTTTGCAGTCCCTGCCGACCGTGAACCCGACTTTGTGGCCGACTTTGCCACCACCCCTATTGCAAGAGGGAAAATAGCCCTGGTAGAAAAAAAGGGTGAGAAGCTGCCTTCAGGACTCGTCCAGGACGATAAGGGCTATTCGAGCGATGATCCGTCGGTGCTCAGAAGAGGTGGTGCAATACTGCCACTGGGAAGCGACAGGATACACGGCTCACATAAGGGCTATTGCATGAGCTCAATAGTGGATATCCTGTCCGGTGTTATCAGTGGAGCCAACTTTGGACCCTTTGTCCCACCGGGTGTGGCATACCTGCCAAGAAAAGACAAACAGGTAGGTAAGGGAACAGGACATTTTTTCGGTGCCCTGAGAATTGATGGCTTTATGCCTGGCAATGAATTCAGGAAGAGAATGGACGAATGGATAGGAACATTCCGTAATGGAAAGCCTGCTGAAGGACAGGAAAAAATTATAATACCGGGTGATCCTGAAAGGGAAGCGGAAGAAAGAATAATGAAAGAAGGCATCAAACTGGTGCCGGCAGTGCGTGACGACCTTAAGGCAGTGGCCGATGAACTGGGCGTGGAATTTGAATAAATAAAAAGGATAATAAATTATGCTGGATACACTGATAAAAAGAAAAACAATAAGAAAATACACTGATAAAGATGTGAGCATGGAACTGCTCGATGAATTGCTCTATGCAGCATGCCGGGCATCAACAACGGGTAATATGCAGGTCTACAGTATTATAGAAACAAGGGACAGCAAAATGAAGAAGAAGCTTGCTCCCTGCCACTTCAATCAGCCCATGGTTGAGCAGGCACCTGTAGTGCTGACTTTCTGCGCTGACTTCAACAGGTTCAATAAATGGTGCAGGCAGCGTAAGGCTGAACCGGGATATGATAATTTCCTTTCGTTTATGACAGCTGCTATCGATGCTATTATAGCTGCTCAAACACTGTGCGTGGCAGCCGAGGAAAAAGGTCTGGGCATATGCTACCTGGGAACAACAACATATATGGCTGAACAGATAATAAACATTCTTGAACTGCCGGCAGGAGTGGTTCCCATTACTACAATTACAATCGGATGGCCGGATGAAGATCCGGAGCAGGTCGACAGGCTGCCACTGAAAGCAATATTGCATAAAGAAAAATATTGCGATTATTCAGAACAGGAAATAGATAATTATTATTCAGAAAAAGAAGCCCGGAACGATTCAAAACAGTTTATCGACGAAAATAACCTGGAAACCCTGGCCCAGGTCTTTACCGAAGTAAGGTATAAGAAGAGTGATAATGAAACCTTCTCAGGATTGCTACTGGATGTTTTAAAGAAACAGGGATTTATGAATGAATGATGAATTCTCAGAACCTCTTCACATACCCGTGACAATAGGGCAAAGTACCCTTTTCAAAATAGTAGTCCTGGTGATATTTCTCTGTATCGTAAAATTCACCGGCCCTGGTAAGTTCGGTGGCAATGTCATAGCCTTTATCTTTCAGTATGTTCAGCAGCTTTTCAGCGATCTCACGCTGGTATTCATTCATGTAGAATATCCCTGACCTGTACTGTTCGCCAACGTCAGGTCCCTGCCTGTTCACCTGGGTGGGATCATGTATCTCAAGAAAAGTTCTGACCACATCTTCATAGCTTACCTTATCAGGGTCATAGATTACCTTTACAGCTTCAGCATGACCGGTACGACCGGTGCATACCTCCCTGTAGGAGGGGTTCTTTACGTGACCGCCGGTATATCCTGAGACAACCGACTTAACCCCTTCCATCTTCTGAAGGTAATATTCAACACCCCAGAAGCATCCTCCAGCAAGTATTGCCGTCTCATACTTTCCTTTTTCCAGCTCCGCTGAAACAAAATCAACTGAAACAGAATTTACACAGTGGCGCAAGTTCTTGCCTGTGAATCCTTCCCCTTCAAAAACATGCCCCAGGTGACCCCCGCAACCGGAACATACAATCTCTGTTCTCATACCGTCAGCATCCGGAATCCTCTTTATGGCACCGGGTATCTCATCATCAAAACTCGGCCAGCCACAATGGGAATCAAATTTGTCGTCTGACCTGAAAAGAGCCTGACCGCATTGCTTGCACAGGTAAGTACCATCTTCCTTCAAATTGGTGTACTTACCTGTCCATGCCGTCTCAGTGCCTTTATTCTCTATTACATATGTCTCGAAATCATTCAGGAAATTGTACCTTTTACCTTCCTGACCCTTCAAAGTGTTACCCATCGTAAGCAGTATTATTATAAGTGCAAAATTATACAAAGCCTTCATCACTAAAATCATTGATTTCCTTTTCTAATACAATTATTATACCCCTTTTGTTCGCAAAAAGAGCACTTATTCTGACATCATAAATTCAAAACTGTTGTGCAACAATTTTTGTGTTAAGGGCTGTGAAAAAATTATTGCTTAGCTTTACATAGGAAAATATTATCAAATCAAATATTATTAACCTATGAAACTTAAAAGAATTATTACACCGGCATTAATCCTTGCCGTAACGATCCTCTTTTCTGGGATGACCAAGCCCTTACAGGCTCAAAGGAGAAACAGAAATGCTGAACCTGCTGCTGATGAATTCAAAGTTAATTCATCGATGCTTAGCGCATTGAAATTCAGACTGGTAGGACCCGCAACATATTCGGGCAGGATTGCTGATTTTGCAGTGAATCCTGAAAATCCATCTGAATACTACGTTGGAGTGGCCTCCGGGGGCCTGTGGAAAACTGGAAACAAGGGAACAACTTTTACACCTATATTCGATAATCAACCTGTTTTCAGTATCGGTGCCCTTGCCATTGATCCGCTTAACCCCAATGTGGTGTGGGTTGGAACAGGAGAAAATAACTCACAGAGAAACCTGGCCTACGGGGATGGTGTGTATAAAACAACTGACGCAGGTAAGTCATTTACCAATATGGGACTGAAAGAATCAGAACATATAGGTAAAATAATGATCGATCCCAGGAATACCGATATTGTATACGTGGCTTCACAGGGTCCCGCCTGGGGACCGGGTGGCGAACGTGGCCTGTATAAAACAACTGATGGAGGGCAAACATGGGACCGGATTCTTCATATCGGTGAATATACCGGGATAACAGACATGGAAATGGACCCCAGGAACCCCGATATTTTATACGCAGCTGCCCATCAGAGAGAAAGAAGGGTTTATTCAAAGATTAACGGTGGACCTGAATCGGCTATCTATAAATCTGTCGATGCAGGTAAGACATGGTATAAACTGACAAGGGGACTGCCTTCGGGTGATGTGGGCAGGATAGGACTGACCATAGCACCTCCAAACCCGGATATTATATATGCCATGATAGAATTGCCGGGTAATTCGGGCGGATTTTACCGCTCCAATGACATGGGAGAAAGCTGGACAAGAATGAGCAACCAGGTAGCCGGAAGCCCCCAGTATTATGTTGAGATCTATGCCGACCCTGTCGATCCCGACAGGATAATATCCATGGATGTAAGGAATATGGTAAGCAATGACGGTGGCAAAACATGGGAAACACTGGGCGAAAAGAACAAGCATGTCGATAACCATGCCCTGTGGATTGATCCCGATGACACCAACTACTACCTCATGGGATGTGACGGGGGAATATATGAGAGCTGGGACAGGGGCGAAAACTGGATATTCAAAACAAACTTCCCCGTTATGCAGTTCTATCACGTAAGAACTGATAATGCACTTCCCTTCTATAACCTTTATGGTGGGACCCAGGATAACGGCTCATGGTTTGGGCCTAACAGGACCACGCGACGGAACCTGGTGAATGCCGATTTTACATATACAATAGGCGGCGACGGTTACCTTTCAATTCCCGATCCTGATAATCCTGATATTCATTACGCTGAATCACAGTACTGCGGATTGCGCAGGTACGATCACCGTACACAAAATACAATATCCATCAAACCACAGCCCGTGGAGGATGAAGTATACAGGTTCAACTGGAATACACCTTATATAATCAGTCCGCACGACAGTAAAACATTATATGTGGCAGCTAACAAAGTCTTAAAAAGTACTGATCATGGTGAATCGTGGAAGGAAATAAGCCCTGACCTGACCCGTCAGATAGATGTCGACCTCCTGCCAATGATGGGGAAGATCTGGCCACCCGAGGCAATTGCCAAAAACATGTCGACTTCTCCCTTTGGAAATATTTTTGCCCTCGCTGAATCTCCCCTGAAGAAGGGTATGATTTATGCCGGAACAGACGATGGACTTATCTGGCGGACAGATGACGACGGTGCTAACTGGATAAAATATTCAAGTTTCCCCGGAGTGGCGGATATGACCTTCGTGAATTATGTGCTGCCCTCTCAACACGATGCAAATACTGTTTACGCCTGCTTCGACGGCAGGAAAAATGCCAGTGACTTTACACCATATATAATAAAGAGTACTGATAAAGGGCAGACATGGACATCTATAGCATCAAACCTGCCTGACGGAACCATTTATGCTGTCCAGGAAGATCATATTAACCCGGATATCCTCTTCATTGGAACCGAGTGGGGCGTATGGCTTACAGTCGACGGCGGAGGCGAATGGTTTAAACTTGGTAACGGCCTGCCGACAATCCAGGTTAAAGACATGGATATACAGGAGAGGGAAAATGATCTGGCTGTGGCAACCTTCGGAAGGGGATGGTATGTACTTGATGACTATTCCTATGTAAGACAGATTAACAAAGAAGTGCTGGATAAAGAAGCACATATCTTTGACATAAAGGATGCTCTCCTCTATTACCCGGGTAATAACCATAACTACCAGGGTGAAGTACACTTCAGCGTTCCCAACCCTCAACCCGAAGTGAAAATAGTATATAATGTGAAAGAAGGCTATGAAACCCTTAAACAAAAAAGGATGAAAGCCCAGCGCGAAGCCGAAAAGAAAGGCGAGGAAATTAATTACCCCACCGATGAAGAGCTGCTGGCCGAAGCACAGGAGGAAAGAGCCTTGCTGATTTTCACCTTTACTGACGAAGATGGTAATATCATGAGAAAAATCGAAAGCCCCCTCCGCAAAGGTATAGGTACACTTACCTGGGATATGGGCTATATGGACCGGCGCGGACCTTCAGTGCCCCCGGGGAAATATTTTGTGTCAATGGAAAAATATATCAACGGGAAATATACAGACCTGGGCGAGAAAAAGGAATTTATAGTAAATGCACTTGATAATAACGCCCTTGAAGAACCTGATTATAAGGCCAAATTCGCCTTTCTCAAAAAAGCATCTGACCTGTATACCAAAATCAATGAGATTTATTCGTATACCAATAATTTAAAAGACGAAATGGCCGTGCTACGGGAAGAACTTATGCGAGCACCTGCGAAGACCAACGAGCTGATATTGAACACAAAAAGTGTTGAAAAGAATATTGACGATATTATTCTTGCCATTAGTGGGCGAAGGGACGGGAACGTCAGACTTGATGCTACGGAACCATCAATAATGAACCGAATGAGGTTTGCGGTAAGTGCAAGCTCAGGTTCTGAAACTGATATTACCGGTGCACAGAGAGAACAGTATGAAATAGCCCTGGCAAAAATTGAAAATGAATATAATAAGCTGAAACAACTGTATGAAAATGAACTGGTGCAGTTAAAAAACAATCTTAAATCAGTGGATATAGACTGGACATATGCAATTTTGCCTGCTTTAAGATAAACAAAAGAGTATTTATAACTGTTAAATGTAAAAATGAAGGGGCTGAAGCGCAGCCCCTTTTTAAAATATTTTAGTAATTTTATACTTTGGTATAAAGCTTGTGGATTGAACTTTTATAGTAAAATACTTGTATTTTAACATTAAAGTTTATTTTTGTGGGAGTAAAATTGAAAAGATGAAAAGATTTGCAATTCTTATGGCAGTTGCTTTTGTTTTGGCCCTGGCGCTCAGTTCATGCAATAATGAGGTTTGCCCGGCCTACGCAAATGCAGATACTGAAACAGAGCACATAGGTTAACCCCGGTTAATCTTCCGGAAATTTACACGCATAAATTCAGCGGACTATGAAAAAACTGCTGACTATATTGTTTATAGTGGCTGTTTCTCAGGCCTTATTCGGGCAGGGTGATATCGACGAGCAGAATAAGATATTCTACAGGAATGAACGAACTGTTGGAATAAACCTCAATTCAAATGGTTTCGGAATTAGCTATCGTGAAGGAAAACGTCTTGACTTTCTCAATAAAAGAATAATAGATATTGACTTCAATATCGTTAAGCATCCGAAGGAAGTGAGATTGTCAAATCCCTGGGTGCAGGCCGGTGGCAGTTTTGTCTTTGGAAAAGAGAATGAACTCTATACACTCAGGGGAGCCATTGGACACCAGAGGGAGATCTTCAAAAAAATGGATCTCGGAGGTGTAGCCATAAGGTATTTTTACTCCGGGGGACCTGCACTGGCACTGGCAAAACCTATCTATTACAACGTACTTTACTATACACCTGCCAGTACCTACGAGATCAAACAGGAAAAATTCAGCGATGAAATACAGAATATTACCTATATATACAATAAGGCCTCTTTCTTCAAGGGTATGAACGAAATTAAAGTATATCCCGGCCTCTTTGTCAAAACCGGCCTTAACTTCGAGTACAGCAGGGAAGATAAAATTATCCACTCAATTGAGCTGGGAACAGCCTTTGAAGCATATACAAACAAATTACCTATTATGGCCACCGAAGATAACCGGGCCCTCTTCCTTACCCTCTTCGTAAGCTACCGTGTAGGTATAGTAATAGACCCCCTTAACCCTGATGCAAACCGCATACCTACCCTCTTCTTCCGCTAATACCACCCATACCCCCCTTAAACTTTATCAACTTTTCAAGAATCCCCCTTGCTCCTCATCCTAATATTCATTATCTTTGCAAACTCTTAATTCACAAACAAATTTTAAATAATATGTCAAAGATTAAACTAGCTATTAACGGATTCGGCAGAATAGGAAGAAATGTATTCAAAATTGCCCTTGAAAGATCCGATATCGAGGTTGTGGGTATTAATGATTTAACTGATACCAAAACACTTGCCCATCTCCTGAAATATGATTCAACCCAGGGTAAATTCAGTGGTGTAAGCCACGATGAGGAAAATATTATTGTCAGAGGGATGAAGGTTAGAGTTTCCTCGGAAAAAAATCCTGCTGCAATTCCATGGAAGGAAACACCCGACGTGGTTGTGGAATCAACCGGAGTATTCAGGGTTAAGGAAAGTCCCAAGGGCGGTTATGGCGACCATCTCAAAAACGGGGCTAAAAAGGTTATCCTTTGTGTCCCTTCCAAGGACCAAATTGATGCCACTATAGTGCTTGGCGTAAATGATGACCATCTGAAACCGGAACACCAGTGTGTGTCAAATGCATCATGTACAACAAACTGCCTTGCCCCAATAGCAAAGGTGCTTAATGATGAGTTTGGCATTGAGCAGGGCTTCATGACAACGATACACTCATATACAAACGACCAGGTTATCCTTGACCTCCCTCATTCAGACCTAAGGAGAGCACGCTCTGCTGCAGTTTCACAGATACCCACAACAACGGGAGCAGCCAAGGCTGTAGGTATTGTTATACCCGACCTGAAAGGCAAGATGGATGGAATGGCCGTAAGAGTGCCCACTCCCACAGGATCACTTGTTGACCTTGTTGCCGTACTGAAGAAAGAGGCCAGCAAAGAAGAAATAAACAAGGCTATGAAAAAAGCAGCTGAAGGCCCTATGAAAGGTATACTTGAGTATACCGAGGATCCTATTGTCTCTGTTGATGTAATACATAACCCCAGCTCTTCCATATTCGATTCACTGAGTACCATGACAAACGGAAAAATGGTAAAGGTACTGGCATGGTATGACAACGAATGGGGCTACTCCGAAAGAGTTGTAGACCTGGTTCAGAAAGTAATGCAGTAAGCTACAGAAGGCTAAGGCTAAAGACAGAAGAGGGCCGAGCGTTAAAAATTAACCCTTTTGGTTAATTTAGTGAGGAGCCAGACAGAACAGAGAGACAAAGGACAAAGGACAAAAGACAAAAGGCAAAAGGATGAAAATGCTTTTATCTTTTTACTTTTGTCTTTTATCTTTTATTGCCGTTCGTCGTTCGCCGTTAGTCGCTTAATATCATCTCAATCTCCATGGGTAATCCCGATGCATCCCGGAAATGCTCTCCCAATTCAAGGATTGATTCATCGTCTTCTTCATACAACCATCTTATCATAAGGTTCTTACCCTTCTGGTTATAAGATCTTAAAATCTTCAGAACATCCAGCAGGTGCTTGGATGATCCACTGTTGATATATTCAAGCACTATTTTTATGTTCAGTTTGTCGGAATCAATAAAATAAGATGCAATCCAATCCTTCAATGGCTGGTACAAAAATTCAGGATTCTCAGGAATGGATCTTCCTTCTATTGTAAGTAAATTGCCGTCCGGATTAAAATACATGCCGGGACATTTCGGACTTTTTTCCTGGATGACTTTTATTTCCATGATAAACTGTATTATTCGTATCTGAGTGCCTCAATAGGATCAACGTTTGCTGCTTTCACGGCAGGGAAGTAACCTGATATTACCCCTACTACGAAGCAAACCACCACCCCGCCTATTATCCATTTCCATGGCAGGATGAAACTCGACTGCAGGGTGCTTGATATAATGTTCCCAATCACTATACCCAGTATGATGCCAAAAATCCCGCCCATCTGGCCTATTATGACTGACTCGTAAAGAAACTGGTTCTTAATAGTGGACGTCTTTGCCCCCATCGCCTTCCTGGTACCTATCTCCCGGGTCCTTTCCGTAACCGACACAAGCATAATATTCATCAGGCCCACAGCAGCACCGGCAAGGGTAATCAATCCGATAATGGTGGCAGCAATAGTGACAAACTTTATATTCTCAATGAGTAAGGCTGAGATGGCATCACTTTTTGTAATGTTAAAATCTGATTCATCCCGGGCATCCAGATTACGGACAAGCCTGAAAATACCTTCCGCCTCACTTGCCATCATGTCCAGGTCAGTCTGCGCATAGGGCATTACGCTGATTGTAAAATCCATATCAGGTCTTGAAAAATAATGCCTGGCCGTAGTAATAGGCATAAAACAAACATTATCACTCGATAAGGCACTGGCCCCCTTGGCTTTTAAAATTCCTATAACTTTAAGCTTGCTGCCGGCAACATTGATTACCTTCCCCAGGGGATCAATGTCAGACCTGAAGATGGCCCTGGCCACATCAGTCCCGATAATTGCAAGATTGCGTGTCGAGGCCACTTCTTCGGAAGTGAAGCTTCTTCCCCTGTCTATTTCATATCCGCCAACCTGGAGATAGTCCTCATCAATGCCGCTTAACTGGACAATGGGATTTGTCTCCTCGGTGCGATAAGTCACCGTAGCCATACCACTGGCCACCACTGAAATACCGACATGGGCAGGTTCCTGGAACCTTTCCTTGAATTCCATTGCTTCACGGTATGAAATATAGACATGGTTCTTTGTCCTGGCCTGATTGGCACCCATGATTATTGTCATTCCCCTGCTGGTGATCTGAAAGGTATTTGCCCCCATCATTGAAAACTGGCTTGTCAGTGATCCCTTGATCGCATCTATGGCAGTAAGAATACCCACCAGGGCCATTATTCCAAAGGCAATGATTGCCATGG
This sequence comes from Bacteroidales bacterium, assembly GCA_032260385.1. Classification (GTDB taxonomy): domain Bacteria; phylum Bacteroidota; class Bacteroidia; order Bacteroidales; family VadinHA17; genus UBA9300. The sequence continues at coordinate 18,348 of JAVVEL010000028.1, read as the reverse complement.
TAAGTATCGCCCTTACCCTGTTCGAACCTATGGCCCTTAGAGATACTCTTAGATTTTCACTGAATAATCCTTTCTTTCTCATTTTATCGCACACATTGTCATGTTAAAAGTACAATAATTTTGAGACTTTTTCTTAAAGAAAAGATTAAAAACGAATGTATCGCTTTCTATTAACATTAATGGTTTGGATATTTATAGGTTGATAGCTTAGAAGAGTAATAACGAAGTGCTTAAAATAAATAGCCCACCCATTAGTCAGAAAAAAAAATAAATTTAATTAACATTTTAGTTGCATAACTAATTATTTCGTTATATATTTGTAACGATTAACAGCACATAATATGAAAGACCTCACAAAGTCAGAAGAACAGATAATGCAGATACTCTGGAAAATAAAAAAGGGATTTGTTAAAGATATACTTGAACACTTCCCTGAACCCCGCCCTGCATACAATACAGTAAGCACAATAGTCAGGATTCTCCAGGACAAGGGTTTTGTAAACCATATAGCCTATGGAAGGACACATGAATATTTCCCGCTGATATCAAAGGAAGAATATACCAGGTCACGGATGTCATATCTTGTGAACGACTACTTTTCCAGCTCATTTAAAAAAATGGTCAGCTTCTTTGCCCGTGAGGAAAGAATAAGCCTTAAAGAGATGGAGGATATAATAAAGCTTATGGAAGAAGAGATTGAACGCCAGAAAAAATCAGGAAAATGAAACAGTATCTGATAATATCCTCGGTCTACCTGGCAGTATTTTATGTGATTTATATACTGCTCTTAAGTAAAGATACGCGATACAGGCGTAACCGTATCTACCTTCTTGCAGGCATTATTATATCCCTCCTCCTGCCCCTGGTAAGGATTACAGCATCTCCGGGTGGACTAATTGCTTCATTTAATGCGGGTCTGGCTTCCGTAATTCATATCCCACAGGTTGATGTATATGCTGATAGTCAAGGCCCTAAACAAACTTTTAACCTGTCGCTGCCCCTGGTAATTTATCTTAGCGGCAGCATTGCTGCCTTTCTGAGCTTAATGTTTAACCTGATAAGGCTAAAGCTTTATATCAGGAAATACAGGGTGACAGGATCAAGGGTGGTACTCACACCTCCAGGAAAAGAATCAGGCTTTTCAGCCATGGGATATATATTTTTAAGCATTGAGCTGGAACATCAAATAAAAAATACAATTCTGGATCATGAGCAGCAACACATCCGTAATAAGCATTTTTTTGATATCATCCTGCTGCGCTTAACAGGTATATTCTTATGGTTTAATCCCTTCATCTACCTGTATGAGCGATCGCTGAAGGCCCTCCATGAGTTTGAAGCCGACCGGCAGATGCTGGATTCGGGGCGGAATGTGATAAGCTACCAGCGACTTATACTGAACCAGGCATTTAATACAAGTATTTTCACCTTACAGAATGGCTTTTCAGGCCCTTCCCTAATCAAAAAACGTATGATCATGATGACAAAAAGAAAAAGCAAAAAGACCTCGGGTCTTAAGCTGCTCCTTGCACTACCCCTGATACTGTTTGTATTCGCGTATTTCTCATGCACGAGCGATGAGAATAATCCTCCGGAACCTTTGAATAAAACTGAGACCCCAGGATCTGATGTTAAATCTGCAGATCAGGAACTTAAAACACCCCGGGAAATCTGGGAAGAAAACCCTGCACTTCAGAAAAACGCAAAATCGGCTGAAGATATGATCTTCGTAGTGGTTGAAGATATGCCAACCTTCCGTGGCGGAGATGTTAATAAATTCCGCGAGTGGGTCCAGCTAAATGTAAGATATCCTGCTGAAGCAGCCACAGAAGGTATCCAGGGTAAGGTATTCGTAATGTTCGTGGTGAATGAGGATGGTTATGTCTCTGACGTTGAAATTTTGAGAGGCGTACACCCATCACTCGATGAAGAAGTTATAAGGGTGGTCAGCTCCTCACCTGTATGGTCACCCGGCCTTCAGAGGGACATACCCGTAAAAGTAAGATTCTCCATTACTGTTAAATTCCAGTTGCAGTAAATATCGTAGCCCAGGGTTTGTAATAATTAAGACGTACATAGCTGCGTCTTTTTTTTATGGTAAAGGCTGTAGAGGCTGTAGAGGCGTTAGAGGCCGTAAACCTTATCAACTTTATAAACTTTATCAACTTTATAAACTTACATTTATCTTTGCTGCATGACAACCTTGCAACAACGAATCGAAGCCTTCACCCGTCTGGGTAAGATCATGAAAGATGCAGCCTCCTCTGATCCTTACTCACCTGAAGCTGTGAGGCTAAGGGGGATTATGGATGATCAGCATAAAAAAAATAAATGGTTCACTCCTGGCAACGTAATCCTTTCAGTTAAAGCAATTGCAGATATGCTCCGTGAAGATAAACTGCAGGAATGGCTTGCAAAATATAATATCCCTGATGAGCCCGGGCCGGGAAAAACTGTGGCCGTGATAATGGCCGGGAACATACCCCTTGTCGGTTTCCATGATTTCCTCTGTGTCCTTATTTCAGGAAACAGCTTGCTGGCACATACCAGCTCAAAAGACAGTGAGCTAATAAGTGAAGTATCTGAAATACTCATTAGAATAAATAGTAACTTTAGAGAGAAAATTGCCTTAAGCAGTAAAATATCACCTCCCTATGACGCTGTAATAGCTACAGGAAGCAACAATACCTCGAGGTATTTCGAATACTACTTCGGCCAAAAGCCACATATATTCAGGAAAAACCGTAACAGTGTAGCCATCATTGGCAGGCAGACTGAGGAAAAGGAGGTCAGAAACCTGGCCTTCGATATCTTTAGCTATTTTGGGCTGGGGTGCAGGAATGTTTCAAAAATATATCTTGAGGAAGGTATTGATCCGGAGGAAATAATAAGACACCTCTCTGGCTGGGAACATATCAAACAACACGAACCCTATGCAAATAATTATATTTATAACAGGTCCCTGCTTAATCTTAACAAAGAAGCCTTCCTTGACAATGGCTTCATGCTTTTCAAAAAAGATCACTCCATGGCATCACCGGTAGCCGTGACATATTACGACTTTTTCAGTGAGAGGGGAAAATTGATGAACGAACTTGACAGACAGGCAGGAATGATTCAGTGCATTGTGTCCGATAATGACCTTCCCTTCGGACACAGTCAATATCCCGGACCCGGTGAATATGCTGATAATGTGGACACTTTGGCCTTTCTCACCTCCCTGGAATAAAATATTTATTCATATTTCATTCTTTTAAAAAAATAATTACATTGCACACATCCAAATACAGTATATATGATCTTTAAGTTTGTAGTTATATCAAGTGAGGAGGAGTCCTTCCTGAGGGAGTTTGAGCTTGACGAAAATAACACCCTTCTTGACTTTCATAATATCCTGCAGGAAGAACTGGAATATGACAGGTCACAGCTGGCTTCATTCTTTACAACCTCAAAAAAATGGGAAAAAGAAGAAGAATTTACTCTTTTTGAGATGGGTGCTAACACTACCCCCATGGATGAAGTGATTATAGATGATATTGTCATCGAGGAAAACCAGAAATTACTCTATGTATTTGATATGTTCAACGAAAGAACACTTTTTATCGAATGTATAGGAAGCGTAAATCCTGTTGAAGGCAGGAAGTACCCCGTTTGTACACGATCACAGGGAAAACCTCCTCAGCAGGTAATATTTTCAAACTTCACCAAAGCAAGCGCCAGGATTGAGGACGATGAAGATGATACCGATGATGATTTTATTGACGAAAACGACCCTGACCTTTCTGATTTCGAGAACATCGACGAGTACGAAGATACCTGAAACCACGATCTTCCGAAATGAATAAGACACTTGTAATACTCCTGGGCCCTACTGGTATAGGTAAAACGGACCTGAGTATTGAGCTTGCCCTCCGCTTCAAAACAGAAATCATATCATCCGACTCAAGGCAATTCTTCAGGGAAATGGCTGTCGGTACGGCCGTTCCTCCCCTGGAACAGCTCGAAAAAGTTAAACACCATTTTATAGGCCACCTGTCAGTCAATGATTACTATAGTGCCAGCAAGTTTGAAAAAGACTTCCTCCAGGTATCAAAGGATCTTTTTAAAGTTCATGATTTATTGCTTATGACCGGAGGATCAGGACTGTACATTGATGCCGCCTGCGGAAAAATAGATAATATCCCCGATGTCGATTCCTCCGTCAGGGATAAATACCTGCGAAAGTTTATGGATGAAGGACTGGAAAGTATCAGAACCGACCTGAGATTACTCGATCCCGTTTATTACAGGACCGTCGATCTGAAAAACTATAAACGCATAATAAGAGCTCTTGAAATATGCGAATCCACAGGGAAGCCCTATTCTCATTACCTGAAGAAAAAAGGGAAGAAAAGAGCTTTTAATATCATTAAGATAGGCCTGAATATGGATCGCAGGGAACTATATTCAAGAATTAATGACAGGGTCGACAGGATGATAGCCTCAGGTCTGGAAGAGGAAGCAAGAGAACTTTTCAGGTACAGGGATAAAAATGCACTTAACACCGTAGGCTACAAGGAAATGTTCAGGTATTTCGACGGTGAGATAAGCAGGGATAAGGCCATTGAACTTATTAAAAGAAATTCACGCAGGTATGCAAGGCGACAGATCACATGGTGGTCAAGGGATAAGGAAATAAAATGGTTCCATCCCGGTGAAAAAAAAGAAATTATACGCCATATTGAAATCGAGACCCGGGACCCGGGACCCAAGACCCAGTAAAGAGAAACGAGTATCTCAGCCTTCATCGCACTCCGAAGCTTCAGCGAAGGAGGGAGCCTTAGCCTTAGCCTGATTCTTTTAACTGCCTGATGTAAGCCTCCGGATCCTCTGACCCGAACACCGAACTCCCGGCTACAAGAACATCCCCCCCGCTGTCAATAAGCTTTTTTGCATTAGCTGTATCAACTCCGCCGTCAACCTGGATCATTACATCATAAGCGGCCTCCCTTATCATCTTTTTCAGGGCCCTGATCCGCTCATAGCTGTTGCCAATGAATTCCTGGCCCCCATAGCCGGGGTTAACCGTCATTATCAAAACCATGTCAATATATGGCAGTACCCATTCAAGAAAGGAGACAGGTGTATGCGGATTTAAGGATACACCGGCCTTCATGCCTAGCTTCCGTATCTCAGTTACTGTCCTGTTCAAATGACGGCAGGCCTCGTAATGCACTGTCAGGATTTCGGCGCCGGCATCCCTGAAACGTTCAAGGTACCTGTCGGGCTCAACTATCATAAGATGCACGTCCAGGGGTTTCTCTGACAGCTTCTTAATATATTTCAGTACGGGAAAACCAAAAGAAATGTTAGGAACGAAAACACCATCCATTATGTCAAGATGAAGCCAGTCGGCCTGGCTCCTGTTAACCATTGCAATATCCCTGTCCAGCCGGCCGAAGTCAGCGGCCAGCAGTGATGGTGAAACTAAATGACTCATAACTATTTAAGGTGTTTTATAAATTAACCCAGGTAGGTCTTGAGTATCTTACTCCGGGTTGTATATTGTATACGCTTAAGTGCCTTTTCCTTAATCTGCCGTACCCTCTCACGTGTGAGAGCCAGTTCCTCACCTATCTCCTCCAGTGTCAAGGGGTGCTTCATGTTTATGCCAAAATACAGCTTTATTACTTTTGCTTCCCTGGGCGAAAGTGTACTCAGAGCCCTTTCTATTTCATATGTAAGTGATTCATTAATAAGATGTCTATCCGGACTGGGATTATCATCATTATGCATAACATCATACATGTTATTGTCTTCCTCACTGCTTATGGGAGCATCCATACTAACAGTGCGGCCATTTGACTTTAATACTTCCTTAACCTCTTCAGGAGCAATCTGTAAAACATCGGCTATTTCCTGTGAGGAGGGTTCCCTCTCAAACTCCTGCTCGAGCCTTGCAAAAACCCGGTTTATCTTATTGATTGAACCTATTTTGTTAACAGGCAGGCGCACAATACGTGCCTGCTCTGCAAGTGCCTGCAAAATGGCCTGTCTTATCCACCATACAGCATAGGAAATAAACTTAAATCCCCTTGTCTCATCAAACCTCTGCGCAGCTTTGATAAGACCAAGATTGCCTTCATTGATCAGATCCGGCAGGCTCATTCCCTGGTTCTGGTACTGCTTGGCCACCGATACAACAAAACGTAAATTTGATTTCACCAGTTTTGCCAGGGCTTCCTTATCGCCGGTTTTTATCTTTCTGGCAAGCATAACCTCGTCCTCAGGGCTGATAAGATCAACCTTGCCAATCTCCTGCAGATACTTGTCAAGGGATGGAGTATCACGGTTTGTGACCTGTTTTGTTATCTTTAACTGCCGCATTTGTATGAAGTAAATCCGTTTCGTGCCTGGTCCCCGTCACAATTATAATAATAAAAAAGATTAACAGCAACAGGAAAATAAATTAAAATCATTCTAAAATAGCATTTTTAAGCTTTCATTTTTATCTGAAATACAATTTTTTACATTATGTTTTTGTTATTTAAGCATTTTTTAGGATATTAGTATTGTATTGTAATGAGGTTTTGCTTATAATTGCAACGGTTTTAGCCGCATAGATTTTATCCTTGCGCATCTGCTTTCAAATCTGAAACAGATTTTTCTGGAAAAATTATCAATACAATTTTCATTAACATTTTCCTACAAATTAATTATGTACGACATTCTTGAGTTAAACAAAAAGCTTCTCCCCGAGCTGAGGGAGATAGCCAAGAAGCTTAAGATCAAGCGAGTAGAATCATATCGGAAACAAGATCTGATATACCTTATCCTTGATCAGCAGGCAATTGTTGAAGCCTCTGAAAATAAGGCATCAAGCACCGGGAAGAATAAAAGACCCGAAAATAAAGAAAGCGACGCCGATCAGAAAAACCGGGGACGCAGACCAAGGACAAAATCTGATGGCAAACACGGTAGTTCATCTTACAAGCAGCCTGAACAAAAATCTGACAAAAGCAGGGATGAAAAGGCCGGCAGTGATACGCGTCAAATAAAAAATGCTGATGCAAAAGAACCGGATCGCCAGCAAAGGAAAAGACCGGAAAGACATTTTGAAAGGGAAGCACCTCAGAAAAGACCTGAAAGAAATGACAGGGAAGTTGCTGAAAAAGATAAAAGCAGGGATACTGTAAAAAGTGATGCCCCGAAAGAAGCTCCCAGGAAAGAAATGGATAAAAGTCCTGACCACAGGCATAAGCAACAGGACAAAGATAAAGAAAGGGATAGCGAACATCGCAACTCCCAGAAAAAATACGATAAGGAACCGGAAACTAAGGAACCGGAATATGAGTTTGAAGGTATCATTTCAAATACGGGCGTGCTGGAAATTATGCCCGATGGCTACGGCTTCATGCGCTCAGCCGATTATAACTATCTCAATTCCCCCGACGATATTTATGTTTCGCAGTCGCAGATAAAACTCTTTGGCTTGAAAACGGGCGATACCGTCGAAGGTACAATAAGGCCTCCGAAAGAAGGCGAAAAGTATTTTCCCCTTATTAAGATAAATATGATCAACGGACGTACACCCGATTTTATCCGCGACCGTGTACCCTTTGACTACCTTACCCCTCTCTTCCCAAATGAGAAATTTACACTCTGTTCTCGGGGAGAATCAACACTCTCCGTAAGGGTGGTTGATATGTTTGCACCTATAGGGAAAGGCCAGAGGGGACTGATAGTGGCCCAGCCAAAAACAGGGAAGACAATACTGCTCCAGGATATAGCAAACGCCATAGCCAAGCACCATCCCGAAGTATATCTTATGATACTGCTGATAGATGAACGCCCCGAAGAGGTAACCGATATGGCCAGGAGCGTGAACGCTGAAGTAATTGCTTCAACCTTTGACGAACCGGCCGAAAGGCACGTGCGCGTGGCAAACATAGTACTTGAAAAAGCTAAGAGAATGGTGGAATGCGGACACGATGTGGTTATACTGCTCGACTCAATCACAAGGCTGGCAAGAGCTTTTAATACAATAGCACCCGCATCCGGTAAAGTACTTTCAGGCGGTGTTGATTCAAATGCACTGCATAAACCAAAAAGGTTCTTCGGTGCTGCCCGTAATATTGAAAACGGGGGCTCACTCACTATCCTGTCAACGGCACTTACCGAAACAGGTTCAAAAATGGATGACGTGATCTTCGAAGAATTCAAGGGAACGGGTAATATGGAACTGCAGCTCGACCGTAAGCTGTCGAACAGGAGGATATTCCCCTCTATCGATATCCCTGCATCCAGTACAAGGAGGGAAGACCTCCTTCTCGACAAGAACTTCCTCAATAAAATCTGGATTCTCAGGAATTATCTTACCGATATGAACGCTGTGGAAGCAATGGAGTTCCTGCGCGACAGGCTCCGCCAGACACAGTCTAACGAAGAATTCCTTATCTCCATGAACGGAGAATGATATAACTATTACCTGTCATAATCAGGATAATTAAATTAACACTAATCTTTAAAATTAAATAAGTTTTTTTCAGACATGGCAACAAAGAAAAAGTTTATAACACTCGACGGCAACCAGGCAGCATCACACATTGCTTATATGTTCAGTGAAGTTGCTGCTATTTACCCTATTACACCATCTTCAAATATGGCAGAATTCATCGATGAATGGGCTGCCAACGGGAGGAAGAATATTTTCGGTGAAACAGTAAAAGTGGTTGAAATGCAATCCGAAGGTGGAGCATCCGGGGCCGTTCATGGCTCACTCCAGGGAGGAGCACTCACTTCTACTTTCACCGCCTCACAGGGACTGCTGTTAATGATCCCCAATATGTACAAGATGGCCGGCGAACTGCTGCCTGCCGTCTTCCATGTAAGCGCACGCTCAGTAGCTGCCCATGCCCTGTCAATATTCGGCGATCACAGTGATATATATGCCACAAGACAAACCGGCTTCGGGATGCTAGCCACCGGCAGCATCCAGGAAATTATGGACCTCGCTGGTCTTGCCCACCTGTCGGCAATCAAGTCAAGGGTGCCATTTATGCATTTCTTTGATGGCTTCAGGTCATCCCATGAGATACAGAAAGTAGAACTCCTTGAAACTGAGGATCTGAAGAAATTAATGGACTGGGATGCCATCCAGGCTTTCAGGAAGAATGCCCTTAACCCTGAACATCCTGTTACCAGGGGTACGGCACAGAACCCTGATATCTATTTCCAGGCCAAAGAGTCAGTTAATCCATTCTATGAGCCCCTGGCTGATATCGTTGCCGGAGAGATGAAAAAAATCTCTGAGCTGACCGGCAGGAATTATAAGCCCTTTACTTATTATGGCAACCCCGCCGCTGAAAATATTATAGTGGCAATGGGATCGGTTACCTCGACCATCAAGGAGACAATTGACTACCTCAATGCAAAAGGAGAAAAACTGGGACTCATCAGTGTTCACCTTTACCGCCCCTTCTCATCCAAATATTTCTTTGATGTGCTGCCGGAAAGCGTTAAGAGGATATCTGTGCTAGACCGTACAAAGGAACCGGGAGCTAACGGAGAACCTCTCTACCTTGATATACGCGACCTGTTCTACGAAAGGGATGAACGTCCTCTGATAGTGGGCGGACGCTACGGCCTGTCCTCAAAAGATACAACACCTGCCATGATAATGTCAGTGTTTGAAAACCTTAAGAAGGAGAAGCCGATGAACAATTTCACGGTGGGCATTAATGATGACGTAACTCATACATCACTGCCACAGCTTCCTGAAATAAATGTATCGGATGAATCTACATACTCGGCCAAATTCTACGGTCTGGGCTCTGACGGAACGGTGGGTGCAAATAAAAACTCCATAAAGATAATCGGTGAAACAACAAATAAATACTGCCAGGCTTATTTTGCCTATGACTCCAAGAAATCAGGCGGTATTACCGTCTCTCACCTTCGCTTTGGTGATACACCAATCAATTCTACCTACCTCGTAAACACACCTGACTTTGTGGCATGCCACGTAACAGCATACCTTGAGAAATACGATATGCTCAAGGGACTGAAAAAAGAAGGCACCTTCCTGCTGAACAGCATTTATGATGAGGAGGAGATCAGGGAAAAGTTACCCGAATCCATGAAGAAATACATGGCTGAAAATGATATCCGTTTTTATATCATCAACGCCACCAAACTGGCAGAAGACATTGGACTGGGTAACCGCACAAATACCATAATGCAGTCGGCCTTCTTCAAGGTTGCAGAGGTGATACCCTATGACGAGGCAGTGGCTGAAATGAAGAAATTCATACAGAAAAGCTTCGGAAGGAAGGGTGAGAATATCGTTAATATGAACTATGCCGCCGTGGATAAAGGAGGTGAAGAAGTAAAAGAGGTAAAAGTGCCGTCCGAATGGAAAAACCTGAAAGGAGAAGATAAGAAGGTGGAACATGATGTGCCTGATTTTATTAAAAATGTCTGTGACCCCATTAATGCACAAAAAGGTGATGACCTGCCTGTAAGTGCCTTTAAGGGGAGAGAAGATGGCACCTTTCCTTCAGGCACCACTGAATATGAAAAAAGAGGCGTGGCCGTTAATGTGCCCCGCTGGATAGCTGAAAACTGTATACAGTGTAACCAGTGTGCCTATGTTTGCCCCCACGGTGTAATACGACCCTTCCTCCTCATAGATGAAGAAGTGGAAAAAGCACCTGCAAAAATGGCTTCGGTGCAGGGTAAGGGTAAAATAAAGGATTATAAATACCGTATACAGATAAGTCCGCTGGATTGCACAGGCTGCGAGGTGTGCGTTAATGTATGTCCTTCTAAAGAAAAATCACTGGTAATGGAACCACTGCAGACGCAGATGGACCAGGCAGAGATATGGAACTACCTCGATAAAGAAGTGGGTTATAAAGAAGATGTGGTGCCAAAAGATGCCAATTTGCTAAACAGCCAGTTTGCACAGCCCCTGTTTGAATTCTCGGGTGCTTGCGCCGGCTGTGGCGAAACACCCTATGTTAAACTGGTAACACAACTCTTCGGTGAACGCATGATAATTGCCAACGCCACCGGCTGTTCATCAATATATGGGGGCTCAGCACCTTCAACCCCCTACCGTGCCAACAATAAAACAGGTATGGGTCCCGCATGGGCAAACTCCCTGTTTGAAGATAACGCCGAATACGGATTCGGAATGGTTACCGGGGTTGGCAAAATGAGGGAAAGGATCAGGCTGCTCATGGGAAATGCCATCCAGGAAGGGAAAATAGGAGCCGATACACAGGAAGCTTTCCGCGAATGGATTGATGGCATGCTCGATGCCGGCAAATCAGTTGAAGCCAGCAAAAAGGTGCTTGACGCCCTCAGGAATGAAAAGAACGGGGTGGCAAAAGAAATACTCAACCTTAAACACTACCTGGTCAAAAAGTCAATATGGAGCTTCGGAGGCGACGGCTGGGCTTATGACATTGGTTATGGAGGACTCGACCACGTACTGGCGTCAGGCGAGGATATCAACATCCTTGTGCTTGATACCGAAGTGTATTCAAATACCGGCGGGCAATCGTCAAAAGCAACACCTGCTGGCGCAGTGGCTAAATTTGCAGCTTCAGGTAAAAAGATAAGGAAAAAAGACCTCGGTATGATGGCCATGACCTATGGCTATGTATATGTGGCACAGATAGCCCTGGGAGCAAACATGGCCCAGTGCTTTAAAGCCATCAGGGAAGCTGAAGCCTATCCCGGTCCTTCAATAGTTATTGCATATGCCCCGTGTATAGCACACGGACTGAGAGCAGGAATGGGTAATACCATAGCACAGGAGAAAAATGCAGTGGATGCCGGGTACTGGCACCTTTACAGGTACGATCCCAGGCTGGAAAATGAGGGTAAAAATCCCTTCCAGCTTGATTCAAAAGAGCCTGACCTGGCCAAATTCCAGGACTTCCTGAAATCAGAAGTGAGATATACATCACTGACCAAATCATTCCCCGAGGAAGCAAAAAGACTCTTCAGTGCCGCCGAGGAAAATGCAAAATGGAGATACACATCCTATAAGCGCCTGGCATCTTTGGAATATTGATTGTGCACCTTTGAGATGATGCCGGAAATATTGAGTGAGTTATTGAATACGACAAAAGACCAACGACGAAAGACTAACGGTAATAGCCGTTCGTCGTTGGTCGTTAGTCGTTAGTCGTCATTTCAACCTTATAGTCATGTCACGCATCCTTGCTATCGACTACGGAAATAAACGAACAGGCCTGGCAGTAACAGACCCTGGCCGGATAATTGCAAGTCCATTGCAAACAGTTGCCACCGCCGACCTGGAAAAATTCCTTATTGATTATGTCAATAGTGAAGACATCGGTGATATAGTTATAGGCTATCCGAAAACCCTGAGCAATCAGCCTTCTGACCTGGTTAAACAGCTTGATCCCTTCATAAACAGGCTCAGGAAAATATTTAAGGATATCAATCTTCACCTTGTTGATGAAAGGTTCACTTCAAGCATGGCCCAGAGAGCAATGATAGAAGGAGGAATGAAGAAATCCGACAGGCAAAAGAAAGAAAATGTCGATAAAATAAGCGCTTCGCTTATCCTTCAGTCTTACCTGCTACAAATTAAGAATTATTCTAAATAATAAGAATATTTTGTAACTTTGTAGCCTGAATTACGACACTGAACCTAATGCTATATTCCATAGCACACAAGGTTCACATCATAATTCATAATTCATAATTCATATGGTTTATCCAATATACGTTTACGGTCACCCCGTACTTAGAAAAGTTGCCGAAGATATTGACAGGCATTACGAAGGACTTGATCAGCTTATCGATGATATGTTCGAAACAATGAGAGCTTCAGATGGTATAGGTCTGGCTGCACCGCAGATAGGGAAATCCATAAGGCTCTTTGTTGTCGACGGAACTCCGTTGGCAGACGATGAACCTGATCTGTCTGATTTCAAATATGTTTTTATCAACCCCTACATCAGGGAAAGAAAAGGAGATCTGGTGCTGATGAATGAGGGATGCCTGAGCATACCCCAGGTACACGAGGAAGTAAACCGTGAATCAGTAATACGTATCGAGTATTATGACCGTGACTGGAATTTTCATAATGAGGTGATCATCGGTTACAGGGCCAGGATTATTGAACACGAATATGACCATCTTGACGGTGTCCTCTTTACCGATCTCGTCAGCCCGCTGAGGAAACGACTTCTCAAATCAAAACTTACAGGTATCGGCAAGGGTAAATTCGATGTCGACTACAAAACAGTCCTGCCAAAACAAAAAGTAAAATAAACTGATTTTGTATCTTTATATGGTAATCGCTGAAGAGTGCTGTATAAAGAAACCCCTTTCACCGGCTACTGCATTGCCCTGGCAACGGGAAGCATATGCGGTTCCTTCATGCATTCGGCCTTATACTGCAATGCTGCCATATTTCTATTGTCAGCTTCTCTAATCCTTAATATAATTATATGTAAAAACAGGATAGCATCAATCTCATATGGACTGGTATTCCATTGTTGCATTTTTTTCCTGGGCTGTTCCCTTTCAGTAATTAAGAAAAATGAACTGGCCTGTATAAGCCCGGGTCCGGCACATTTTGTTGTAAGAACAGATAATTATCCGGCTCCCGCTGCAAGGTCATTGAAATTGCATACAAGCATTATTACGGTAAACGGATACGGCAATTACAAAAACAACAGGTTGCTGGTCTATACTAATGAAAAATACATCTCTCCAACACTAAAACCGGGAAGCATCATCAGCTTTGTCTCATCTCCTGTTGAGATAAGCGACTTCGACAGTACCGATGACTTTGATTATCGCTTGTTCATGAACCGGAGGGGCTTCCGTTATTCTGCCTTCTGCTATAATGACATTTCAGTTATTGATCAAAAGCCCGGGATCAGGCACCTGGGTCTGAGACTCAGGAACTACCTGCTTAACAGGCTGAAAGAAAAAGTAGATGATGAAAAAAGCCTTGCCATTGTATCGGCCATGACACTGGGCTACAGGGACCTGCTTGATGACCGGGTCAGGGAAGAATTCAGGAAAAGCGGTATAGTGCATATAATGGCAGTCTCCGGACTTCATGTCGGTATAATTAGCATGATGATTTTATCCCTTCTTAAAGTAAGCCGTGTAAAGTCAGAAATAGTAAAATTACTGATATCCCTGTTCGTAATATGGACTTATGCCCTTATGACAGGATTGAGCCCTTCGGTAACCAGAGCATCGGTGATGTTTTCCTTCCTGAATACCGGCTACCTTATAAACAGGCCGGTAAGGCCAATAAACTCTGTTATGGCATCAGCCTTTGTCATACTGCTTATAAATCCTGACCTCTTATATGAAGCTTCCTTCCTCCTGTCCTATTCAGCCGTTATTGCTATAGTTGCTAATTATACAAAACTGGTGTCGCTGGTTAATTTCAGGGGACATATACTGGGCTATGTGTGGAAAATGATAGCCATTTCACTGCTGGCACAGGCCGGAACCCTTCCATTTGTGGCTTTCTTTTTCGGGGAAATCCCATTGTTTTCAGTGGTATCTAATCTTTTTGCCATCCCCCTGGCAACAATAATACTATGCACCGGCTTTGCCCTTATGCTTTTTTCATCCCTGCCGCTGATTCCTGACCTCCTGGGAAAGGTGCTGGTATACTGCGTAAATACCCTTGCAGATGCTGCCTCCGCAATAGCCTCTATCAACAGGGTTTCAGTGAGTGTAGGCGAAATATCTGTGATCAGAACGGTAATCCTGTTCTTCTTTCTCCTGGCCTTAATCACTTACTTGCTTGAGAGGGAAAGGAAAAACCTCCATATACCCCTGACTATTATGATTCTATATCTTATCATACCTTGAAAATCAACACTGAGCGTAAAGATTCATGTTTATTTGGTAATTATTATAGTCTATTTTATAAATTTGCCATGTTTTTGTTTTTAAACGGATTAAGATGAGGATTGTAATAGCAGGTGCAGGAGAGATTGGAACACATCTGGCCAAAATGCTTAGTAATG
The DNA here is from genome assembly GCA_032260385.1 of Bacteroidales bacterium. Lineage (GTDB taxonomy): Bacteria > Bacteroidota > Bacteroidia > Bacteroidales > VadinHA17 > UBA9300. The sequence continues at coordinate 3,322 of JAVVEL010000028.1, read as the reverse complement.
AGCAGCATGACATTGTAATAATTGATCCCGAGGAAAGCAGGCTAAGGCCTATCGATGCATCACTCGATGTCATGACCGTCCAGGGCTCAGCTACTTCCGTTGACCTGTTAAAAAATACCCTGGGTAAAAAGACCGACCTTTTTATTGCGGTGGCCCACCTGGAGGATACAAATATCACTGCTGCCATCCTGGCCAAACGTCTTGGTGCCGTGAAGACCATTGCACGCATTGATAACCGCGAATACCTGGAGCCCACAACAAAGGAGTTTTTTAAATCCCTTGGCGTTGACTCCATAATTTATCCTGAGCTTATCGCAGCCAAGGAAGTGCTTGGCCTCCTCCATGAGACAGGAACAACGGAATTTATGGAGTTTTCCGGGGGCCGACTCGCTCTGTACGTACAGAAGCTGGATAAAGATGCACCCGTGGTCAACAAAAAACTAAGGGATGTCACCGAGGAACTGAAAAGTAATATGTACAGGGCGGTAGCCATAAAAAGAAACGATGAAACAATCATTCCCGGGGGTGATGATATTTTCAGGGAAGGTGACCTTGTCTTCGTCGTATCCACACGCGAAGGTATACAGGAAATGATGAAATTCTCCGGCAAGGAAAATTTTATAGCAAAAAGGATAATGATAGTTGGCGGAAGCAGGATAGGTAAAAGGGTGGCCCAGACCTTACAGAAAGAATGCTTCATAAAGCTTATTGATATTGACCCTGCAAAGTGTGAAATACTGGCCGATGAACTGGAGAATACACTGGTCATACACGGTGACGGCAGGGATGCAAATATCCTGATGCAGGAAGGGATAGCCCAGAAAGATGTTTTTGTGGCCCTGACCGGCAACTCCGAAACCAATATACTGGCCTGCCTGCTGGCTACCAGGCTGGGCGTAAAAAAGACTATAGCTGAAGTTGAGAACATGGAATATATCACCCTTGCTGAAAACAGCGGTATCGATACAATCATAAACAAAAAGCTGTCGGCCGCAAGCCATATCTTCAGGCATACTACCAACCCTAACGTAACACAGGTAAAATGCATGACCGGTACCGATGCTGAAGTTCTTGAATACAGGGTACCCGAAGGAGCAAAAATCGTAAAAGGGAAGCTGCGCGAAATTCACTTTCCAAAGGGGGCTATTATAGGCGGAGGTACAAGGGACGGCAAACCATTTATTGCCACCGGAGATACGCATATTCAACCAGACGATAAGGTTGTGGTGTTCACTCTTCCCCATGCACTGGAGAAAATGTCAAAATTCTTCCTCTAAAAAACTTCAATGTTAAACGGTAAGATAATAGGACGGGCTCTTGGTATTCTGCTGATAATGGAAGGCATCTGTATGCTTACCATTATCCCCGTGTCATTAATCTATGCCGAAGGCGACCTGGTGCCGGTTATCCTTTCCACAGCAATTACACTGGCTGCAGGTTTTTTCCTTTCATTTATTTTCAGGAAGCATATCCAGACCATAAGTAAAAGGGAAGGCTACCTTATTGTTACCTTTGCATGGCTGGTCTTTTCCCTCTTCGGAAGCCTGCCCTTTATAATTGGAGGAGCTATTCCTTCCTATACCGATGCCTTCTTTGAAACAATATCCGGCTTTACCACAACGGGAGCATCAATACTTGCCGAAGTTGAATCCCTGCCGCACGGACTCCTCTACTGGCGCAGCATGACACAGTGGCTCGGGGGCATGGGTATCATAGTGCTTTCCCTGGCCATACTGCCCGTGCTCAAGATAGGGAGCATGCAGCTCTTCTCAGCTGAAGTGCCGGGGCCCACTCCCGATAGACTGCACCCCAAAATAAGGGAAACAGCCAAAAGGCTCTGGGCAATATACCTGGGATTTACCCTGGCAGAAGCTGTCCTGCTCAAGCTGGGAGGTATGAGCTTCTTCGATGCCATAAACCACGCATTCACCACAATGGCAACAGGTGGATATTCAACAAAAACAGCCAGTATAGCAGCCTTTGACAGCCCTTATATCCATTATGTCATTACAATTTTCATGGTAATAGCAGGAACCAATTTCTCCCTTGCTTACCTGGGCCTGCACGGACGCTTCAAAAAGATTTTTACCAATGAAGAGTTTATCTTCTATATATCTCTCCTCCTTGTGTTTATACTTGTTGTGACCGGCGTCCTGCACTTTAGTCACGGTCATGGCTTTGAAGAATCATTCAGGCATGCCGCCTTCCAGGTTGTTTCCATAGCCACGACAACCGGCTATGTAACAGCCGATTACTGCACATGGGGACCCTTCCTCATACTGGTGATATTTATCCTTATGTTCACAGGCGGATCAGCAGGTTCAACGGGTGGTGGCATAAAGATGGTAAGGTTAATGCTGCTGGCAAAAAACAGCAGGCTTGAGCTTCGCAGGCTTATTCATCCCAATGCTGTAATACCAGTAAGGCTCAACCATAAGGCCGTAAGCCAGAATACCATGTATAATGTACTGGCATTCATTATTTTATACTTTTTTATTGCCGGCCTTAGTTCAATTATTATATCGACCATGGGTTACGATCTTTCAACTTCCTTCAGTGCAGTGGCTGCCAGTCTTGGCAATATAGGCCCGGGACTGGGACAGGTAGGGCCCACAATGAATTATACACACTTCCCCGTATTCGGGAAATGGTTCCTCTCCTTTCTGATGTTACTGGGACGACTCGAATTATTTACCGTGCTGGTCTTGTTTACAAAGTGGTTTTACAGGAACTGATCATTCAGGCACTCCTATCCCTTCTCTTATGATAACAGGCTCTTCACCGGTACAGTCAATTATGGTGGTAGGCTCATTATTGCCGTAGCCCCCGTCAACAACCATATCGGCAAAATCTCTGTATTTTTCGTATATAAGCTCGGGATCAGTGGTATATTCTATTATCTCATCGGCATCATGAACCGAGGTGGTGATAAGCGGTTTACCCAGCTCCCTGACTATCTCAAGTACTATACTATTTGATGGTATACGTATACCCACTGTTCGCTTTTTGTTCTTGAAAAGTTTTGGTATCTGGTTATTGGCCTGCAGTATAAAGGTGAAGGGACCAGGTGTGTTACGCTTTATAAGCTTGAAAATATTATTATCCCTCACTATGGTATATTCGGCCAGCTGGCTCAGGTCGTGGAAGATAAGCGACATGTCAGGGCGCTTCGGATCAAAGCCCTTATGGGCTGCTATCCTCTCCATGGCCTTATTGGCCTCAACGCTGCAGCCAATGGCATATACCGAGTCGGTAGGGTAAATTACTATCCCCCCCTCCTCCAGCACATCCACCACCTGGCGTACATGCCTGTCATTCGGAT
>JAVVEL010000027.1:0-34259 GCA_032260385.1 Bacteroidales bacterium | reverse complement strand
CTTGAGTCCCTTCTCCATAAGCAACTCAATGACCCTCCTGGATGTCTGGCTTTTACCACAGCCGGTGCGTATTGCACCAACGGCGATTACCGGCTTTGTACTCTTTACCATGGTGTCATTGGGCCCCAGGAGAACAAAATTTGCACCTGCGGCATTGACAATAGCACTTACCGACATTACCTTGTTATAGGTAACATCACTGTAGGAAAAGGCACAGTCATCAACATCGAGCTTCTTTATAAGTGAAGGAAGCTCTTCCTCTGCATATATCGGTATGCCATCAGGATACAGACTTCCGGCAAGCTCTGAAGGATATTTTCTTCCATCAATGTCGGGGATCTGGGCTGCCGTGAAGGCAACTACATTATAATCTTCATTGTCGCGGTAATAAGTGTTGAAATTATGAAAATCTCTGCCCGCGGCACCAATTATGATAACATTTTTTTTCATAATATTATTTTAATTTTTAATGATTTTAATATTGAGATCCAATACTGAAATTGAATCCCCAAATTTATAATTTAACTGGTTAATTTCCTTATATTTGAGTAACTTTTTACAGGAGGGAGGAAGCCGGGCCAATTGGCTGGCATGCTGAACTTTGGTATATTTATTGCACTATCCTCCCGATATGTTAAAGAAAATGTTTTTGTGCCTGAGCTTAAATAATTATTTTCAAAATCTGAATTCCGGTAAACTGAAATAAAAGATGAATGTACTTGCCCATATATATCTCTCAGGTGATTCTGATGAGATTATTATTGGCAACTACATAGGCGATTATGTTAAAGGCCGTGATTATCTCAAATACCCCGAACTAATAAAAAAAGGTATTATCCTTCACAGGCATATAGATGACTTTACTGACAGGCACCCTGTTGTTCAGCGAAGTAAGATCCTTTTCACGCGCAAGTATCATAAATATGCAGGTGTTGTTGTTGACATAGTTTATGACCATTATCTCACCAGGGAGTGGGATACTTTCTCGCGCCGGCCTATTGAAAGCATCACCTACCAGTTCTACCGGGCCATGGTAAATAACTATGATATATTACCACCGAAGGTCCAGGACAGGTTCCCGTTTTTTATTATCAATAACTGGATCGAGTCTTATAAAACAAGCAAGGGATTAAGAAATGTAATGTCTACCCTCAGTAAACGTACCAGCCTCCCTTCCGAATCAAAATATGCCATCAAGACTCTGAAAAAGAATTATTATATACTGGGAGAGGACTTTATGGAGTTTTTTCCCCAGCTCATTGAATATGTTGAAAACGATTTTGGCATCCCCCTGTCACACCAGATAACCTTGCCTTTCTGATCAGACAAGGTGTTCATTCCTGCTTGCATCGAGTCGTAAAAATATAAACAACAAAATTGTGAATCCCCACAGGGATGATCCCCCGTAACTGAAGAAGGGTAAGGGGATGCCAATTACCGGCACCAGTCCGATTGTCATCCCGATGTTTATCAGGAAATGAAAAAGCAGAATGGAAAAAAGCCCGTAAGCATACATTCTTGAAAAAGCTGAACGCTGCCGTTCTGCCAGGGTGATAATCCTGAACAACAATACAGAATATAAAATAACAAGCAGTGAGGTGCCCAGAAATCCCCATTCCTCACCAACGGTACAGAAAATAAAATCAGTACTTTGTTCCGGCACAAATTTGAATTTAGTCTGGGTTCCCTGCAGAAAGCCCTTACCCGAAAATCCGCCCGAGCCAATAGATATTTTTGACTGGTTAAGGTTATATCCTGCCCCGGAAGGATCCGATTCAATACCCAGGACAACATTTATCCTTGTCTGCTGATGTGGCTTAAGGATATTGTGGAAGGCATAGTCAACAGAATATGTAAATACCATACTTCCAAACATGAAAGCAAGCAGAATCAAAACATTTCTTGCCTTATGACGGTAGATATAATAAGCATAAATAATTCCTGAAATTAACAGAGCAATTATAAAAACCAGGTCAAGCCCTGTATTCCCGGTAATCAAATATAAGAGGGCAAATGCTCCCCCACCTGCAAGCAGATAGATACCCAGTCCGGCAATACTTATCCTGGCTCCCCTGCCGCTTACAAGATGTATAACAAAGCCCGCAATAATTATTGTGGCATATATTATTACACTGTCTGCAAGCAGGGTAGCTATAAAGATGATGGCTGCCAGTATTCCCGTAGCAAATAAATATGGGGAAAGCCCTTCCCTGAAAAGGACAAAGACAAGCGAAAATAAAATCAATGTTGAGCCAAGATCGGGCTGTAAAGATATAAGCAGGGCAGGCGAGAAAATAATCAGGAGGGACACTCCCAGGTTTTTAAATGAAGCCGGTGTCCTTCCCTCCCTTGAGAGGTACCGTGCCAGTGCCAGTACCGTCACAAATTTGGCAAATTCAGCAGGCTGCAAGCCCAGGCTGCCAATTCCAAACCATGACCTTGCACCATTTACTTCTTTCCCGAACAGCAGTACGGCAATCAGAGACAGTAAGACTGCAACATAAAGGACATAAGAAAAGAAAATATAGAAACGGCTGTCAATCAGGAGTATCGTGACAGCAATCAAGAGAGCTGCCACAATAAATATAAGCTGCTTACCGTACCTCTGGCTAAGGTCAAAAATGCTCGAATGCTCCTCATTATATACAGCCGCGTAGATATTAATCCAACCGAATAGTATGAACAGCAGGTAAATTACCACCACTGCCCAGTCAATATTGGCCCATATATTAATCCGTCTCGTCAATTTCTTCTTTTTTTGATTCTTCTTCCTTCATTTCTTCAAGCTCCTCATCAGGCTGAGGCGGTGGTGGCTTAAGTATATAGTTCTCCAGCCATTTATTTTCAATATTACCTTTAAGATATTTCTCAATCATCAGGCTGGCTACCGGAGCAGCATAGGTTGAGCCGAAGCCTGTATTCTCAACATAAACTGCTATTGCAATTTTGGGATCTTTCTCGGGAGCAAAGGCAACAAAAATAGAATGATCAGGGCCGTGCGGATTTTCAGCCGTCCCTGTTTTTCCACACATAACGATATCTTTTATGGCCACCCACCGGGCCGTTGCATTCTCACCACCGTTAACAACACCTTTCATCCCTTCCACTATTATCCCGAAATGGGATGAGTCAACACCAAGCTCATGCCTTTGTCTGAAAGACTGATCAACAGCAAGAGTATCATCATCTATTGCCTTAACGATATGAGGTGTGAGGTAATAGCCCCTGTTGGCAATAATAGCAGTCATATTGGCCATCTGTAAGGGTGTTGTGCCCAGTTCTCCCTGCCCGATGCCCATAGATATTATGGTAAGGGCCTTCCAGCGATTCTCACCATAGATATTATCATAGAATGTAGGCTTTGGCACAAAGCCTGCCAGCTCATTGGGAAAATCTATGCCCAGCTTTGAACCGAAGCCAAATTCTGACAGGTAGGCCCGCCACCTGTTAAGTCCTTCAGCAGATGACCCATATTGTGGATGATCGATCAGGAGCCTGAAGGCATTACAGAAGTATGCATTGCAGGAGGCTGTTATTGCTTCCGGCATATTGAATGAAGCAAAATGGTGACAGGCCACATGGATCCCGGGGGCATAATAACCATTATCACAAAAATATTCATAATTCCTTGTAACTATTCCTTCCTGCAGGGCAATAAGGCCATTCACCGGCTTAAATGTTGAGCCGGGGGGATATGAGGCCATAAGGGCACGGTTAAACAAAGGCTCCAGCGTATCATTTTGCAGTCTTGTATAATTCTCTGAACGGATTCTTCCGACAAGGAGTGAGGGATCGTAATCAGGAGTGGATATAAGTGCCAGCACTTCACCGGTGGATGGTTCAAGTGCCACAATACTGCCATTTCTATCCCCCATAAGCACCTCCCCGTAACGCTGCAGTTCAATATCAAGTGTTGTAATAAGATTCTTCCCGGGAACAGGTATTGTATCATACCTGCCTCCCTGGTATAAACCTTTAACCCTGTTATAAACATCAACGAGAAAAATCTTCAGTCCCTTACGTCCTCTAAGTTGTAATTCATATGATTTTTCAATGCCGTTCTTTCCTATGTAATCACCCGCCCTGTAATAGGGATCAGACTTAATTTCCTCATTGTTCACCTCACCCACATAACCCAGTGCATGGGCAGCGGATGGGTAGGAGTATTTTCTTAGTGTACGCGCCTGGACATAAAAGCCCGGGTACTTATACAGGACTTCCTGGAGGCGGGCATAGGTCTCAGAAGAAACCATTTTGAGAAAAACCGAGGGTGCATATTCTGAATATTCAATAGCTGTCTTCATCCTTTCAGAGAAAAACCTTTTATCCACATCAAGGATAGTGCATAATTCCAGGGTATCAATCTCCTGGGTCTGCCCGGGAATAACCATCAGGTCATAGGCAGCCTGGTTATATACCAGTAATTTACCCTTCCTGTCATAGATAAGACCCCTGGCCGGATACTGGGTCACATAACGCAAAACATTATTCTGGGCAGATATACGGTATGATTTATCAAGCACCTGGAGGGCAAAAAGTTTGGATAATAGAATAAGAGCCGCAATAATTACAATCGCATAGAAAAAGATCTTCCTGCTGCTGTATATATCTTTCAAGCTGTTCAAGGCTACCTCCTGATAATTATCGACTGCACTATAACAATAAATATAAGGGTAAATCCTGTACTGATGAGTACCCTGAGCAAGGTTCTGAAGAAATATTCAAATTTAAAAACTTCTATGTAGAAAAGAAAGAAATGATGCAGGGCAACAATAATAAGGACATAGGTAAGGAACCACCTGAATCCATAGGTCCTGATGCCGGGGAGATCACCCTGTTCATAGCCCTCATGTGGCGCCATAAAGTTTAAGACCCATGGCCTGATGAAGCCGGCAAAAACCGTGGCTGAGGTATGAAGTCCGGGTGTGGCAGAGCATATGTCCATTACCAGTCCGGTGGCAAAAGAAAGTATTAGTAGCAGCCATGAAGGTGTTTCAAAGGGAAGAAGCAGGATAAACAAGATATAGATGTATGGATTAACAAAGCCACTGAATTGTATATTATTTAAGAGCAGGACCTGGATTGCAATCAGGAGAATAAAAAGACCCGTGTATCTCAGAATTGTGTTTAGCATGATTATTTATCTTGTTCCCTGTATTTCCGATTCAAGTTTCAATTGCTTATCCTTGCTGAGGTTAGCTACAATATATGCATTGCTCAGTCTCCTGAACCCTGTTGACGGTTTAATTTTGATATCCAGAAAATCACCTCCACCCTCGTCAAAACCGCTTATGGTCCCTATCATAATACCTTCTGGGAAAACGGCCGAATACCCGGTTGTTTCAATAGTATCGCCAACTGAAACATTAACGTGGTTGGGTATTTCATTCAGGATTAAACTGTTCACGTCTCTCCCATCCCATGTCAGAGAGCCAAAATACCCGCTATTGCTGAGCCTTGCAGACACTCTGAATTCAAGGTTAAGGACAGACATGGCTATTGAATAATTTCTTCCAGCTTCAACAATTATCCCAACTATTCCATCCGGGCATATCACTGCCATATCTGCCTTCACCCCTGATAGTGTTCCCCTGTTAAGTGTAATATAATTTTTCTGTTTATTCACACTATTGTTCACCACCCTTGCATATATATAAATATACTGCTGCCGGTAGGTGGTGTCGTTAACAGAGAAGGTAGTCAGATCGTCACTTTTATAAATTCTCTGTAATGTGTTTTTCAACTCTTCATTTTCCCTTACAAGCTGCTTATTAATATCCCTCAATGAGAAATAATCAACGGCATTGTCAATTTTTCTGTTCATTGCAGCTTTTGTTCCATTAATTACCCTGGTAAATTTAATGTTATGATAATTTGGCCTTGCTGCCAACAGATAGAAGGCTATCATCTCCAGAAGGATAAATAGCAGGACGTTACTGATTTTTTTCAGGAAGTTTAAAAGACTTCTCATTTACTACCCCCGGTCTTATCTCATGAGGAACGAAAATTTATCTGAATTCTTCAAAGCCACTCCCGTTCCTCTTGCAACAGCATGAAGCGGATCTTCAGCTATATGAAACGGTATACTGATTTTATCTGTCAGTCTTTTTGAAAGTCCGCGCAGCAATGCTCCACCACCAGCAAGGAAAATGCCCCTGGCTACTATGTCAGCATAAAGTTCAGGTGGCGTTTGTTCCAGCACACCCAGAATTGCTGTTTCCACCTTTGAAATGGACTTATCAAGGCAATGTGCTATTTCCTGGTAAGAAACAGGAATTTCCACAGGCATTGCTGTCATGAGGTTTGGACCCCTGACAATAAAGTCGGCAGGAGGATCCTCAATTGAAGATAGGGCGGCGCCCACATTTATCTTAATGTCCTCTGCTGTCCGCTCACCAATCTTAATATTGTGCTGGTGCCTCATATATGACTGGATATCAGTTGTAAACCCGTCGCCGGCCGTTCTGATGGATTTGTTGCATACTATACCTCCCAGGGCTATTACGGCTATCTCCGTTGTTCCCCCACCAATATCAACAACCATAAAGCCCTCGGGCGCCTCCACATCAAGGCCAATGCCAATTGCCGCTGCCATGGGTTCATAAATAAGGTAAACATCCCTTCCTCCTGCATGCTCGGAAGAGTCACGCACCGCACGTATCTCAACTTCCGTGCTTCCTGAAGGTATGCACACGACCATCTTAAGTGTAGGAGAGAAAAGTCCGGGTCTTTTATTTATCATTTTTATCATGCCCCTGATCATTTGTTCAGCAGCATTGAAATCTGCAATTACACCATCTCTCAAGGGTCGTATCGTTCGGATATTCTCATGGGTTTTTCCGTGCATCTGTCTTGCCCTTTCCCCGATTGCAATCAGCTTGCCGGTATTCTTATCCACGGCAACTATTGAGGGCTCATCTACCACTATTTTGTCATTATGGATGATTATTGTATTGGCTGTTCCAAGATCAATAGCTATCTCCTGCGTCAAAAAAGAAAATATCCCCATGTGAATATTTATTATTGGTAAGTATTTAGTGTTTGAAATGCCTGGTTCCCGTAAATACCATTGACATTCCCTTTTCATTACAAAAATCAATTGATTCATTATCCCTTATCGACCCTCCCGGCTGGATCACTGCCTTAATGCCTTCCCTGTGTGCTATTTCAACACTGTCAGCAAAGGGGAAGTATGCATCGGAAGCCATCACGGCCGTGGTAAGATCAAAACCAAAACTTTTGGCTTTTTTTACAGCAAAGCTCAGGGCATCAACGCGTGAGGTCATCCCCACCCCGCTTGCATAAAGCTGCTTATTGCCTGCAAGCACTATAGTATTGGATTTGCTGTGCTTAACAATCTTGTTGGCAAACTCAAGGTCACTAAGCTGTGACTTATCAGGGCTGACCCCGGTCACTGTTTTCATATCTACTGCCTTCTCTGTTTTTAAATCCCTGTCCTGCAACAACATACCGTTTAGAACCGTCCTGTAGCTGTAAGTCTGTTTGTTACTGCCATTCTGCTTAAGAATTATACGGTTCTTTTTATGCTTTAAAATCTCAAGAGCAGACTCATTGTATGAAGGTGCTATAATTACTTCGAAGAAAATTTTATCGATTTCTGCAGCTGTTTCCGAATCAATTTCCCTGTTACTTATCAAAACTCCTCCAAAAGCCGAAACAGGATCACCAGCAAGGGCGTCTTTCCATGCATCAGGCAGATTGGGACGAGAAGCAAGGCCACAGGCATTATTATGCTTTATTATTGCAAATGTTGTTTCGTCAAACTCTTCTATAAGAGCAATTGCCGAATCAATATCAAGAAGGTTATTATAAGATATCTCCTTACCATGCAGTTGTTCAAATATTTCACCAGGCTCACCATAGAATATACCCCTCTGATGTGGATTCTCACCATATCTCAACACCTTTGCCTCGCTAAAGCTCTCCCTGAATAAATCCATGCCTTCTTTCCTGTTAAAGTAATTGAAAATATGGGTGTCATATTCAGAACTTACACTGAATGCTTCCGCTGCAAACTTTCTTCTTTCATCAAGGCTAAGCATGCCCTCCTGGGAGTCAAGTACTTCATATAAGCGACTGTACTGACCACGGTGCGATATTATAAGTGTATCCCTGTAGTTTTTTGCTGCTGCCCTTATAAGTGATATGCCCCCTATATCAATTTTCTCAATTATGTCCTCTTCTCCGGCACCCGAAGCCACTGTTTCACTGAAGGGATAGAGGTCAACCACTACCAGGTCAATCTCAGGAATATCATATTCGGCCAGATGAGCCATATCTGTTTGATTATCCCTTCGTGCCAGTATACCCCCGAAAATTTTTGGATGGAGTGTCTTCACCCTGCCACCCAGTATTGAAGGATAGGATGTAAGATCTTCAACTTTTTCAGCTTTGACACCAAGCCCTGAGATGAAGCTGTGAGTCCCGCCGGTAGATATAATTTTAACTCCCAGCTCATCAAGCTTTTTGACTATTTTTGCAAGTCCATCTTTGTGATATACAGACAATAAGGCGGATTTTATTTTCTTTTCCCTCATAATCAATAAATTAGGCCTAAGCTCCAGGATGGTTTAACGGGCTTAAAAATATATATTTTTTTATTGTCTTACAATGTATTCCGCACTTTTCAGGTATTTTGAGCCCTGTGAGCTCGATGAGCCCCGCGGTCAGGGTCAGAGACCTGTGCCAGCGGGGTGAATCAATGATGGGATATTGGAATAAAACATTATACCTTCATTCCATAAATTCATTATTCCAATATTTAAGTATATTTGAATCATGATTTTTTTCAGATTGATAAAGGAAGGCTTCCTGTTTGCGATTAATTCAATTATCGTAAATAAGTTAAGGACATTCCTGTCCTTATTTGGAATTACCATTGGTATTTTTGCCATTATTTCCGTTTTCACCGTTCTCGACTGGATGGAGAGTTCTGTTCAGGAAAGTATAGCCAGTCTTGGTGATGATGTAGTATATGTTCAGAAGATGCCCTGGTCCTTTGATCCTAACCTTCCCTGGTGGGACCTGATTGCCTGGCCTGCCGTAAGTCTCGACGATTACGAGGCTATCTTAAGGAATTCCACAAAGTCGGCCTCGGCTTCCTTTTCAGTGATTTTCACACGCAATCTCAAGTACCGGGATAACGCTGTAAATGATGCCTATTTATGGGGTGTGTCAGAAGGTTTTGATGAAATTCGTTCATTTGAGATAGACAGGGGCCGTTATTTTTCTCCTAATGAGCTTCTTACAGGGAAAAGAGTTGCTGTGATAGGTGCGGTGACGGCGGAAACCATCTTTGATTACCTTGATCCCGTTGGCAAAGATCTCACGGTTGACGGCTACAAGACGAGGGTAATAGGTGTTTTCAAGGCTGAAGGACAGGGAGGGATAAGCGACAGCGGTATGGATGAGATGACCGTGATACCTGTAAACTATGCAAAAAGGTTGGTAAACATGCGTAACAGGTTCATCAATTCGAATATAATGCTAAAAGCCCGCGAGGGTGTTGCTGTTCAGGAAGTGGGCGATGAAGCCGCCATGATACTCAGGGCAGCACGCAGGCTCAAACCCGATGAAACAAATAATTTCTCAATTAACCGTGCAAGCCTCCTCACACAGGGTTTTGAGAGCGTATTTGCAGGAATAAACATAGGGGGATGGATAATTGGTGGTTTTTCCATTCTTGTCGGAGGCTTTGGCATCGCCAATATCATGTTTGTATCGGTCAGGGAACGCACCAGCATAATTGGGATCCAGATGGCACTTGGTGCCAAAAGGATGTTTATCCTCTGGCAATTCCTGTACGAATCGGTCCTGCTTTCGGTAACGGGTGGTATACTCGGACTGATATTTATCTTAATCGGCACCGGCATTGTCAATTACCTGTGGGAACTGAATATGCACCTGACCGTGGGGAATATTTTACTGGGGATAATAATTTCGGCTGTTATAGGAATGCTTGCAGGTTATGCCCCTGCCCATTCAGCGTCGCGGATGAATCCTGTTGATGCCATAGGCTTCTCTTTCTGACCATGGCAGCCTGTCAGAGAAATACCCCGTAGAGCAGCCTCCCCAAAATCATATATATAAACAGACCTATAATATCATTCATTGTTGTTATAAAGGGGCCTGTGGCCAGTGCAGGATCCACCTTGAAACTGTCGAGTATAAGGGGAATAAAGGTTCCGAAAAGGGCTGCAAAAAGGATAACGGCCAGCAGGGAAGCACTCACTGTAAGGGTGAGGGCAAAGGAATCACTCACAAAGAAATTATAGATAAAAATTATAGATGCCAGAATCAGGCCATTTACCAGGGCAACCATGAATTCCTTTAAAAGCCTCCTGATGGTACTTTCGCCCTTGAGGGTATTGTTTGCCAGGCCCTGTACAATGATGGCTGACGACTGTATTCCCACATTTCCACCCATGGCAGCTATAAGAGGTATAAAAAAGGCCATTTCGGGGTACATTTTCAGATTCCCTTCAAATCTGCCCAGGACCAATGCACCGAGTATACCCCCCATTAATCCTATCAGCAGCCAGGGCAGTCTTACCCGGGTAATATAGAGAACTTTATCGCGGGCATCAACTTCATCTGTCAGACCCGAGGCCATCTGGTAATCCCTTTCAGCCTCTTCCCTGATGAAATCTACTATGTCATCAATAGTGATTCGCCCTACAAGGCGTCCGAGTGAATCTACCACCGGTATTGCAACAAGGTCGTATTTTTCCATTATCTGTGCCACTTCCTCTCCCGGTGTTGAGGTGTTAACCGATATAATATCATCCTCAATAATAGACTTCACCTTTGTTGAATTATTGCTAAGCAGCATTTGCTTGAGTGACACTATGCCCATGAGTTTATTTTTGTCATCCACAACATACACGTAATACACCTCATCAACCTCGTCAGCCTGGGTGGCCATTTCCTTCAGGCAGGTAAGTATGGTCCAGTTCTCATTTACTTTTATCATCTCCTTGGCCATCAGCCCACCCGCACTGTCCTCATCATAGCCCAGGAGGTCTACGATATCACCTGCCTGCTCCAGGTCATCAAGATGCAGGAGTATTTCCTGTTTCTTCTCCTCTGAGAGATCTCCTATTACATCGGCAGCATCATCGGAGTCCATATGGTCAATGAACTTCTGTGCAATCACTTCACCCGGCAGCACTTCAAGGAATCGTTCCCTGTCGTCTTCGTCCAGCTCCGCCAGTACATCGGAGGCTTGCTCCCCGTCAAGAAGAAGGTAAAGGTAACGTGCTTCTTCAATGCTGATATCATCATACAGGTCGGCTATATCAGCTGCATGAAAATCAGCTATGAGCTCAAGTGCCTTCTGCTCATCATTCTCCTTTATGGCTTCACGCAGTTCATCAATAAATTCCCGGCCGATTTCAATTGTCCTGGACATGACTATTTGTTTTTTTGTTCAGTAAATTCTCGACAAGTTCAGTAAGCTTAATAAAATCATCCACCCCCAGCTCCTCAGGTCTTTTCCTGAGCAGTTGATTATCAATACCTGAAGCATCCACAAGTGCTTTTAAGGAATTCTTTATGGTTTTTCTTCTCTGGTTGAACGTAATTTTAACCACTCTGAAAAATAGATTTTCATTACAATCGACCCTCTCACCTTCTTTCCGTGTAAGCCTTATTACGGCTGATTTTACTTTTGGCGGGGGACTGAAAACACCTGAAGGGACTGTAAACAGGTATTCAATCCTGTAATATGCCTGTAAAAGCACGCTAAGTATGCCATAGACCTTTGATCCGGGCCCTGAGGCTATCCTGTCGGCAACTTCTTTCTGAAGCATACCGGTAAGCTCACATACTTTATCCCTGTATTCCAGCACCCTGAAGAAAATCTGGCTTGATATATTATATGGGAAATTACCTATTATGCCCAAATCCCCGTTAAAATATTTATGGAGGTCGAGGCTCAGGAAATCTCCCTCGATCAAGTCAAGATTATTATATTTCCTCCTCAGATAATCTGCTGCCTCACTATCTATTTCAACGACCTTAAAATTATCAAAGCCTCTTTCTATAAGAAAATCAGTAAGCATCCCCGTCCCGGGTCCTATTTCCAGGACATTTGAACAGTCTTTCATTTCAAGTGACAGGGATATTTTTCTTGCTATATTCCTGTCAGTCAGGAAATGCTGACCAAGATGCTTTTTTGCCCTTACATCGCTCATAACGAAGGCAAAATAAGCTTTTCAGAGCGATAAAAACAACCTGGTGATAAATTATTTATACCCTTCGCTCTTTTTTGTGCCATGAAAAACTGATTGACTCAAGCAGGTCAATGAGTTTTTTAAGGACATTATAATAGAGGCTTATCAAAGAGACTGCAGACATTAACCATATGGCCATAATATTAAACCAGAGGGTATCAATCCTGAGCCTTCCAAAATATTTGAAGGGTGCAAAAAAATGTGCCCGTCCAATTCTTGAGGTAGGTGCCATATAAACCGGATCAGATTTTTGTATCATCTGGTCTTCAGTTTCATATATCTTGTCAATACTGGAAACGTTAAGTACGATATCAGCCAGGTAGTTATTATAATTATTCCGTTTCAGCTCAAGTACTTTTTCACGGCCTATTTCCATCTCCAGCTCAAAAAGTATTGAATCCCTCAGGCCTGTTGCATACAGTCTTCTGGACCTGAAGAATGACCTGAGGCTGTCAAGCCTGGTGTTAGCCCTTTCTACGGTTGCTGAATCGAATTTTTCGGTATTTAATTCAGACAGAAGTGATTCAGATTTAATTCCCGACAGTGATGACAGCAAGCCTATATACCTGTTAAGTTTAACGAGGTTATTATTGAATTGACTGACATATTCATCCCTCCCTTTTGCAAGTTCGCATTCCTTGACTTTCTTCTTTAATTCGGGTATGAGGAAGGATTCATACCAGTCGTTCTGGCTGATATTAATTTCATTATCAAAGATCAGTTTCTCATAGCGGTTATTTTTAAACTGGTCTACAGAAATCGCCTCATATGCCCACCTTGTTGCCATAACGTCGCCGATGATAGGCACATATATCTTATTGGTGAAGCTCTTATGCAGGTCATCAAACTTTATCATGGCCCCGCCAAGCAGGAGCTGAGGTACCAGGATCAGGGGTATCAGAATATAAATACTGACAACCGATCGCATGCCTGCCGATATATTAAGTCCCACTATATTTCCGAAACAGGCTATGGAGAATAATATCAGCCACTGCCTGAAAAGCAGCCCGTCTATTTCAAGTATAAGATTAGAAATAGAAATAAAAAGGAAGGACTGTAAGGCTGAGAGCATGAAAAGAAAAGAAATCTTGGATATCAGGTAACTTGAACGGCTAATATCCAGGAACGTCTGCCTTTCCAGTATTTTCCTGTCCTTGAATATTTCTTCGGCACTAACCGTAAGGCCAAGGAAGAGAGCTACCACTACTGCCATAAAGAGGAAGACGGGAAGGTTTTTGTTCTCGGACATTAGGTATACCCCATCTGTAATATATTTTGAAAGAAAGGCAAGAATAACGGCAAGCATGGGGGCTTCGAGCAGGTTAATGGTCAGGTACTGCCTGTCAGATAGCTTTCTGAGTATGTTCCTTTTAAAAAATGTCTTGAGCTGTGATACTACTGAAGGAACAGAAAAATTAGTTTGCGGAAGTTTAAATTTCTGTGGCCTGGATTTAAAATTGGGTTGCATGGTTCTCTTATACCTCTCGTACCACTCTTCCGGTTCCACCACCCTCTTTTCACTCTTATAGCCATCTTCGGTAACCTGCTTCGATTCTATAAGGTCAAGGATGTCATCAGTGTCAACATTACCGCAGTTAGGACACTCTGATTCAGCCGCATTGGCCTGGGAAGTTTCAGTTTTAAAATAAACGAGTGAATCGACAGGATCGCCGTCATAAACCATATATCCACCCTTATCGAGTATCCACAACCTGCTGAAAAGTTTCAGTATGTCGGATGATGGCTGGTGTATAATTGAGATTATCAGTTTCCCTTTGTTGGCCTGCTCTTTCAGGAGCTCCATCACTTTGTGTGAGTCAGATGATGAAAGCCCTGATGTAGGCTCATCAACAAACAGTATAGCCGGCTCTCTTATCAATTCAAGGCTTATATTCAGTCTTTTTCTCTGTCCTCCACTGATCTTTTTGTTTAAGGGGTCACCTACCTGTAAATCCTTTATTTCATACAGTTCCAGGTCTTTCAGGATCTTCCTCACCATAGACCTGATCTTTTTCTTGGTATAATTCCCAAAGCACAGCCTGGCGTTATAATAAAGATTCTGGAAAACGGTCAGTTCCTCAATCAGGAGGTCATCCTGGGGGATGTATCCTATTAAACCCTTGAGTTCATCACTCTCATTAAAAAGATCATATCCGTTCAGAAAAAGGTTGCCCCTGTCGGGCATCATCTTCCCGTTCAGTATGTTCAGCATGGTCGATTTACCAACGCCGCTGCCGCCCATTATACCTATCATATTACCCGAATCAGCCCTGAAGCTCATTGGTTTCAGGCCCTGATCCGACTTTTTAAACCGATACTCCAGGTTATGGCCTTCGAAGATTATTTTATCAACATATGAAAGCCTGAGAAACTCCCTTAAGATTCCCGAATAAAAAATTGGTTCAATGTCCTTTCCTTTTATGGTCACACCCGGATCAAGCAGGTAAGGCCTTCCCCTGATTACCGGTCGGCCACTGAAGTATAATGACTGATTGCCCTGGTAGGTAAAAAGCAGTATATGGATACTTTCAATGTGAAGAACAAATAAGCTGCCCTCGAGGCCTTTTATAGGTATTTTATTCCAATTTTGTTTATTCCTGAAATTATCTGAAAATTTCGCCTCCTTCTCCGTTCCTTCAAGTAATATTATTGATTCGGTGCTAACATTATCCATGGCATTCCCGATCATAAAGGCACATGAATTGTTATATTCCTTTTCAGGTATGCTGAAGGTTCGCGACACAATTTCTATTATCTTCCTTTCCTGGGATGTTACCTCACGGTCTTCATATACAAATTCAAGAAGCTGAAGAAACACGATCATTCTTTCCTCCAGGAAGAGTCCCTTGCGTATTTGCCTGCATATATTTGTAATCTGGAAATTGATGAGGGATGTTTCGTCTTTTAACTCCTCATCGTCAAGGCTTGAAAGCTCCTCGGAATAGAATTCATGAGTTGTTTCAAAAATTTTATAATATTCCTCTTCAAGCTCCTGGTTAAGATACCTTCTGAGATAGCCACGTAATATCTTCCTTCCCCTTGTGGTAATGCCCCCGGGGTTTACCTGCGAGAGGATGGCGAAAATATGAATTAATGCAAGTAATACAGGCTCTCTCATTTACTGTATTTAATAAAAAACCGTGAAGCAAATAGACTGGTACCTGCTTTCACGGTAATTAATATAAGGTTATGTTTACGATACCAGTTTATCCCTTACCAATTCAATAGCGGCAGTAATGTCCTCCACATTTTTCATAGTCAGGCTGTTATCTTCAACTTCTTCATATACTTTTTTTACGGGTTCCAGGATATCGAGCATCTCACCAACAACAGGGTCATCAGTAAAAGGTTCGGCAAGCTCAAGATAGAGCTCAAATGACTCTTTCTGCTCCAGTAATACTCTCACTATACCTTCAACGTGATATACCTGTTCCGATATATGGGTTGTTATATACATGCCTTCAACCCAGGCCCCGGCCACAACAAGTAAGGCAAGAGATTCCTGATCGTTTTCGGCCAGGTAGGCGTAAGTCTTGTTAAATGCATTTGTCAGTATTTCAA
The DNA here is from genome assembly GCA_032260385.1 of Bacteroidales bacterium. Taxonomy (GTDB): domain Bacteria; phylum Bacteroidota; class Bacteroidia; order Bacteroidales; family VadinHA17; genus UBA9300. The sequence goes on along the minus strand of JAVVEL010000027.1, from coordinate 18,444 downwards.
CAAGTTTATCCCTGTTGTCAAAGCTATTCTTAATGTCGTCATATAACTCTCTTGAATATATTTTTGACATTTTAAGGCTGTTGGTAAGCTCACGAATTACATCCAGGAAGTTTATAACATCCTGGTTCATATTATAGAGGGTGGCATAACTGAGGTCTGTACCATAAATCCCCAGGTTAATGGCCTGACTCTTGCTTGTTATGTAATTTGTTGCATTATCCACGGGGTTGGAAATCCCAATGATATAACCAACCTCCAGCTCGGTAAGCATTTTAATAACCTCCGCAGAGGTAGGTAAGGGATAGACGTGTTTTTCAATTTCATCAGTGATAGCACCGGGATCTTCAATCTTTATTTTTTTCTGATCCTTATCAACTCCCCTGTTTTTACAGGAATTACAGGAAGTGAACAAAGTAGAAAATACCAGGACAAGGGTAATTGCTAGTAAAAAGATTTTCTTCATGGGTAATTAATTGTTTATTAATACATCTGATTATTCATTTTCAAAAAAGCTTATCTCATTTAGAACCTTAATAATAGGCGTAAAATTATAAAATATATTTATAAAGCGGCCAATATTAAGAAAAATCATAAGTTATAATTTTCAGTTTATTGTAGCTTTGGTAATTAAAAATCCATTAAAAAGCCCTATAATGAGATATGTCATTCTGTTTTTTGCAACATCCCTTTTGTTCGCCTGCCATTCGAAGAAGCAGGACAATCAGGTTGATAAGAGCGTTCCGGAGACTGCAGAACGTCCTGTGCTTGATCTGGCTGAGGCTAACAGGCTGGCCGAACTGCCGATAGCATGCATTGAAAAGGAATACCCTAATAAGCTGAATCAAACCCTCAGCAGCGATGAAGACCTGCTTCCGCCCCGCAATTTACATCCATCCTTTTATGGTTGCTTCGACTGGCACTCATCAGTTCATGGTCACTGGTCACTGGTAATGCTACTTAAAAACTTCCCCGGCCTGGAGAAATCGGAAGAAATGAAAAAGCTTCTTTCTGACAGGCTGACGGCAGAAAATATTGCAGGGGAAATAGAATATTTCCGGGAAGAACAAAACAAAACTTTTGAGAGGACCTATGGCTGGGCCTGGCTTTTAAAACTGGCTCAGGAATTATACACCTGGGATACAGATTACGCTAGGGACCTGTATGATAAGCTTTATCCCCTTGCTGAACTTATATCCGACATGTATATAGACTTCCTTCCAAAGCTACGCTATCCCATTAGAGTCGGCACACATAACAACACTGCTTTCGGCTTAAGCTTTGCCTGGGATTATGCCATCACCACCGGTAATGACAGCCTTATGCTAAGCATTAAGAAAAGGGCGAGGGATTTTTATTTTTACGATACTCAATGCCCTATGTCATGGGAACCCGGAGGCAATGATTTTCTTTCGCCATGTCTCGAAGAAGCTGATATCATGAGAAGAATCCTTGACCGGGAAGAATATGCAGCATGGCTCAAAGACTTTCTGCCCGAATTAACTGACCCCTCATATACACTTGAGCCTGGTATTGTAAGCGACAGGGCAGACGGACAGCTTGCGCATCTTGACGGACTTAATTTCAGCCGTGCCCGGTGCTTGTACGGAATAGCATCTGCAGTACCCTCTTATGAACACCTGGTAAAGATTGCCGATGAACATATCAGGTACTCACTGCCAGATATAAGCGACGGTCATTATGAGGGAGGGCACTGGCTGGCCAGTTTCGCACTGCTCGCCCTGAACCGGCAATAAAGCCTTTAGACTTTTGTCCCTCTGCTCTGTCTGGCTCCTCACTAAATTAACCCAAGGGTTAATTTTTAACGCTCGGCCCTCTTTTATCTTTATTTATCCTTATCTTTGAACCCCGGAATTCAACCTGGGATATGGCATATAATTTTGATATACCTGTTAGCCGGCAGGGAACCAGTTGCGTAAAATACGACTCCAGAAAGGAAGTTTTTGGCACCGATAAAGTGATCCCTATGTGGGTTGCTGACATGGACTTCAGCTGCCCTCCGTTTATAATTGAAGCCCTGAGAAAGAGGCTTGATCACGGGATCCTGGGATATACCATAAGACGCGAAGAATATTTCTTATCACTGAGTGACTGGATAAGGAGAAGACACTCATGGCATATAGAAAAAGAATGGATATCCTTCAGCCCCGGCATAGTGCCTGCCCTAAACATATGTACACTGGCCTTCACCGGCCCGGGAGATAAGATAATAATTCAACCACCCGTCTATTTTCCCTTCTTCGGTGCCGTTACCGATCATAAACGTGTGCCTGCATACAACAGGCTCATTGAAGAAAATGGTGTTTGGAAAATAGACTTTGATGACCTGGAAAAAAAAGCTGCCGAAGGAGCCAGAATACTGATACTCTGCAATCCCCACAACCCGGTTGGCAGGGCATGGACGGCAGGTGAACTTGAACAGCTGGCCGAAATATGTCTCAGGCACGATATTTTGATACTGAGCGATGAAATACACTCTGACCTGGTACTGCCTTCTTATACACACATCCCTCTTGCAGGCCTGTTGGAAAAAGCCGCTAACTCCACCATTACATGCATGGCTCCCAGCAAAACATTTAACATTGCCGGCCTGTCAACATCATCAGTGATTATAAGCAATCCTGATCTGAAAAAGAAATTCGATACTTACATTCAAAGCCTTCATATCACCGGAGGTAATATCTTTGGCAATGAGGCATCCATTGCAGCCTATTCCTTCGGCGATGAGTGGCTTGATGAAATGCTTTCATATGTAAACCGCAATATTGAATATGTCCTTAATAGATTCAGGGACAATAAATATATAAGGCCCGTGCCTCCCGAGGCCACCTACATGATCTGGCTTGATTGCAGGCCTATGGGCATGAAACCCGGCGAACTGAATAAATTCTTTGTTTATGAAGCCGGTGTGGGTATGAGTGAAGGATCGGTCTTCGGTCCCGGGGGCGAAGGCTTTATGAGGATGAACGTGGCCTGCACACTCGATACGGTGAAAAAAGCCGTTGATAATATAGAAACCGCCCTGCTAAAACTGGAAAGTAAATGAAGAAATCCATACCGGTTAGACTGAGCCTTGAAGACGGTACCGTTTACAGGGGTAAATCATTCGGTAAACTCATACCTTCTGCCGGGGAAGTGGTTTTTAATACAGCCATGACAGGCTATCCCGAGAGCCTGACCGATCCCTCATACAGGGGACAGATACTCTGTCTTACATACCCGCTGGTAGGAAATTACGGTGCTCCCCGTAGAGATCCTGATGATGAACTCCAGATTTTTCATGAATCGTCGTCAATTCATATCAAAGGTCTTATAGTTTCTGATTATTCCTTTGAATACAGCCACTGGAGCGCTGCCGAAAGTCTCCATCAATGGCTTGAGACCAATAATATACCGGGCATATACGGTATTGACACCAGGGCACTTACCAAGCGGCTCAGGGAAAAGGGCTCTATGCTGGGCAAGATTGAACCCACCGGAACGGAAACCTCCTTTTATGACCCCAACAGGGATAATCTTGTAAGGGAAGTAAGCATTGATCAACCCCGGAGCTACGGGCAGGGAAAGTACAGGGTAGTACTTGTAGATTGCGGTGTTAAATACAATATTATCCGCAACCTCCTGAAGCGTGACACTACTGTTATCAGGGTGCCATGGGACTATGATTTCCATACGCTCGAATACGACGGCCTGTTTATTTCTAATGGCCCGGGTGATCCGAAAATGTGTGGTGAAACCATAGCAAATATCGCCCGGTCACTTGAAAAGGAGCTTCCTGTCTTTGGTATCTGCCTGGGTAACCAGCTCATGGGTCTGGCCCAGGGTGCCGATACCTATAAGCTGAAGTACGGGCACAGGAGCCATAACCAGCCGGTCTTGCAGGCGGCTACCGACAGGGCTTATATCACCTCCCAGAATCATGGCTTTGCTGTTGATAATTTGAGTCTTGGTAAAGACTGGGAACCTCTTTTTATTAACATAAACGATGGCACCAATGAGGGAATGAGGCACAGGGAAAAGCCTTTTTTCTCCACCCAGTTTCACCCTGAAGCATCAGGAGGACCTACTGATACCGATTTTTTATTTGATATCTTTATAGGCAATATAAAAAAGTGGCGAAAGGAAGTCTAAAAGCAGTAGACACATAAAAGGCACCATGAAGGAGAAAGAGATAAAAAAAGTAATTATACTGGGGTCCGGGGCTCTTAAGATCGGAGAGGCCGGTGAATTCGACTATAGTGGTTCGCAGGCCCTGAAAGCTCTTCGTGAGGAAGGTATTGAAACGGTGCTTATCAATCCGAATATTGCCACGGTGCAAACATCCGAAAAGCTTGCTGACAGGATATATTTCCTGCCTGTTACCCCGTGGTTCGTGGAACAGGTTATAGCAAGGGAGAAACCGGATGGCATGTTGTTGTCATTCGGTGGACAAACCGCCCTTAACTGCGGGACCAAGATTTACAGGGAAAAAACACTTGAAAAATATAATGTCAGTGTGCTCGGTACACCCGTTCAGGCCATAATGGATACCGAAGACAGGGAATTGTTTGTTAACAAACTTAAACAGATCAATGTAAAGACTCCCGAGAGCATAGCTGTCAAGTCGGTTGACGAAGCCCTGGCTGCGGCAGGCAAACTGGGATATCCCATTATTATCAGGGCAGCCTATACTCTTGGCGGACAGGGCTCAGGATTCTGTTCATGCAGGGATGAACTGGTTCAGCTTGCGGGCAGGGCATTTTCCTATACCGGCCAGATACTGGTTGAAGAATCGCTTAAAGGATGGAAGGAAGTTGAGTATGAGGTTGTAAGAGACCGCTTTGACAATTGCATCACCGTGTGTAACATGGAAAATTTTGATCCCCTGGGCATACATACCGGTGAAAGCATAGTGGTGGCACCTTCCCAGACATTGACCAACAGGGAATACCACAAGCTGAGGGAACTCTCAATAAAAATAATCAAGCATATCGGTATCATAGGTGAATGTAATGTTCAGTATGCCCTCGACCCTGTTTCAGAAGATTACAGGGTTATTGAGGTTAATGCCCGCCTGTCAAGATCGAGTGCCCTTGCCTCAAAGGCAACAGGTTATCCCCTGGCTTTTGTGGCCGCAAAACTGGCACTCGGCTATGGACTCCACCAGTTAAAAAACTCTGTCACAAAAACAACCACCGCCTGCTTTGAACCGGCCCTTGACTATATTGTCTGCAAAATACCCCGCTGGGATCTTAATAAATTCCAGGGTGTATCCCACCATATTGGCAGCAGCATGAAAAGCGTGGGAGAAGTTATGGCCATAGGAAGAACCTTCGAGGAGGTAATACAAAAAGGCCTCAGGATGATAGGCCAGGGCATGCACGGCTTTGTAGGGAACAGGAACCTGAGCTTCAGGGATCTTGAAAGGGAATTATCCGAGCCTACAGATATGAGGATCTTCGTTATTGCAGAAGCACTGGAACAGGGCTTGCCAATAGAAAAGATATATGAACTGACAAGGATTGATAAGTGGTTCCTGTATAAACTGAAGAATATCATTGATACACGCAACGAACTGTTGGAATACAGTGAAATACGTGACATCCCGGATGAACTGCTGCTGCAGGCTAAAATCTTTGGTTTTTCTGATTTCCAGATAGCAAGATATACCTGTGATCCCCCTCCTTCACGTATAGAGAAGGAAATGCACCAGGTAAGATTATACCGTAAATCAAAAGGAATCATACCATGGGTAAAGCAGATAGATACCCTTGCAGCTGAATACCCCGCAGTCACAAATTACCTCTACCTCACTTACAGCGGTGCCGAACATGATATATGGTATGAAAATGACAAAAGATCGGTTATAGTTCTTGGATCAGGAGCTTACCGTATAGGATCAAGTGTTGAATTTGACTGGTGTTCGGTTAATGCCATAGATACAATAAGAAGTGAAGGATTCCGCTCGGTAATGATTAACTATAACCCCGAAACGGTAAGCACCGATTACGATACATGCGACAGGTTATATTTCGATGAATTATCCTTTGAAAGGGTGATGGACATTATTGACCTGGAAACACCCAGGGGGGTCATTGTATCGGTGGGAGGCCAGATACCTAATAACCTTGCCATGAGGCTGCACGGACAGGGGGTTAATATACTTGGAACTTCACCCGAATCAATCGACCGTGCCGAAAACAGGCATAAGTTCTCAAGTATGCTTGACACACTCAAAGTAGACCAGCCTGAATGGAAAGAACTGACAAGTGTCAAAGGTATCAATGAATTTGCTGAAAGGCTTGGCTTCCCTTTGCTGGTAAGACCCTCCTATGTACTCTCAGGGGCGGCAATGAATGTGGTTTCGAACAGTGATGAACTGAGCCACTTCCTTGACCTTGCCCTCAGTGTATCAAAACAGTATCCCGTAGTGGTTTCGGAATTTCTTGAGAATGCCAAAGAGATAGAAATAGATGCCGTTGCCAGTGATGGAGAGATTATCGCCTATGCCATAAGTGAGCATGTGGAATTTGCCGGGGTGCATTCGGGTGATGCCACCATAGTTTTCCCTCCCCAGAAAATATATTTTGAAACGGTCAGGCGGATAAAGCGTATCAGCAGGCAAATAGCCGGTGAATTAAAGATCAGCGGGCCATTTAACATCCAGTTTCTGGCCAGGGACAATGATATAAAGGTGATTGAGTGCAATCTCAGGGCAAGCCGCAGCATGCCCTTTGTTTCCAAGGTGCTGAAAACCAATCTTATTGAGCTGGCAACCAGGGTAATGCTGGGCGCAGAAGTTATAAAACCACATAAATCGGTTTTTGACCTTGACTATGTGGGTGTTAAAGCACCCCAGTTTTCCTTCTCCAGGCTGGCTAAAGCCGATCCTGTACTGGGAGTCGACATGTCATCAACAGGTGAAGTGGGATGTATAGGTGAAGGCTTTTATGAAGCCATACTTAAATCAATGTTATCGGTAGGTTATACCATCCCTGAAAAAGCCATCCTCCTTTCAACCGGCCCTGCCCGGTCCAAGGTGGAGATGCTGAACAGTGCAAGGGCACTGACAGAAAAAGGATATAAGCTGTACGCTACAAGGGGAACACAGCAATTCCTCGCAAACGCAGGAATTGAAGCCGAAACAGCCTACTGGCCCGATGAGGATAAGTCGCCCAATACCATTGAACTCATACGATCAAGGGAAGTTGACCTGGTTGTGAATATCCCCAAGGACCTTTCAAAAGATGAACTTAATAACGATTACAGCATCAGGAGAAATGCTGTTGATTTCAATATACCCCTCCTAACCAATTCAAGGCTGGCAAGTGCTTTTATCCTCGCTTTTTGCAGGATGAAGATTGAAGACCTGGGTATTTACAGCTGGGATGAATACAGTGAAAACTAAAAAATTAGAAAATGGGAAAACTTTTTGTCAGGGAAGCAAGAATAATCGATGCTGAAAAAATTATCGGTTTTCAAAAGGAAATGGCCATTGAAACTGAAAATATGAAACTTGGCCATGACACCATTTACCAGGGAGTGTATGCCGTCTTTGCCGACCCGCATAAGGGCAGGTACTACGTGGCTGAATATGACGATGAAGTCATTGGCTCATTGCTCATCACCTATGAGTGGAGCGACTGGCGTAACAGTTTCGTGTGGTGGATACAGTCGGTATATGTCCAGCCTGCTCACAGGCGTAAAGGCTTCTTCAAGGAAATGTACATCCATGTTAAGGAAACAGCCCTGCAAAACGGTGTGGCAGGCCTGCGCCTCTATGTGGAACTTGAAAATATTAACGCCCAGAAAACATATGAGGCCATGGGCATGACCAGTGCCCATTACAAAATGTACGAATGGCTTAAATAGCATACCTATGTACTGGCTGCTGACCGTCCTCCTGCCCTATGTGCTCATTTTCCTGTTTCTCAGGATCAGGCAGCTTCAGGAAGACAGGAAACCGGAAGAGAGCACCGGGAATAAGAGGCAAGGACCGAAATTGCTGTCTCTCATAATCCCGCTCCGGAATGAAGAAGCCAATATAAAAAACCTGGTGAATGACCTGGCTGATCAAAGTCTTGAGCCGGGTCTTTTCGAAGCTATCTTCGTAGATGATGCCTCCACAGATTCAACTGTAGAAATATTAAGATCATCATCAGGCCTGCTGCATCGATCCCTGATATTGAGTAGCAGCGGTGCCGGCAAAAAGAAAGCTATTGCACTGGGAATTGAAAATGCAGGGGGTGACTATATAGTCACCACCGACGGCGACTGCCGTGCAGGGGAGAACTGGCTGAAGGAAATCTGCGAAAGACTTGTAAGGACCAATGCTGATATGATTATAGGGCCGGTGGATATAATAGACAGCGGCGGTCTTCTGAACCGGATAATTCAACTTGAGTTTCTTGCCCTCCAGGCTGTTACAGAAATACTTGCAAGGCATGGTAAACCTCTTATGTGCAATGGAGCCAACCTGTGTTTCAGAAAGCCCGGGGCTGATGAATATGAAGCTATGGTAAAAACATACCTTCCCTCCGGTGATGATATTTTTCTTATGGAAAGTTTTATAAGGCAGGGTAAAGAAATTTTATGGATTGATTCACCCGGAGCCACTGTTCAGACTCACGGGCCGTACTCACTTAAATCGTTCCTGAAGCAAAGACTGAGATGGACTTCGAAGAGTCCCTTTTACTCTGATTATCTGTTGATTGCAATAGCTGCTCTTGTTTTCTTCAGTAATATGTTCATAGTGGCATGTTTTATTGCCTCGTTTTTCTTTCCCGGCTTATGGGTAATCTTTTTTTCCCTTTTGATAATGAAATCGGTTCCCGATTTAATGCTCCTTTCACCGGCAGCAGCAAAAAGAGGGAAGAAAAAACTGCTGCTCTTATTTTTTCCTGTCCAGCTCTTTTATCCCTTTTATGTTACACTTACCGGTACGGCCGGTTTGCTTAAAGGTCTCTTTTCTTCACCACAAAATAGGTAAGAGCACCGAAAAGAGAAATATATACCAGTGCCATTATCAGGGTTGTGGGTCCGTCCAGCTGCCGGGGCATAATGCCAATACTTTCAAAGGTCATGGCATTATTCTCCAGTGCATCTCCTGAAGTAATCCGGAGGAATTCGGGGAAGGGAGTCAGGTGGCTTATTATTTTGACGGGGAACCATGGGCGTATTTCCACAGGGCATAAACCTCTTATTATGGGCTCTATCATCATAAAATAAAGGAGATAGAGTATTATTGACAGTGCATTGGATCTCAATACCGCGACAAACAGTAGTCCCAGCACCATATAACCCACTGCCTGGAGGAGGTAGACCAGGAGTATATCCATTTTTTGAAATATGATGACCGGGCTGAGATCGTTTGTAAAAATAAACCCAAAAACAAGGCCGGTGAGGAAAACCATCAGCACACCGAAAAGAGCGAGGCCCAGGATCAGTATCCCCTTACCTGCCAGCCATTCCTCACGGCTGAGCCCTGTCATTACCTGTTGCCTGAGTGTTTTAGCTGAAAATTCATTACCTGCAATGGTTATTACAAGTATTGCAAGCAAGAGGTTAAACCAGCTTGCCACCCATGCGAATGAAGGCCATACATCAGGAAACCTGAAAAGATTTCTCCATGTGAAGCCGGGTACAGATACATCAATACGCGAAAAAACAAATACCGTTAATAAAAAAAGGCTTGCCGTGAGAATGAGCACAAGCCTGAAAAACCCGTATGTTGATATCTTGGTCCATTCCAATGTAATAAGTCGCTTCATCTGTCCTGTCTTTTTATTTTACCAGCTCAAGGAATTGTTCCTCAAGGGTACTTTTTCTTATGTATAACTGGTTTATAATAATTCCTTTGTCGGCGGCATATCTGTTGATATGGCCTGAGCTGACACCGCTGGCAGGAATTATCTCAAGAACATTATCCTTCACTTCGGCACTTTTTACCAGCGCCCGCTCTTCAAGGCCTTTTTTAAGGCTATCGTTGTTATCAGAATCTATAACTATTATATCATCTGTAAGGAGCAATTCATTTACCTTACCTGCTGCCAGGGTCTTTCCTTTTTTGAGTATGGCGACATGGTCGCACACCTTTTCAACCTCATCCAGTATATGACTGGCCATAATAATTGTCTTGCCCTGGCTTTTCTGCTCAATAATTATTTTACGCACTTCTGCAATACCTTCCGGGTCGAGTCCGTTTGCCGGCTCATCCAGCACCAGTACTTCGGGGTTTCCCAGCAGGGCTGCTGCAAGGGCCAGTCGCTGTTTCATTCCCAGCGACAAAGTATCAAATCTTGATGACGATCTCTTTTTGAGGTCGGTCAGATGAAGCACCCTGTCGATATCCGAAGTATCGGTCCCCCGAATCCTGGCTATAATTTCAAGGTTCCGTTTAAGTGAGAGGTAGCTAAAAAAATTAGGCACTTCTATGAGCGAGCCTATTCTCCTGTAAGTGGCAGGTTCAGCTTCCTTTCCGAACCACCTGAAGGAACCCTTGTCGGCTTTAAGCACAGACATTACTATCCCGAGAGTGGTTGTCTTACCGCTTCCGTTAGGACCCAGCAGGCCAAAAGCAGTACCGGTGTCAACTGAAAGGGAAATATCTTCTGCTGCTCTGACAGGACCGTAACTTTTACATAAATTATTTGTTTCAAGGATCATGTTCAATTGAGGATTTACTGTAAAGACGTGTGAAAATAATTAATGTGGCAGATAAAAGAAAATTACTGGGAAATATTTAGATTGACGGATTTCCGTTTAGTTGCCGAATTCTGACAGGAATTTGATACGCATAAGCCTTATCTCTTCCTCTTCGTATTCGTCACCCAGTTCCTCCAGGGCTGCTTCCAGTGAATCAGACTCTGCTTCTTCCTTAAAATAGGCTGTTATATCATCCTGTCGCTCATCTTCTATTACCTGGTCAATATAATATGAAAGGTTTAACCTGGTACCCGAATTGACAATTGATTCGATCTCGCTGATAAGATCATCCATCGCCAGGCCTTTGGCATCAGCAATATCATCAAGCGAGCGTTTATTATCTATGCTTTTGATTATGTATACTTTAAGCCCTGATTTATTCACTACCGATTTAACTATTAGGTCCTGAGGCCTTACAATTTCCTTTTCTTCCACATACCTTCCAATGACTTCAACAAATTCCTTCCCGTAGCGCTGTGCCTTGCCCACACCCACGCCTGATATGTTCTGCAGCTCTTCAACAGTGATAGGATATTGTATGGCCATATCCTCAAGGGAGGGATCCTGGAATATTACGAAAGGAGGTACATTTTTCTGTTTTGATATCTTTTTCCTGAGGTCCTTGAGGATGCTGAACAGTTCGTCATCTACCGCTCCGGCTCCTCCCCTGTAGCCGACTTCTTCTTCAATAACTTCACCATAATCATGATCTTCGGCCAGCATGAATGATTCAGGTTTTACCATAAACTCCCGGCCTCTGTCAGTAAGTTTCAGTATTCCGTAATTCTCAATCTCCTTCACAAGGAATTTAGCAATGAGACACCTGCGTACTACCATATTCCAGAATTTCTCATCCTTTTCATCACCGTTACCGAATATTTCAAGTTTATGGTGTTTATAGGATTTTATGGCCGAGTTACTTACACCTGCCAGCACTTTGGAAATATGATCGGCCTTGAATTTCTCTTTTACCGTTTCCACTGCTGTCAGGATCTTTACCACATAATGCTTACCCTCAAACTCTTTTTTTGGATGCAGGCAGTTATCGCATGATTCACAGTTATCCGGTTCGTATTCCTCTCCGAAATAATGAAGCAGCAATTTTCTCCTGCATATCGATGATTCAGCGTAAGATGCTGTTTCCAGCAAGAGTTGTTTGCCAATTTCCTGTTCATTGATTGGTTTGCCCTGCATGAATTTTTCGAGCTTCTGCAGGTCATCATAAGAATAGTATGCTATACACCTTCCCTCACTGCCGTCCCTGCCGGCCCGACCGGTTTCCTGGTAATAGCCTTCAAGACTTTTAGGTATGTCATAATGAATGACAAAACGGACATCAGGCTTGTCTATACCCATACCAAAAGCAATGGTTGCCACTATAACATCAATCTCCTCCATCAGGAACTTGTCCTGGTTGGCTGTCCTGGTAGCTGAATCCATTCCTGCATGGTAGGGAAGAGCCTTAATACCGTTTACCTGCAGGACTTCTGCAATTTCCTCCACTTTTTTCCTGCTGAGGCAATAAATTATGCCTGACTTGCCCTGGTTGTTGTTTATGAATTTGAGTATTTCCCTGGCGGTATTTACCTTGGGTCTGACTTCATAATACAGGTTTGGCCTGTTGAAAGATGATTTGAATACATTGGCATCGAGAATATTAAGGTTTTTCTGTATATCATGCTGCACTTTGGGTGTGGCAGTTGCTGTGAGGGCAATAATCGGTGAACGACCTATGGTGTCTATCAGGGGCCTTATCTTGCGGTATTCAGGCCTGAAGTCATGACCCCATTCTGAAATACAGTGAGCCTCATCTATTGCATAGAAAGATATTTCTACCTTGCTTAAAAAGTCAATATTATCTTCCTTTGTCAGTGACTCCGGCGCCACATATAATAATTTTGTCTGGCTCTTCAGCACATCCTGTTTCACCTTGTTTATTGCTGATTTTGTCAATGAAGAATTTAAAAAGTGAGCCATGTTGTCACTGGTTGAAAAGTTCCTCATGGCATCAACCTGGTTCTTCATCAGGGCGATAAGCGGTGAAATCACTATTGCAGTCCCTTCTTTTATAACTGCCGGTAATTGGTAGCATAAAGATTTACCGCCTCCTGTTGGCATAAGAACAAAACTGTCCCGTCCCGATAATACGTTCTGAATGATTTCCTCCTGGTTACCCTTAAATGTATTAAAGCCAAAATATTTCTTCAGATAGTCATAAATTATTCTCTTATCTTCCATCCGTCTTTACACTTCTTTCCCAATAACAAAATTTTACACCAAGTATTATAAAGTTATCAATTTTTTTAGATCATTTTTTATATGCAGATAAAAAGCTTAGATGATTATTATCATCTCCGCCATTATCTCAATCATTACAATTTACGATAATCGCTTCGTTTTTCATCATTTTTTTTTGGAAAAAACATTATTTAACACAAATGGAAAAAACAGGCAGTCATTTAAGGCTCATAATAATAAATCTTTTGCACTTGCTTTGATAAATTTGTTTTATCATCTTTACAGCCTGAAATTTACGTGTCCCAGGTTTTATTTACACATGAAGAAAAGAAGGAAGAAGGCGAAAGAAGAGAATGAGATGTCATTTCTTGAACACCTTGAAGAACTGAGATGGCATATAGTAAGATCGGTAGCTGCAATATTTATTGTAGCCATAGTTGCCTTTATATATAATGACATTATTTTTGATACAATCATTATAGCCCCAAAAAACCCGGATTTCCTGACAAACAGGCTGTTCTGCAAACTTGGTCAGCTCGTTAACATAAATGCCCTGTGCATCAACACCCAACCCTTTGAGATAATCAACATCAGGATGGCCGGGCAGTTCACCACCCATATAGCGGTTTCGCTGATAGCAGGCATAATTCTTGCCTTTCCCTATATTTTCTGGGAGTTCTGGAGGTTTTTCAGGCCCGCGCTTTATTCCAGTGAAAAAAAATACACCAGGGGTGCCGTGTTTTTTTCTTCCCTGCTCTTCGTCAGCGGCGTGCTTTTTGGTTATTATTTAATCATTCCCCTTTCGGTTCATTTCCTGGGATCTTATAACGTGAGTGCCGAGGTTACAAACCAGATAAACCTGAGATCATATATCGGCACTGTGGCATCCATAACACTGGCAAGCGGCATTATTTTCCAGCTGCCTATACTGTCCTTCTTTCTTACCAAGATAGGACTTGTTGATCCCCATTTCCTGAAAAAATACAGGAAGCACTCAATAATTGTTATACTTGCCCTGTCTGCAATCATTACACCACCCGATATATTCAGCCAGGTGCTGGTTTGTTTCCCCTTGATTTTCCTTTACGAGATAGGAATAGTGATATCACGCAGGGTAATAAAGAAGGACAGGGAAAGACTGGAAGCCGACTGGAATGAAGATCAGAATAATCCCGAAAGCAAACCTTAAATAGCCTGACATGATATTGCATACTGAAAATCTGCTTAAGAGATACCGAAACAGGGCAGTTGTCGATAAAGTCTCCATTGAAGTGCAGCAGGGAGAGATTGTTGGCCTTCTCGGGCCTAACGGGGCAGGAAAAACTACATCATTCTACATGATCGTGGGTCTTATAAAGGTTGATGAGGGCAAAATATACCTCGACGGGAAGGACATCACGGGCATGCCTGTCTATAAACGGGCAAGGCTGGGTATTGGCTACCTGGCACAGGAAGCCTCCGTTTTCCGTAAGCTGAGTGTTGAAGATAACCTGAATGCCGTACTTGAAATGTCAGGCTTCCCAAAAGAGGAACAGGCAGAGAGAAGAGAGTCACTACTCAGCGAATTTGGCCTTCAGAAAATACGAAAAAGCCTGGGAATACAGCTTTCCGGAGGTGAGAGGAGAAGAACGGAGATAGCAAGGGCGCTGGCGCTGAAACCCAATTTCATACTCCTCGATGAACCCTTTGCGGGAGTTGACCCGATAGCGGTGGAAGACATACAGGGGATTGTATCCCACCTGAAAGACAGGAATATAGGTATCCTTATTACCGATCATAACGTTCACGAGACACTTTCCATCACCAACAGGGCCTACCTCCTGTTCGAGGGTAAAATACTGAAGTCAGGTACCTCCGAACAGCTGGCCGAAGATGAACAGGTAAGAAACCTTTACCTGGGCAAGAACTTCGAACTGCGAAGGTAAAAACATATTGCCAGATTATTTTATTATTACTACTTTTGCGCTGAATTTCACGCGGATGTGGCGTAATTGGTAGCCGCGCTAGACTTAGGATCTAGTGCCTTCGGGCGTGGGGGTTCGAGTCCCTTCATCCGCACCGGGAATGAATAACCGCTTAAACAAATGGCAGTACCGGTTGTTGGGCGGTTTTTATCTGTTAAAAACAAATACTGATATGAATATTACAAGGGAAAGTATCGATGACCTGAATGCTATGATTACCGTACAGGTAGAAAAGGGTGACTATGAAGAAAAGGTTAATGATGTGCTTAAAGACTACAAGAAAAAAGCCAATATAAAAGGCTTCAGACCGGGTAAGGTCCCCTTCGGCCACATAAGGAAAATGTACGGTGGCAGTGTGAAACTTGAAGAAATAAATAAAATAGTATCTGACCGCCTGCATAATTATATTACGGAGGAGAAAATCGAAATACTGGGAGATCCGCTGCCAAAAACAGATGATAATGATACTATTGACCTGGAAACACAGGAAGACTTTGTTTTTTCCTTCGAAATAGGGCTTGCCCCTGAATTTGAAGTGAAACTCTCAGGAAGGAATAAAGTGCCCTATTACGAAATAAAAATAGATAAGAAACTGCGTAATGACTTTCTTGACAACTACCGCAGAAGGTATGGCAAATATGAACAGGCCAATGAAGTGAACGAGGACGACCTTCTGAGGGGTGACATAGTTAAGTTGTCGGAGGAAGGTGAAGCCCTTGAGGAAACACTGAAGCAGGATTCAACAATGTCGGTAAAGGTAATTAAGGATGAAGCGGTCAAAAAAGAATTGACAGGCAGCAAGCCGGGCGATTCGGTAGAGTTCGACATCCGGAAATCTTTCCCGAATGAACATGAAATAGCAGGCCTCCTGCAGACCGAACATGATAAGCTGGATGGTATAGACGGTAAATACAGGTTCACAATAAATGAAATCAGCAGGTTTAAAATGGCCGAGGTGAACCAGGAACTTTTTGACAGTGTTTACGGAGAAGGCAATGTCACTTCAGAAGAAGAATTCATGAAAAAACTTGACGGGGAAATCAAAAACAACCTTGCCAGGGAAAGTGAGTATAAGCTGAACCTTGATGCACGAAACATGGTAATAGATAAAACAGGCTTTGACCTTCCCGAAGAATTCCTCAAAAGATGGCTTCTCAGAACAAATAAAGACCTTACAGAAGAACAGCTCGAAAAAGACTTTGCAGATTTCCTCAGAGATCTCAGGTGGCAGCTTATAAGAAATAAAATTGCCGGGGAAAACGAGATAAAAGTGGAGGAGGAAGACATGATTAATGAAGCCAAAGAGTTCACTCGCCTCCAGTTCCAGCAATATGGCATTTTCAATGCTGAGGACAGCCAGCTTGAATCCTATGCCCGGGAAATACTTAAGAAAGAGGATGACTACCGGCGTATAGCCGATAAAATAATTGATGATAAGGTAATTAAAAAGATCAAAGAAGAAATAAAAATAGATACAAGGAAGGTAAGCACTGAAGAATTTAATAAGCTTTTTAATAAGTAAGTAGCTCTTTATCTTAAGCTTTACTTATTATTTTGTTATCTTTGAATAAACAATAAAAATACGAACAATGACAAAGAAAGATGATTTTGAAAAATTCGCCACCGGGCGTCCCGGGATAAGCAGCCTGGGCTATCATCAATATAAATCATTTGCAAACAGTTATATCTCACCAACCATTATTGAAGAACGACAGCTTAATGTTGCCTCAATGGATGTGTTCTCAAGGCTGATGATGGACAGGATAATCTTCCTCGGATTACCTATTGATGATTATGTTGCGAATATCATTGAGGCCCAGCTCCTCTACCTTGATTCAACCGACAGTGAAAAGGATATCCAGATATATTTTAATACACCCGGCGGATCGGTTCATGCAGGGCTGGGTATTTATGACACAATGCAGTACATCAGTGCTGACATAGCCACTATCTGCACAGGCATGGCTGCTTCAATGGGTGCTATTCTTTTGACAGCGGGAACAAAGGGCAAACGCTCGGCTCTCAAACACTCCAGGCTGATGATACACCAGCCAATGGGTGGGGTGCAGGGACCCGCAGCCGATATTGAAATAACCACGCGTGAAATAATTAAACTGAAAAAAGAACTCTACGAAATAATTGCCGAACATTCAGGCAATACATATAAGAAGGTGGAGAAGGATTCTGACAGGGACTACTGGATGACAGCCGATGAAGCCAAGGCCTACGGCATGATCGATGAAGTTCTTGCAAAAAGTAAAAAATAAACTGTGTAATGGATAAATGCTCATTCTGCGGCCGCACCAAAAAAGAGGCAAATATACTGATAGCAGGACTTGACGGACATATTTGTGATTACTGTATCGAACAGGCTCATGGCATAGTACTGGAGGAGCTGGGAAGCAAATCTGATTTCAAGCTGGAAGATGTTAAGTTGCTTAAGCCGGAAGAGATAAAGAAATTCCTCGACAGCTATGTCATTGGCCAGGATGATGCAAAGAAATACCTCTCGGTTGCAGTCTATAACCATTATAAAAGACTGATGCAGACAAAAGACAAGGATGATGTGGAAATAGAAAAATCAAACATTATCCTTGTGGGCGAGACAGGCACGGGAAAAACACTCCTGGCACGTACAATTGCACGTATGCTGCATGTCCCCTTTACCATTGTGGATGCCACGGTACTTACCGAGGCGGGCTATGTCGGTGAAGATATTGAAAGCCTCCTTACACGCCTTTTACAAAATGCAGATTATGATGTGGCTGCAGCAGAGAAAGGCATTGTATTCATTGACGAGATCGATAAGATAGCCCGAAAGAGCGACAATCCCTCGATCACACGGGATGTGTCAGGTGAGGGTGTCCAGCAGGGACTGCTCAAGCTCCTCGAAGGATCAATAGTCAACGTACCTCCGCAGGGCGGACGCAAACACCCCGAGCAGAAGATGATACCCGTCGATACAAAGAATATCCTCTTTATCTGCGGTGGTGCCTTTGACGGCATCGAGAAAAAAATTGCCAACAGGCTGAATACCCAGATAGTGGGCTACGGTGCCACGCGCGACAGGGAGAAGATCGATAAGGATAACCTGCTGCAGTATATTGCACCACAGGATCTTAAGTCATTCGGACTCATACCGGAGATAATTGGCCGCCTGCCGGTACTTACCTATCTCAATCCGCTCGACAGGGATGTGCTGCGCCGTATACTTACTGACCCAAAAAATGCCATCACGAAACAATACATTAAGTTGTTTAAAATGGATGGTATAGAACTTGAATTTGCAGATGAAGCTCTCAATTACATGGTTGACAAGGCTATCGAATTCAAGCTCGGGGCGAGAGGATTGCGCTCCATCTGCGAAGCCATAATGATGGATGACATGTTCGAGCTGCCGGGTAAGAACCAGAAAAAGCTGAAGGTAACAGCCGATTATGCTTCCCACAAACTCGAAAAGGTTAACCTGAAAATCCTGAAAGCCTCCTAGGACTTATTATCGACAATGGCTTTGAGCACACCATCCTTATAGCCGGTAACC
>JAVVEL010000026.1:14882-35901 GCA_032260385.1 Bacteroidales bacterium | reverse complement strand
AGGCGAGCTCACGAGCAGACAGTGATTGTGGCTGGTGGGAGCGAGTAAACGACAACCGAGCCCTGGTTTTCAAGGGACTCTGGCTCAGGAGGACAAAGAGAGCTACTTTTTTGTATTTTTACACGGTAAAAATCAGATCTCATGAGAATCAACAGACGAAAATTCCTTGCCCTCTCCGGTGTGGCCGGTGCTTCTGTTATGCTGCCATGGAGCGGCATTTATGCGGGCACGACAGGGACATGGACAGATGCAGGCGGCTCAGGGGCCAGGATAAGCTACCGGAAAATTAAACTCAACCTTGGACATACCTGGACTATCAGCAGGGGCAGCACCGACTATAAGGAGGATGTATTTGTATATTACGAAAAAGACGGGCTTACCGGCGTAGGTGAGGCATCTCATATGACCGGTGCGGGACAGAATGCCGAAAGGACAATCGGGGAGCTGGAAAAAATAATGCCTGTTTACCTCGAGGCCGATCCGTTCAGGTTCACAGAATTACCGGCAAAGGTTAATGAGATAATCGACGGCGTGTCACCTGCAAAAGCAGCACTCGACATTGCCCTTTTCGACTGGCTTGGCAAGAAACTGAATATCCCCGTGCACAAATTATTTGGCCTTGACCCTGACAAATACGTTGATACCTCTTTCTCAATAGGTTTTGACAGGCCTGAAATAGTAAAACAGAAAGTCCGTGAAGCCGGTCCCTACAGTATTATCAAAGTAAAACTTACAAACATAAACGACAGGGAAATAATAGAAACCATAAGGCAGGTAAGCGACAAGCCCATAAGGGTAGATATTAACGAGGGATGGACAGACAAAGAAGAAGCTATCAAAATGATCGAATGGCTTGCGGCCAGGGGAGTCGAACTTGTGGAACAACCTCTGCCGGTGAGAATGATTGAAGAAACCAGGTGGCTGAAAGAAAGATCTCCCCTGCCTCTTATTGCCGACGAGGCAGTTAACACATCAAAAGATATTCTGCCCCTTGCTGAAGCCTACGACGGGATAAATATCAAACTGATGAAATCAGGCGGGATCATGGAAGCTTACAGGATGGCAGTTATAGCAAAGGCCTTTGACCTTGATATCATGATTGGCTGCATGATAGCATCATCCGTGGCCATAACTGCTGCAGTGCAGCTACAGCCCATGGCCAGATGGCTCGACCTGGACGGTTCCCTCCTCATAAGCAACGACCCCTTCAGGGGTGCACAGTTTCATGACGGTCACTGGATAATGCCCAAGGGCCCGGGAATAGGGGTGACAGAAAGTTAAAACACTAATCTTAAGGAAGAAAGACAGATAGCTGATGAGAATAAATATTGATGAAAGCAGCCTGGAAGACATAAAAAGGTGGTTTGCAGACTATGTAACTTCCTTTAAGAAAGGGGAGCCGGAAATACAGGAAAACATAGAACTTAAAGAAGATCATACTTACAGGGTTTGTAAGGAAATCCTCACCATAGGAATAAAACTTGACTTAAGTGATGACGAGCTTCGCCTGGCTGAGATAATAGCTCTGTTGCATGATGTCGGGCGATTTGAACAGTATGCAGGTTACGGGACTTTCAACGACGGTAAATCAGTGAATCATGCCGGTCTTGGCATTGAAATAATATTAAGAAATGGTGTCCTTGATACCCTTGACATTTCAATCCGGGACCTGGTGATAAAAGCTATCGCTTATCATAACCGGGTATCGCTGCCGGATGATGAAACAGAAACATGCCTCTTTTATTCCATGCTTCTCCGCGATGCAGATAAGCTTGATATATGGAAAGTGGTGACAGATTACTACCACAGGAAAGACGGTAAAAGAAATCACGGTCTGGAACTAGAGCTGCCTGACACAGCCGGTGTTTCGGCCGAAGTGCTCGACGACATCAGAAACGGACGAGCTGTAAATATGAAGAATATACGGAACCTGAATGATTTCAAGCTCCTCCAGATGGCATGGATCTTTGATATTAATTTTAAACCCACCCGCGATATAATTAAGGAACGCAACTACCTCGATAAAATCAGGGCAGTCCTGCCACAATCACCAGAAACTGAAGAAATTTTCAGTAGAATCTACAAAGAATTATGATCCACGGATTTTCCTCCTCATAACATTAACCTGAAAATAAGCCCCCACCCACCATACCTTATAAACCTTATAAACCTTATAAACTCTAAAAGCCTTATAAACTTTCCAACATCATAATCACCTGCTTATACACATTTTCGGCTGTAAAGCCGAATTTCTCATCAAGCACCTTATAGGGTGCCGAATAACCAAAGTGTTCCAGGCCCCATATCCTTCCATTTTCACCTACCAGTCCGGCCAGGGTTACGGGTAATCCTGCCGTCAGGCCAAAACGTGGTATACCGGGGGGCAGCACCGAATCCTGGTACTCCTGCTCCTGTTGCCTGAACAGTCCTTCGGATGCTACAGATACTATCCTTATATTTATCTTCTTCCTCTCCAGCAACAATGCTGCGCCCTCCACGAGAGTGCTCACCTCGGAGCCGCTGGCCAGCAGTACAACATCAGCTTTTTCCTTAGTGTCTGATATAATATAGGCTCCTTTTCTTACCCCCATGGCATCTTCATACCTGTTTCCCCCTGATGGAAGGTCTTTGATATTCTGCCTTGAAAGAATAAGAGCCGTTGGTGTATCCGTATTTTCGAGTGCCATCTGCCAGCATACTGTTGTTTCAGCGGCATCAGCAGGCCTGAGCACCAGCATGCTGCTTTTGCCCGAATGGTTTTTGAGCTGTTCCAGCAGCCTGATCTGGGCTTCCTGCTCAACAGGCTGGTGGGTTGGTCCATCCTCCCCCACCCTGAAAGCATCGTGCGACCAGACATACTTCACGGGCAGTTTCATCAGTGCAGCCAGCCTCACTGCAGGCTTCATAAAATCAGAGAATACAAAGAAAGTCCCGCAAACGGGGATCACTCCTCCATGCAGGGCCATCCCGTTCATTATTGCCGCCAGTGTAAGCTCCGATACACCAGCCTGGAAAAACTGACCAGAGAAATCGCTCCGTTTCATCTCTGTTGTCTTCTTAAGAAAACCATCTGTCTTGTCTGAATTGGACAGGTCGGCAGATGACACTATCATGTTTTCAATCCTTTCGGCATATACTGACAACACAGTTGCTGATGCCGCCCTGGTAGCTATTCCTTCTTTTTGTTCTATAGCCGAGTGATCAATCTCAGGAACAGCCCCGGAAAAGAAAAAGTCCAGCTTTTCAGCAAGAGCCGGATTGGCTTCAGACCATGCTTTCTCTTCTCTCCTGAAAAGGTTAAGCTGCTCTTTCTTAACTTTAATTAAATCATTATACAAATCTTTAACGTCATCAAAAACCTTAAAAGGATCTTCCGGATCACCCCCGAGGTTCTTCATCGACTTTTCAAAAGAAGCACCCGCCTTACTCACCGGCTGCCCGTGTGTTGATGTCTTCCCCTCAAAAGACTTCCCCTCATCATCAATTAGTCCCTTGCCCATTACCGTCTTTCCTATAATAATGCTTGGCCTGTCTTTTTCATCCAAAGACTGATCAAGGGCCCCTCGTATCTCTGAATGATTATGCCCGTCTATCGTCACCACATGCCAGCCCCAGGCCCTGTATTTGGCGGCAGTATCTTCTGAAGTCACAATATCGGTCTCTGTTGACAGCTGTATATCATTGCTGTCGTAGAACATGACCAGGTTGCCCAGCCCCAGGTGGCCGGCTATCCTTCCGGCTCCCTGAGATATTTCCTCCTGTATGCCCCCGTCAGATATATAAGTGAAAATGTTGTGAGCCATCCATTCACCGAAACGCCGCTCAAGGAATTTTGCGGCGATGGCAGCTCCCACGGCATTGGTATGCCCCTGCCCCAGGGGGCCTGAAGTGTTTTCTATACCCCTGCTGATGTCAACCTCCGGGTGGCCCGGCGTGGGACTTCCCCATTGCCTGAAATTCTTAAGGTCCTCTGTTGAGATGATTCCGTATAAGGCCAGCACAGAATATAACATGGGTGACATATGGCCGGGGTCAAGAAAAAACCTGTCGCGATGTATCCAGGCAGGATTACCGGGATCAAACCTCATATATTCTGAAAAAAGAATGTGGATGTAATCTGCCCCTCCCATTGCTCCCCCGGGATGTCCCGATTTAGCATTTTCCACCATAGCCATGGAGAGAAGCCTGATATTGTCAGCTGCCTTTAAATGAATGTCTGTTGCCATAAGATAATAATTAGGGTAAGTGATTATCAAACAAATGTAAAAAACACCGGATGCATAAACCTATTTTATAAAGGAAATTAATCAAGAAATAATCAACAGTTTATTTTTCGATACTATTAAACAGATGATTAGCATGTCCATCGCCACAGTAAGTTATTTTTTTGTAAGTTTGCACAATTCAAATTAAAGCCTTGAGGAAAGCAATAAAAATCAAGACATCGCTGATGTTGCTGGCATGGTCGGTTATCTTCCTGCACGGGATAATACCCCATAACCACCTTGAGCAAAGAGATGCCGGCTGCAGTCATATCTGTCATCAGGGCACACAGGAGAAAGATGATTCTGAAATAGCCATTCAGTCTAATCTCCTGCTGAGAAATATTGTTTATGACAATGAGCAAAATGAAATGATATGTCATTTTGCGTCTGAACTGATCCACCAGAACGATATCGACAAGGTTTTTATCAACGAAACCGGAAATTTTAAGCTGACTCCGGTCTTAACAGGCAAGCAATGCATAATCAGAACTTCTCCCGGAAGTATCATCAAAGCGGCATACTCACTCATGCCCCTGAGAGCGCCACCGATGGCATAAATCCTAATAAAGAAACATCATCGTAAATTTTACTGGCTGCCATATTACATGGCAGGTATCCAATTACTAATTTCAAAATTACAAACATGAGATTTATTCCGGTAGTATTTTATATAAGCTGCCTTGTCCTTTTTGCTTCATGCAATAACAATGAAACAGGCAGGTATGATCATGAGGCGGAGCAATCGCCCGAAGCGGCTTCAGAACATGATCATGAGGCGGAGCTTACAAATGCAGCGGTGGCAGACCATGATCATGAGGCGGAGCAATCGCCCGAAGAGGTTAAAGCACATGATCAGGAGGCAGAACAGGATCATGAAAAAGAAATCTATAAAATAAGCACCCTCAAAGCATCCGTGTTCAGTTTCGTATACAGAACCAGCGGACAGGTGCTGCCTGACAGGAAGGATGAAATACTGATAACAACACCTGCTCCCGGCATCATAAGTTTCACGGGTCATTTGCTCTACCCTGGCACTAAAGTTACAAAAGGCCAGCAATTGTTCTCGGTTAGCGGCAATAATATTACAGAGTTTAATCCGGAGCTGGCTTACTCAGAAATTGAAGCTGAATACCTGGCTGCAAAGGAAAACTTTGAAAGAGCCGAAAAACTTATGCCTGACAGACTTATCACAGGTGAGCACTACCTTGAAACCAAACTGGCCTGGGAAAAAGCCAGGGCATCTTATAATAATGTGCGAAACACCATTACGGATAAAGGGAATATTATCACATCACCCGCCGGCGGCTATATAAATGATCTGTATATAACAGAGGGTCAGATGGTTCGTACAGGCGACAGGATTGCATCGGTCATTATCGAAAATAAGCTGGTGCTGAAAGCGGATATCCCTCCTGCCGACCTGGAGGTCCTGGCAAAGGTAAGGAAAGCCAATTTTTCAACAGGATACAGTCCACGTATATTCTCAACAGATGAGATGAATGGTGCAATTATATCTTACGGCCGGAGTACCGGGAAGAATTCCTATTATGTTCCTGTTTATTTCAGGATTGACTGGGACGATGAACTTATACCCGGGACCTTTGCCGACGTATGGCTTATCGGTGAAGAAATGCAGGATGTAATTATTGTCCCGAATACAGCCCTGATGGAGGAAGGCGGTAAAATCTACGTTTTCCGCGAGATGGAAAGCGGTGAGTTTGAGAAAACATATGTCACTGCAGGACAATCAGACGGAGAAGTTACACAGGTGATTAAGGGGCTGAAGGAAGGCGACAGGATAGTTACGGAAAATGCCTACCGGATGAAACTCTCACTGCAGGAAACTGCCTTGCCTTCAAACAGCGGTCATAACCATTAAAAACTTGAACATGCTTAACAGGATAATAGATTTCTCTCTGAGAAACAGGCTTACAATAGTGATAGGAACAGTCCTCCTGTTTATCTCGGGAATGTATGTGGCAAGCAATATGGATATCGATGTATTCCCGGAACTTACCGCACCCACCGTGGTTATTATGACGGAGGCACCGGGCATGGCGCCCCAGGAGGTGGAGCGACTGGTTACTTTTCCCATTGAAACTGCGGTAAACGGATCGACGGGTATCAGGAGGGTGAGATCAAGCTCAGCTATGGGCTTTTCAATAGTCTGGGTTGAATTCAATTGGAAAACGGATATATACCACGCCCGGCAGACTGTCACGGAAAGGATAATACAGGTGGGCGAAGAATTACCTGCAGGAGTGCACAAGCCCCTGCTTGCACCACAGTCATCACTCCTTGGCGAAATGATGATACTGGCGATAGAATCGGATACTGTAAGCGGTATGGACCTGCGTACCTTCGCCGAATGGACCCTTCGACCGAGACTGCTGTCAGTACCGGGTGTGGCCCAGGTAACAATAATAGGAGGCGACTACCGGGAATACCAGGTGCTGGCTGATCCTTATAAAATGAAATTCTATGACGTCGGCATGAATGAGCTTGAAACAACATGCCGTAACATGAATAGTAACTCAACGGGTGGATTCATCAACCAGTATGGAAATGTATACCATGTCAGGGGTATTGCCAGGACTGCCAGCATTGAGGAAATGGGTAATACCGTGGTAAAGTTATTTGAAGGCCTGCCCGTCAGGATAAAAGATGTGGCGGAGGTAAATACCGGGCCTGCACCTGCAATAGGTAGCGGCTCATATAAGGCCAGCGATGCCGTCCTGGTAAATATAGTGAAACAACCGGGCATCAATACGGTCAGGCTTACCGAACAAATACGAAGTACCATAAGTGAAATAGAGGCAAATACCACACGTGATATAAGGATACACAGCGATATCTATAACCAGGCCGACTTCATAAATACCTCGGTTAGGAATGTTTTACGTGCACTTATTGAAGGAGGGCTGTTTGTAATTATCATACTCTTTGTCTTCCTGCTCAACGTCCGGACCACGGCGATTTCACTGCTGGCAATCCCTCTTTCACTCCTGGTGTCAATACTTACCCTCAGGTTGATGGGCTATACTATCAACACAATGAGCCTGGGCGGCATGGCCATTGCCATTGGTTCCCTGGTTGATGATGCCATAATAGATGTGGAAAACGTTTATAAGCACCTTCGAAGGAATGCCGTCCGGAAAGCTTCCGAGAAAGAACCCTTTCTGACAATAATATACAATGCTTCAACAGAGATACGACCTTCAATCTTCAATGCTACCATAATAATTATTATCACCTTTATCCCCCTTTTCTTCCTTGAGGGTATGGAAGGAAGAATGCTTAAGCCCCTTGGCATTTCCTTTATCGTTGCCCTGCTGGCCTCATTGCTGGTAGCCATCACCATAACCCCCGTAATGTGCAGCTACCTGCTTACCAATGAGAAAAGGCTTGTCAGGAAAGCAAAAGGATCATGGGTTGAAAGGAAGCTTGTGGCCGTTTACAGGAAAAGCCTGGCACTGAGCCTTGGCAGGAACAGAACAGTGTTAATTTTTGCAGGGGCCCTCTTAATTACAGCCATTATTATGACTTTTAATTTTGGAAGTACCTTCCTTCCCCCCTTCAATGAGGGTGGCCTATCGGTCAACCTTACGGCGAAACCCGGGATATCACTTGAAGAATCATCAAAAATAGCACGTGAAGCCGAGCAAATACTTTTAGACATGCCCGAAATAAAATCCCTCTCCAGGAAAACAGGAAGGGCCGAGATGGCAGAGCACTCATTTGCGGAAAATATATCTGAGCTGGATGTACCCTTCACCCTGGAGGAACGATCGAGGGATGAGTTTTTTGCCGCTCTCAGAAACGAGCTTATCAGTCTGCCGGGTGTAAGTGTGGAGGTCGGACAGCCGATAACACACAGGATGGATCAGATGCTTTCGGGGACAAGGGCTAACATCGCAATCAAAATTTTCGGGAGCGATCTGAACCAGCTCTACCGGGTGGCAAATGATATAAAAGACGAGATAAGCAATACCGAAGGTATAGGGGATATCAATGTGGAACAGCAGGTCGAAGCCCCGCAGATACGTATAAGTGCAAAAAGGGATATGCTGGCGAGATACGGCATCCCGGTGAATAATTTTACGGGATTCATCAATACGGCTCTGGGAGGGCTGAATGTATCCGACGTATTCGAGGGAGAGAAACGTTTTCCCCTGGTGCTCAGGTATAACGAGGAATCAAGGTCTAATATAGAAGCCATACGTAATGCAATGATCGATACCCACAGCGGGGAAAAAGTGCCTCTCTCCTTCGTGGCTGATATCGAACCGTCATCAGGGCCGAATGCCATCAGCAGGGAGAATGTGCAGAGGAAGATTGTTATCTCCGTTAACGTTGCAGACAGGGATGTGGGCAGCGTGGTCAGGGATATCAAATCAACCGTTAACGACAGGATTACGCTCCCGGATAATTACAGGCTTGAGTACGGGGGACAGTTCGAGAGTGCCGAAAGAGCAACGCGCAGAC
This sequence comes from Bacteroidales bacterium, assembly GCA_032260385.1. GTDB lineage: Bacteria > Bacteroidota > Bacteroidia > Bacteroidales > VadinHA17 > UBA9300. Next base: position 27,151 of record JAVVEL010000026.1, on the reverse strand, counting down.
TCCTGCTTACATCCATACTAGCATTGCTGGCCGCCTTCATGGTGCTCTACCAGGAGTTCAGGAATGGTAAACTGGCAGCCATCGTTCTGCTAAACCTGCCCCTGGCACTGATAGGAGGAGTGTTTGCAATTAGACTGTCATCCCCGGTAATCAGCATACCTACCATCATAGGCTTTATAACCCTCTTTGGCATTGCTACCAGGAACGGTCTGCTGCTGATATCAAGATATGAGGCACTTAAAACAGACAGTATGAAACTGAAGGACAGGATCATGAGCGGCTCGGCCGACAGGTTGAATCCCATACTGATGACTGCCCTGACAGCAGCGCTGGCACTCATACCTCTGGCAACAGGAGGTGATAAACCGGGTAATGAAATACAGAGCCCCATGGCAATAGTAATACTGGGAGGTTTGCTGTCATCCACCCTGCTTAATATTTACGTAATCCCTTCAGTATATTTTCTAATGCATTCAAAAAAAAATACGGATGAATAAAATTATGATGCTACTGGTCCTGCTTACTTTCTCATCAGAGGTCATGCCCCAGGGCCCGGATACCTTTATCCAAAAAGTGCTGGAAAAGCACCCCGGGATATTGGCAGAAAAAGAACTGCTCCTTTCCCGCGAAGCCGAATCACAAGCGGGATATACACCGCCAAACCCGAATATAAGCATGGGATACTTCCCGGGCTTACCACGTGAGATAGGGGAAAAAATTACCTGGTCAGTTTCACAGTCGCTCGACCTCCCGGCCCGGTACAGGAGATTGAAAACCCTCGGGAGGAACAATTATGAGCAGTCACTATTAGAATATCATAATAAGGTACTGGCATACCTGTCGGATATACGCAGCAGGACTATTGAACTGGTAGCTCTCCGGAAACAGATAGAAGTAAGCGAAGAAAGGCTTGAACATATAAGACAAATGGAAGATGCCTATAAGAAGATGCTTGATGAAGGAGAAGTAACGATTATTGATTTTAATAAGATAATGCTGACGGGTGCAGGGATGAAAAACACACTCCTCGGATACAGGAACAGGGAGGATGCAATGCTAGCCTTTCTTGACATGGTAAGCGGAAATAATGCTTCCCTGCTCGACCGTTCAGGCTGGCCCCTGTTTGAAGAGCCGGAGGCCGACAGGCTGCTTGAAGAAAAAAGAGCCATGCATCCCGCATTCAAAATACCGGGTAAAGAAATTGAGATTGCGGCCAGCAGGCTGGATGTGGTGAAAACAAAGAGCATGCCCGGGTTTCAACTTGGTTTTGCTTCGGAAATAGTGGCCGCATCCGAATTCACCGGTCCAACCCTGGGGATTAGCATCCCCCTGTGGGAAAATAAGGGCAGGATTGCGGCGGAGAAAGCCAAAATAAGTCATCATGAGGCTGAATACCACAATATAATGCTTGTCTACGAAAATGAATTCAGAACACAGTATGCCAGGTATTTATCAGTAAAAAACGGCCTCCGCGAATTGCGGAATGCCTACGATCAATCAGCTTCAAAAGCCCTGCTCAACAAATCACTTGAGGAAGGTGGAATTTCAGTGATTGAATACTTCACCGAATTAGCAGCCTTCTACAGCATTGAAGACAGGATAATTGATCTTGAAAGGGAATATTATATACTTCTGTCGGACCTCTATGATCATTTCCCGGGCTTAATTATTCCTCAGAATTAGTACATTCACAGAAAAAATACATTATGCGGCAATTTATTAGCAATGATTTCCTCCTGGAATCGGCCAGTGCCATAAACCTGTTTCATGATTATGTGTCCGGTCTTCCCATTATTGACTATCATTGTCACCTCTCACCGGAAGATATAGCAAAAGACCGGCAGTTCGGGAATATAACGGAAGCATGGCTTGAAAATGACCACTATAAATGGAGGTTGATGAGGGCTAACGGGGTAAAGGAGAAGTATTGTTCGGGAGCTGCTCCGGCAAGGGCAAAATTCACAAAATGGGCCGAAGCAATTCCCCATGCCATAGGCAACCCCGTCTACCACTGGTCGCATCTTGAACTGAAAAGACACTTTGATATTGATCTGTTGCTGAGCCCGTCAACGGCTGACAGGATATGGGAAGAGGCAAATGCAGCTCTCTCCATGCCGGGATACAGCGTGCGGGGCCTGCTGAAAAAATTCAATATTGAAGTAATATGTACAAGCGATGATCCACTTGACAGCCTTGAACATCATAAACTGGTAAAGAATGACGATCCCGGATTCAGGATGTTACCGGGTTTCAGGCCCGACCGCGCTTTCAATATTGATGACGGGCAGTCTTTTAATGAATACCTTGACAGGCTGGCAGAAGTGTCATCATCGGATATTGTAAGCTATGACCATTTCTTGCTGGCAATGGCCAAAAGGATTGACCACTTTGCCTCATCCGCTTGCAAGCTGTCAGACCATTCCTTCGGCAGTCTCCCTGTGGTCGATTTCACCCTGGGGGATGTACGCAAAATTTTTGACCGGGTGAGAAGCGGCAGGGAAATCACCGGGGAACAAACAGGCATGTTCAGGATGGCACTGCTAAGGGAACTGGCCTCCCTCTATGCCCTCCATGGGTGGACCATGCAGCTTCACCTTGGCGCACTGCGAAATAACAATACAGGTATATTCAAACTGCACGGCCCGGATGCCGGGGGCGACTCAATAGGTGATGAAAAACAGGCACGGGGACTGGCTTCTTTCCTGGATTCACTCGACCGGGAAAACAAACTGCCACCCTGCATAATTTATAATCTTAACCCCGCCTTTAGCGAAGTAATAGCGTCCATGACCGGTAATTTCCAGTCGTGCATGCCAGGAAAAATGCAGTACGGTCCTGCATGGTGGTTCCTGGACAATATGAAAGGGATAGAGGAACATCTTGATACAGTGGCAAACTATGGCCTGCTCAATAACTTTGTGGGTATGACCACCGACTCAAGAAGTTACCTTTCCTTCCCCAGGCATGAATATTTCAGGAGAATACTCTGTAATATGACAGGCAAAAGGGTTGAGAAAGGCATATACCCCGATGACAAGGATTTGATAACAGCCATGGTGAGGAATATTTCATATTACAATGCTAAAAATTATTTCAACTTCTGACGGGTCCAGTACAATCTATGTCCCTGAACTGGATGAGCATTACCATTCGACATTCGGGGCAATAAGCGAATCTATGCATGTCTTCATAGATGCCGGTTACAGGTCAGGTACCATGAATCCGGTATCGGTCTTTGAGATGGGCTTCGGCACGGGGCTAAATGCCTTGCTTACCCTTTATGAATCGATTAGGGACAGTCGAAAAGTTGACTATGTGAGTGTGGAAAAATACCCCTTAAGTGAAAGTGTATACAGTAAGCTGAATTACCATATCTTCTTCCCGGAAGAAGACCAGGGCTACTTCAATATACTTCATGAATGCCGGTGGGATGAGCCCTGCAGGATAAATGATAATTTCACACTCCTTAAGATCAGGGCTGATTTCATGGAAATGCAGCCTGACAGGGTTTTTGACCTTGTTTATTATGATGCCTTTGCACCCGGTAAGCAGTCTGGGCTATGGTCCTTCGATATCATTTCAAAAGCAGCCTCACTGCTAAAGCCGGGGGGAGTGTTCGTTACCTACTCAGCCAGAGGCCAGCTGAAGAGAGACCTTGAAAAACTTGGTTTCACTGTTGAGCACCGCCCCGGACCTGCCGGTAAAAGGCATATCAGCCGGGCTGTTAAAAAGAGCTGATCAATTTTCACATTTCTTTAACTCTTAATCAAATAAGAAAATATTATCTTAGCGCAGATTTTTAACCTAAAAAGAAATTTCATGAAACTTAATGTTTTTATTCTACTGGCAGCACTTGCAATTATATCAGGTGCATGTTCAAATGAAGGAGTTGATAAGCTGAAGCTGGAAAACCAGGATGACTCCCTTTCGTATGCCTTCGGTGTTGATATCTATAACAACCTCAAGAACAGGACGGAGATAGACGTTGACCCGATGTACCTGGCTAAGGGAATGAAAGATGCCGAAGAAGGCAATTCAATTTTTATTGATGCTGCAGCCGGCGGTTATATCATGATGGTTATGCAGGAACGCCAGGAAAAACAACTCGAAGAGGACTATAAGGATTATATCGCTGAAAATGAATCGTTTCTGGAGGACAATAAGGGAAAAGAAGGTGTGGTAACCACTGAAACCGGGCTCCAGTACAAAGTCATTGAAATGGGCGAAGGTCCAAAACCCGGCTTCAGGGACACTGTCCTTGTTCATTATGTCGGTAAACTTATTAATGACACAATATTCGACAGTTCGGTAGAAAGGGGCGAACCTGCCCAATTCAAGGTAAGCACCCTCATTAAAGGATGGTCTGAAGGACTGCAACTTATGCCTAAAGGATCAAAATTCGAGTTTTATATCCCCCAGGAACTGGGCTATGGAACCAGGGGAGCAGGACAGGATATTAAACCATTCTCAACCCTCGTCTTTGAAGTTGAGTTGCTGGATGTAATAGGTGCTAACGATAAGTAAGAGAGAATGTCTTTTGAACTGTCAGGTAAAGTAATTGATGTAGGACCCGTCCTGCAAAAGGGAGAAAGTTTCAAAAAAAGGGAATTCGTACTGGAAGTGACGGAAGCAGGGAATTCAGGCCGGGAATTTGTAGACTATGTAAAATTCCAGTGTATTCAGGACAGGACGGATATCATTGACGAAAGTTACCTCAATGAGAATGTAAGGGTTTCATTCAACATAAAAGGCAATAAGTGGGAAAAGGACGGCAAGGTAAATTACTTCACCAACCTTGACGCCTGGAGAATAGAAAAGGCAGGGGCTGAGGACGCTTCTGCCGATGACTTTCCTCCCCCCCTCCTGGACGACCTGCCTCCCGACAACGACGAAATGGATGACCTTCCGTTTTAGGGGCTATGTTATTCCACGGAACCTGATAGGACGACCTGCCGTTTTAGGGGCTATGCTATTCCACGGTAACTGATTTTGCCAGGTTGCGCGGCTGGTCTACATTGCAGCCTCTTAAGAGGGCAACGTAATATGCAAAGAGCTGGAGGGGCACCACCGATATCAGGGGTGATACAATATCCGGCACCGAGGGTATCCTAATCACATCATCAACCAGCTGGGCGGCACTGTCATCATCCTCATTGATAATTGCAATTACACGCCCTTTCCTTGCCTTTATCTCCTTGATGTTCGACATCATCTTTATCCTGCTTTCCCGGTCGGTTAAGACAACCAGGGTCGGGAAATTAAAATCAATCAGGGCAATGGGTCCGTGTTTCATTTCAGCGCCCGGGTAACCTTCCGCATGTATGTAGCTTATCTCTTTAAGCTTTAGGGCTCCCTCCAGTGCGGTCGGGAAATTCAGTCCCCTGCCCAGGAAGAGGAAATTATTGCTGAAAGCATATTTCGATGCCAGTTCAGAAATCTTTTCAGCATTGGCCAGAACCTGCCGCATGCTCCCTGAGATATCCTTCAGAGCACTGCTGATATCCCCTATGGTACTTCCGTTTCCTTTTATTCCTGCCAGCAGGGCAGTAAGTCTCAGCAACTGCACTATCTGTGATGTATAGGCCTTGGTGGAAGCCACCCCTATTTCATCACCTGCCTCCAGGTAGATCTGGAAGTGGGTATCCCTGTCGAGAGTCGAATTCCTGACATTCAGTATACCCAGCGTTATTGCCCCTGCTTCCAGTGCAAGCTTATTGGCAGCAATGGTATCAGCCGTTTCGCCTGATTGTGATATTGATATTACAAGGTCTTCAGGCTCGATAACCGGGTCCCTGTACCTGAACTCAGATGCGTATTCAACATTAACGGGTATCCTGACATGCTTCTCGATGAGGTATTTACCTATAAGACCGGCATGCCACGAGGTGCCGCAACCGAGAATGGTAATACGACTGATGCCCGGTAATATCCCGGCCAGTGATCTGCCATCTGCTGCCTGCCCCTTAATTGATAAAACAGAGCCGGTCAGTTCAGTAATAATCCGGGGCTGCTCAAATATTTCCTTCTGCATATAGTGATTATAGCCGGAATGATCAGGGCTCTTTTTGCTTATATTAAAGCTGCTTATTTTAAGCTCCTTCGAATTGCCACTGCCATCGAAGGCTCTTACACCTTCCTTGTTGTCGGCAATTATTATGTCATCATTATCGGGAAAAACAAACTGACCTGTATAGTCAGCCACTGCATAAATATCCGAAGCAACAAAATAACCCGTTTCGTCAATGCCCATTATCAGCGGGCTGTCCTTTCGGCAGAGAGTTATCCTTCCCGGCCTGTCCCTTTCCAGGATGGCCAGGGCATAACTGCCGTCAATTCTTTCAAATGATTTGAGCATTGCCTTCAGCAAATCGCTTCCGCAGAGCTCATATTCATAGTCGATAAGGTTAAGCAAGACCTCTGTGTCTGTCTCGCTGACAAATGAATAACCCTTCTCCCTGAGGTAGCTCTCTATTGCGGGAGCATTTTCAATAATTCCGTTATGCACCATGACAAGACGGCCTGAACCTGATGTATGAGGATGGGCATTTATTTCAGATGGCTCTCCGTGGGTTGCCCAGCGGGTATGAGCTATTCCGGTGGTTGAATGGAGGTTGCGGGGTAAGAGATCAACCAGTTTGCTCACCTTGCCGGGACTCTTAATGACTTTCATGCTGCCATTGTGAATGGCTATTCCCGCACTGTCGTAGCCACGGTATTCGAGCTTTAGCAAACCATCGATCAGGATATCCCTGACCTGTCTGCTTCCTGTATAACCGATAATTCCACACATAATTCAATTTTTTAAAGATTTTAAACCTGAAATTATCCCTTCCCCAAGTTTTTCTTTTGTATTAATATGTTCCCTGATTGAGACCACCATAGGGTTGGTTTCAAATTCTCCGCGGACCGATTCAAAATCAAGGTTCTTATCCGCTGCCTCACCGTCAATCCCAAAACCGGTGCGCTTGAGCAGCGAGAATTCCTTGCTTGCATCTTCCCACAGGTAGTGATCTATCGTCAACACCGCATCAAGCCACTTTTCAATAATATCTATAAGATCATCAATGCTCAGACTCATCATATCCTTACCCGTAAATGACCTGAAGGCATCATATACCCATGACCACTCATAATTGTAATAGTTATTGTGTATTGAAATGAAATATGAGTTGATCTCTTCTATGGTGCCTATTCTTTTCTCCTCTATTGATTTCAGCAGGCCTTCCAGTGCCTCGGCCGGGCATATCAGTCCCGACAGGTCGATCCACCTCCCCGGTCCTACCGGGGTATCCTTCTCAAGGACCTTCCTGAGACTTCCCATACCGGTGAATTTTTGCTGCTGGAGGCGGGTAATAAGTGAATTCCCGAAGAATTTGTATATGGCCAGTTCATAGAGGTGGATGCCCCTGTCAAGGGCATGCTTCTGAATCTTCATTCTCTGCCATGTATATACTTCGGCATCCTCTCCGGAGGCTTTTTTTATGTTAAGCAGTATTTCCCTGCCTGCTATCATCTTCTGCACGGTGTAGGGGCTGAGCAGATTGAAATTTATCTGGTCCAGCTTGTTGGGTCCCTTTCGTCCATCCCTCCTGGGCCACTTCTTTGAATCCCTTATCGTGCCTATGCTTTTAAGGTTAATGGCAGGCACCAGTATACTTTCATCATTGCTTTCTATCAGGTATGAAAAGGGAAACTGCGAAGTATCCGAATGTTTATAGTGGCGTCCCATTACCAGGGAAAAAGCACCCACATGGCTGGGCCACAGCAGGTAGGAATCGCTTGTTGTTTTCACACCCCTCTCAATAATCCCCTGGTGTATGGGTCCAAGCTTGTAAAGGTGGTTACTCTGGTTTGAACCGCTGCCCGCGTTCAGGAAAGAAAACATACCTGCAATGAGGAGGGTCGATTTATGGTGTGTTACCGTATATGGGCCTGCAAAAATGGAACATGCCTCTCCGTGAAAACCACGGCAGTTGGCGAAAAATAAGGAGTCAACAGCTGAGTAATGCTTGTCGAGCACACATCCCTGTCCAATAAAACACCTTGTGATAAGGGTGGCATCATTTATTTCGGAACCCGAACACACAATGAAATCATCCATTATGACACCTTCACCTATGTGAACCGGATCCTCGTATGAACTGTTTATGCTACCGTTATTAAGCTTCTGCACACCCTCAAGGCGGGCGGCAAGACCAATCTTAACATTCTTAATGCTGCCACAGTTAATTATTGAAGCTCCCCTTGCTATGGTTCCGTAACTGTATGAAATATAATCGACATAATCCTTTATCAGACCCTCTATTACTTTCACCAGTTTTTTCCTGTGACGATACATGCTCAGTATGTAGGCCAGGTGAGTAGTGAGATGATCATATATGGTAACCTCACGGCCTCCATCTTCATTGATGGCCTTAACCCTGGTGCCGTTACCGAAGGAAGTCATGCCGCTTACCGCGATGGTATTGACATTGTGTATTATTACATCTTCCTCAATAATATAATTGGATATATAACTGCCCACATTGTGAATCAATACATTATCGCCCACGGTGCAGTTATTCAGCCATGCATTATATATTCCCGTTTTGAATTTTACTCCCCCGAAGAGTTCCACCTCGTTCTCAAAGACTCCCAGCCTGTTATGGCCTGAAAAATGGGCGTTTCGTATATTGTCTGTTATAAAACGCCTGTCAGCTTCAACCAGGTCCCAGTTATCGCAGGTGCATCCCTGCATTATTAACTGCCCGATCTCCTCACTGGATAATTTCCTGTATTTTACTCCCGTTGAAGTGGCCTCTTGCATTGGTAACTTATTTTTGTTCTGTGCTAATATACTCGATTAAACGGGAAAAGAACAAAATTGTTACCTAATAATTACATAACATTTTAAACGATATACCTAACATATATGTTTTATATATCTGTTTATATGTATATTAGATATATTTATTACTTAGCATTTAAAATGTTCAATTAAAATAAAACCTAACTTTATATCCTTGAAATATATTCCGAAAGCCTGTCTTTTCTTGTCAGTTTAAGTTTTTTCCTCAACCTGACCCTGGATATTTCGGCACTCTGGGGTGTGATATTCATCAGTCCGGCTATTTCCTTGGTTGTCATATGCAGGCGCAGGTAACTGCAGAGTTTAAGGTCCTTGCTGGTAAGTGAAGGAAATTTGGCCTGGAGACGGCTGAAGAAGCCCGGATGTATCTTTTCGAAATGAAGCATGAAGTTTTCCCAGTTATCGGTAGAAAGGAGGGTGCTGTTGATATGGTCCACCATCTTTTTGAACTTCTCCCTGTCGCCCGGCTTAGCTGTTTTGACAATCTCATTAAGGTTGGTTTTTAAATACTGCAATGTTTCGTTCTTATTCGACAGCACCATTAACTGGCTTACCAGTTCCCTGTCCTTATCCTCTATCTCCCTGATGTAGCGGTCTCTTATCCTTGCATCATATTCCTTCCCCGCCGCCAGGTTCTTTATCTCGCCCAGGGCCTGCATCAACCTGGTAACATCATTAACCGAAGCCCTTTGTCCGAGGTATTTACCCCTGCTGTCATACACAGCCTTGCACTTAATTTCACACCACCGGATCTGCTTTGTACGGGTGAGTATCCTGAAATTAAGGCTGGAACGTATGTCAACAAAATTCAGCGAATCTGAAATAAACCTCCTGAAATCATCCAGGTCAGCCGGATAAATAATATCATCCAGCAAAGCCGGGTTATTGATAAGCTCCCCGGCAGCATAGCCTGTAAGGTGTTCACATGAAGGCGAGATATATTCAAAGCCCCTGTCGGGAGCAAACCACATCTCCCAGTCATGGGCAAAATCGGCTATCAGCTTATACCTTTCAAGGGAATGTCGTACTTCACTCAGCTCTATCTCATTGTCAGTTAGTCTCTTATGCAAAGAGCTGTTTTCAAGCTCCAGTTCCCTGATACGCTCATTCAACCTAACATTACCAGCATTGTCTTTCATATATATTTCTTTTATTTTTCTTTATAATATTTGTTTACAGGTATTTGTCAAATTTCATCAAGGCATACTACAAACATAACATAATTTTCTTTAACATGACCTGATCTGATTATTAAGTAATAAAAATTATATTTTTACTCCCTGAACTTTGAGTTTACTCAAACTGTTATATCTAAAAAAAGCTATGGATAATCCTCTTATGAGAGAATGGAAAACACCTTATCAGCTTCCTCCCTTTGAGCTAATCAAGCCGGGGCATTTTAGCGAAGCCATCAAAGAATCAATAGAAAAAGCCAGGGATGAGATTAAGGGGATAGCGGCAAATGCGGAGTTACCCTCCTTCGGCAATACCATTGAGGCGCTTGACAGGGCGGGTATAAAACTCGACGAAGTGTCCTCCCTCCTGTTTAACCTTAACAGCGCCGATACCAACAAAGAATTGCAGGCTGTCGCCCGGGAGGTTTCACCACTGCTGGCGGCTTTCTCAGATGACATTACGCTTAACCCGGTTCTTTTTGCCAGGATAAGGGAAGTATATGAACAGCGTTCTTCCCTCAGGCTTAAGGATGAACAATCCATGCTGCTGAAGAAAACCTACCGTAATTTCCTGAAGGGGGGTGCCGGACTTGAAGAAGCCAACCGCAGGCGTTTCAGGGAGATAAACGAGGAGCTGTCGACCCTCTCCCTGAGGTTTGAAGAAAATGTACTGGAAGAAACAAATGCTTTTTTCCTTCATATCACGGATAAGAATGACCTGGAGGGCCTGCCTGAAGGAATTATCGAAGCCGCGGCGGAAGAAGCGAAAAACAGCGGCAGGGAGGGATGGATCTTTACCCTGCACTTCCCCAGTTATATACCCTTTATGCAATATTCGTCCAGGCGTGAGCTCAGGGAGCTTATTTTCAGGGCTTACTCTTCCAGGGCTTTTCAGAAGGTAAAAAATGACAACAGGGAAATAGTCAGGAAAACGATAAGCCTCAGGCGCGAAAAAGCCATGATGCTGGGATTTAACAATTACGCTGAATTTGTACTCGGCGAACGGATGCTTGACAGCCCCGCCAGGGTGATGGAATTTATTGAGAAACTGCACGGGGCATCACATAAATATGCTCTCAGGGACAGGGACGGGCTCGAGGCCTATGCTGCAGCCAATGGTCACAGTGGAAGGCTTGAAAGGTGGGACTGGGCCTATTACTCTGAAAAACTTAAAAAAAGCAGATTCAATATAGATGATGAAACCCTCAGGCCTTATTTTAAGCTGGCCGAAGTGGAAAAGGCTATATTTAAGCTGGCTTCAGATCTCTATGGCCTGCGGTTTGAAGAAAGAAAGGACCTGCCACTCTACCATCCTGATGTAAGGTCTTTCAGTGTAAAGGATAAGTCAGGAGAACACTTATCGGTGCTTTACCTCGATTATTATCCCAGGAAGGGGAAGAGCGGGGGGGCATGGATGACAGCTTACCGCGACCAGTACAGTATCGACGGCAAAGATATGCGCCCGGTAATATCCCTGGTTACCAATTTCAGCAAGCCCTCATCAAGCAGGCCGGCACTCATAACTCATAATGAACTGACCACCTTCCTGCATGAATTCGGCCATGCTCTCCATGGGATGTTGTCGCAATGCAGCTACAGGAGCCTTTCGGGGACCAATGTGCCAAGGGATTTTGTTGAGCTGCCATCACAGCTAATGGAAAACTGGGCCTTCGAGAAAGAATGGCTCGATTCCTGGGCCAGGCATTATAAGACAGGTATGAAAATACCTTCTGACCTGATACTTAAAATTAAAGAATCCATGACCTTTAACGAAGGCTATGCCTGCAACAGGCAACTGGGCTTCGCCTTCCTTGATATGGCCTGGCACACCCTGGAAAAGGATCCGGACACTGACATTGACAGTTTTGAAAAGGAAGCAATGAAAAAAACCGGATTTTTACCCCATGTGGAAGGTTCCAATATGAGTTGCTCCTTCGGTCACCTTTTCTCAGGGGGCTATGCTGCAGGCTATTACGGTTATAAATGGTCGGAAGTGCTCGATGCCGATGCCTTCAGCCTTTTCATGGAAAAGGGGATATTTGACAGAACTACGGCAGATGCCTTCCGGGAAAACATACTTGAAAAAGGAGGCAGCGCAGAACCGGGCGAGCTGTACCGGCGCTTCAGGGGCCGGGAACCCTCCCTCGAAGCCTTCCTGAAACGCAGCGGCTTTAACTAAGCTACACCCCCGATGGCGCAGGTCTCTGACCTGTGCCGCGAAACCCGGTTCCATTATTGCAGTATTG
>JAVVEL010000026.1:0-14784 GCA_032260385.1 Bacteroidales bacterium | reverse complement strand
GGATATGCAGGATCGAAGAATTTTTTTCGGCCGCCGGCCCGGAGACAGAATATGACCCCATGCTTCAGAAGCTGTACGAGGGACTGGACCAGGATATTTTCCGCATTGACCGCAGCCCTGAGCCGGTATATGAAATTGATGATATAGCCGCATACAATGAATCGGAAGGACTGGCACTCAGCAAGGAAGAGATAAAATACCTGGAAGATCTCAGCCAATCACTTAAGAGGAAACTAAGCGACAGTGAAGTCTTCGGCTTTTCACAGGTAAACTCCGAACATTGCCGGCATAAAATATTCAACGGTAAATTTATTATTGACGGTATTGAAAAAGAATCGACACTTTTTTCACTCATAAAAAAAACAACTCTTACAAACAGGAACAATATAGTATCGGCATACAGGGACAACTGCTCCTTTGCCCGGGGACCCGTAGCCGAGCTCTTTGCTCCCGGGACACAGGATAAGGCTGATTTTTTTATCATCAGGGATGTGGAAACGGTGCTCTCGCTCAAGGCTGAGACACATAATTTCCCGACAACCGTCGAGCCCTTCAACGGGGCATCAACGGGGACCGGCGGGGAGATACGCGACAGGATAGCCGGAGGTAAGGGTGCTTTTCCCATAGCAGGCACGGCAGTCTATATGACTTCCTATCCGCGCACTGCTGACGGTCGCGACTGGGAAAAAGCAAACGAGCCCAGAAAATGGCTCTATCAGAGTCCCGAAGAGATACTTATAAAAGCCTCCAACGGGGCAAGCGACTTCGGTAATAAATTCGGGCAGCCATTGATTTGCGGCTCCCTCCTCACCTTTGAACATAAGGAAAATGACCGGCAGCTGGGATATGATAAGGTGATAATGCTGGCCGGAGGCATAGGCTTCGGTAAGATGGAAGACAGTGAAAAAGATATCCCCCGGAAGGGTGACCTTATTATTATGCTTGGCGGCGATAATTACCGCATCGGTATGGGAGGCGGGGCAGTGTCGAGTGTTGAGACAGGCCGCTACGACAGTGCCATAGAGCTGAATGCGGTGCAGAGGGCAAACCCCGAGATGCAGAAGAGGGTTTATAACGCACTCCGGGCCCTGGGCGAGTCTGACCTGAACCCGGTAATTTCCCTCCATGACCACGGAGCGGGTGGTCACCTCAATTGCCTGTCCGAACTGGTTGAAGCAAGCGGGGGGAAAATTGACATAAGCAAACTGCCGGTGGGCGATCCCACCCTCTCGGCCAGGGAGATAATAGGCAATGAGTCACAGGAAAGAATGGGCCTGGTCATAAGCAGGAAAGATGTTGACCAGCTGATACGTATAGCGGAAAGGGAAAGAGCACCCATGTACATTATAGGTGAAGTGACGGGTGATCACCAGTTCACCTTTGAAAATTCTGAGACCGGTGACAAACCCATTGACCTCCAGCTTACATCCTTCTTCGGAAATCCTCCCCAGACCATCATGCGGGATCAGACCATTGAACCGTCTTACGGGGAAGTAGATTATGATACAGAAAAGCTGCACTATTATTTAAAACAACTGATGCAGATCGAAGAAGTTGCCTGCAAGGACTGGCTTACCAACAAGGTGGACCGCTCGGTGAGCGGACGGATAGCCAAACAGCAATGCGCCGGTGAACTGCAGCTGCCCCTGAATAACCTGGGTTCCATAAGCCTTGACTACAGGGGTGTAAAAGGGCTGGCCACATCAATCGGGCATGCACCCATGGCAGGACTAATAAAGCCAGCACACGGATCGGTGCTTTCAATAGCCGAAGCTTTAACAAATATTATCTGGGCACCCCTGAAAGAAGGCATCAGGGCAATATCCCTTTCGGCCAACTGGATGTGGCCATGCAAAAATCCCGGTGAAGATACAAGGCTCTACGAAGCGGTGGAGGCCGCCAGCAATTTCGCCATACGCCTGGGAATAAATATACCAACCGGGAAGGACAGCCTGTCAATGACACAGAAATATAAGGATGGTGTGGTATACTCGCCTGGAACAGTAATTATTTCAGCTTCGGCCGAGGTAACAGACGTACGTAAGATTGTAGAACCGGTAATGGTAGCTGACTCAGGCACCAGCCTCCTCTATATTGACATGAGCAGTGATGTTTTCAGTACCGGGGGCAGCAGCTTTGCCCAGGTAAGGAATAAGATAGGGACTGAGACCCCCACTGTTAAAGATCCCGAATATTTCGTGCGGGTATTCAATACCATACAGGACCTGGTGGAGGATGAAAAGATTCTCGCCGGTCACGATATTTCTTCCGGGGGTATGATCACCACACTGCTGGAAATGTGCTTTTCAAACACCGAAGCCGGAATTACCGTCAACCTCGATGCCGTAAACGAAGATGATATTATTAAAATTCTCTTCAGTGAAAATCCCGGCATCATAATACAGGTGGACGATGAAGATGAGGTAGCTGAAATACTGCTTGAAAATGGGATTTCCTTTTATTCAATAGGAAAACCATCGGGCAAAAGGGCAATATTCATTTCAAAAAACGGTCAGGACTACGTTTTTGACATTGAAGAAATGCGGAATAAGTGGTTCAGGACCTCCTACCTCTTCGACCGCCTCCAGTGCGGCAGGGAGCTGGCGCTTGAGAAATATGAGAACTACCAGGATCACGGTCTGGTATTCGATATGAAAAATTTCACCGGCAGCCTCAGGGAACTGGGCCTGGCCCACGGCAGGAAGGAAAAGACAGGCGTGAAGGCTGCCATAATAAGGGAAAAAGGCGTCAATGGCGACCGTGAGATGGCCTATGCACTTCACCTGGCCGGCTTTGATGTTAAGGATATCCATATGACCGACCTCATCAACGGCAGGGAAAACCTGGAAGATGTCAGTTTTATTGTCTTTGTGGGTGGCTTCTCGAATTCAGATGTTCTGGGCTCTGCCAGGGGCTGGGCCGGGGCTTTCAGGTATAATGAAAAAGCCAGGATCTCCCTTGAAAACTTTTACAGGCGGGACGACACTTTAAGCCTGGGGGTATGTAACGGGTGCCAGCTGATGGCAGAACTCAACCTCATTTATCCTGATCACGAAATAAAACCCTCACTGCTCAGAAATGCATCCGGCAAATTTGAGTCGTCCTTCCTGACCGTTGATATTCTTGAAAGCAATTCAATAATGCTAAAGGAAATGGAAGGCATGCAACTGGGCATATGGGTTGCCCATGGTGATGGACGCTTCGATCTTCCTTACGATGAGTCGGTGTATGATATACCTGTAAAGTACCACCACGACACCTACCCGGCCAATCCCAATGGTTCGGAATATAATGCTGCTGCCCTGTGCTCGCCTGACGGCAGGCACCTGGCCATAATGCCCCACCTGGAAAGATCATTCATGCCATGGCAGTGTGCCTTCTACCCTGAAGAACACAGGAAGGATGATGTCACACCCTGGATCCAGGCCTTCGTTAATGCTAAAAAATGGATTGAGAAAACCAGGTTATAAACATGGGATATGAACCCTTACCACAGGTCCATCTTTCATGATCTACTAATCATAATTTATAATTGATTATATCCCGGAATAGGCTGAGAAGCCGCCGTCGACGGGGATTACCGTGCCGGTGACGAAGCTTGAGGCATCGGAGATAAGCCATAAAACGGTGCCCGTAAGTTCTTCAGGCTCACCGAAGCGGCCAAAGGGAGTATGGCTGATGATCTTTTTCCCTCTTTCAGTGAGGGAACCATCAGTAGCCAGGAGAAGATCACGATTCTGGTGAGTGACTAAAAATCCCGGGGCTATAGCGTTTACCCGGATTCCGTCACCGAATTTTTTTGCCATTTCGACAGCCATCCACCTGGTGAAATTGTCGACTGCCGCCTTGGCTGCTGAATAGCCTGCAACCCTGCTGACAGCCCTGATTGATGCCATGGATGAAAAGTTAACTATTACTCCCCTGCCCTGTTCAGCCATCTGCCCGCCAAAAACCAGGGACGGAATTACCGTGCCGTCAAGGTTAAGCTCAGTAACCTTCCTGAAATCATCGATGTCCATTGCAAAAACAGTCTGGTCCTCGCTCACCGTTGCACCTGGTATATTGCCACCGGCAGCATTGATAAGGACATCTATGGAGGCCCATTTTGAGAGCAGGGACTCGCGTATGGAAGTCATTGCTTCTTTATCAAGCACATCGGCTTTATGGAAGCTTGCCTGCCCTCCTCCGGTTTTTATCTCCTTTTCTACTTTTCTACCCCTCTCGTCGTTGATCCCTATAATGACAATCCTGGCTCCAAAAGAGGCCAGATCGACAGCGAGGGTGCTCCCCAGAACACCCTCGCCACCAGTTATAATAATTACTTTGTTATCAATATTGAATATGCCTTCGGGGCCTTTCATTCGGTCATTGGTTTTAACATCAGGCTTCGGAGTTCTGTATGCCTTGAACTGTTATTAAGTGAAGAAATCTCGTAAGGTCTTACCTTGGATCCTGATAGCTGGATATTATAATCACCCGGGGTTTCAATATATACCGATCCCAGTTTTGAATCTGCCCGGTAATACATCTTCCCGATATCGGGTGTATCGAGCACTATCTCGTTGCCTTTTATTGACTCTGCCTTAATCCTCTTATCCATGAAATTGATATAAACCGGACCATCGTACTGCAGGTTCATCGTATCCCTCGTATAACTGCTGAGCCACAGCTCATACCTTCCCTTGTTTTTTATCCTGAACGACCATTCTGCTGTGTTCATGTCGGGATGCAGGCTGTCCTGCAGCAGGTAGGCCTTTTGCAGGTCAAGTATAATAGTCCCGTCTGCCTGTTCAGTTATAAATGTTTCCGTTTGTGTGTCTGCCGTTTCTTCAACCCTGTTCCCACAGCTGCCGGCAATTAATGCCAGTCCCAAAAGCAGTACAGAAAAAATTCTAATCCTTCTCATAATGTTTAATAGTTAATTTTATCAATCTCCTTCAGTCAATTTTCGAGGTTACCGGTATTAATATTTTACCCACGGTGTAAAAAATACCTTTTTTTGCTTAAAGCTGATTCCGGTAATTTTTGCTAATTTAGTGTAAAGTATTTTTTTTGATGGTTCTGAAAAAATGTTTTTGACCAACATATAAATAACTTACACAAACGATGGAATTTTAAAAGTAAAAATGAATACCCATCATTTAAAAACTCCCTTATTCAAGCAAAAATATCTTTTTAGTCAATTATTGGGAAGGCAAAAATCATACCAGCTGCAAAGATAATGTGAAAATTTTATAATACAATGACTAAATTAATTTTTACCTCGCCTCTGCATATTTAACTTCACTTTGATGATTTTTATTGTGCAGGAATTCTTCCTTTTGGGATGGCAGCATAGCTTTCACAACAATTTCTGCAATATCAATTATTTGAGGTGAGCCATTTTGGGCTACCTTCCTGAAAGTTTTTTTACACAGGGGGCAGGAGGTAATCAAAAAATCGGGATTTGAGCGTGTCAGATCATTCAGCGTATCGCTTGCCACGGCTGTTTTTTTTCTGCTGTCGAGCTGGATATTTCCCAGGCTGCCCCCGCAGCATGGTGCATTTTCCCTCTCAAATTCCGTATCATTTAAACGGGCAATATGGTACAGTACCATCCTCGGATCGTAATATATCCCAAGGCCCCGTCCCAGCTCGCATGGATCATGGTATACCACAGTGCGTTTAAGATATTTAAGGTTCAGCCTTCCTTCTTCTATAAGCTGGCTGATAAATTGTGTATGGTGAAGAACTTCAACGTCGAGATGATAACTTTCAGTAAAGACTTTCATGCAGATGGGGCATGATGTCACCAGCTTTTTCGCCCCTGAGCTCCATATGGCCATTGAATTATGCTGGATAAGCTCCCTTGCTTCCATGTCTTTTCCTGCAAGCATAAGCGGCCTGCCACAGCATACTGACCCATTCTGATCCATGAAATGGTAATTCACTCCTGCAGCCTCAAAGATCTTTACCATTGATGTTGAGATACCGGGACTGAGATGAGTCATACAACCTGCGAAATACAATACCTCAGTTTCAGGAAGCACCGGTTCCGGCTTAAGGTAGTTAAATACTTTTTTGCCGCTTTCTTTATTAAGGTACATCTTCTGGTTCCTTTCACGCATGTAGTCTGTCCAGATCGGCTTCATGTCTTCCGGTGTTTCACCGGCCCTTCGCTGTATCATTCTCAGGGCACCCAGCTCTATACCCACAGGGCATGCTGTCTCGCACCTTCCGCACATAAGGCAGTTCAGTGAGATATCATATACATCATCATTCCTCTTCAGTCCTTTTACAAAATATGCAGATTGTATATCATTTATCCCAGCTGAACTGCTCAGCTGGCACTTGTCAAGGCATATACCGCAGGAAGAACAACTGTATACCTGTGCCTCGGCGAATGAGCCGTACTGATCACCGGTCCTGACACCTGAATTTCTGAGAAAGATAAGGAACAACTCGGATGGGATATGCATGTACCTTGTCCTTGGAAGAAGGATAAAGAAAACACCAAGGGAAAGTGAATAGAGCCACCAGAAAGGATATGCCATAGTTTCTGCCGGGAGGAATCCTGCAAAGAATGAGCCAAGCGACCCTGTGAGAAAACTGCCTGATCCTGCTGCACCGCAGGTGAAACTTTCTGCAAGCAGCCTGCTGGGAAAAATCAACCACAGGGACAGAAGGGCAATCCTGTCGAGTGTCTTCAGTTTCGTGGTTTTTTTCATTCCCACTATGCGCGACCAGAACCTTTTGATTATTGCAATCATTAATCCTGAAAGGATGAAAGCAAGGATGAAGTCCATAATGAAAGAGTAGATCATGGCAAAACCTTCGGCCCCATGATCAGGGTTAAAAAACCTGAAAAAAATTGCCTTGTAGGGAGGGTTGAGATGTTTCTCCCCGAATATATCTGCTTGTATTGTACCAAGAAGGATGAGGAGAAACCATCCAAAAGCAAGACTCATATGCATGTAGCCCAGTACGGGGTTTACCCTGAATATCTTCCTGTGAATAAGACTCTCGGTAAAAATCTCCCTGATGCTTTTAGTGAAGGGCTTGCCGAAGAAACCCCTTTGCAGCCTCAGCTTGTCGGCTCGCGAGAGATCCATGAACCAGTTAATGCATATAACTACACAGTACAAGACTATAAAGTACAGGCTAATATTAAATGGTATGACAAATGTATCAAACTGCATAATTGTCCATTTTTTTAAATGCCTGTTGCGTAAGGAAGATAACATTCCTGGTGTTCACTCCCCGCGGACACACAAGAGTGCACTTACCGCACAGCATGCATCTGTTCATTAATCTCCTGACCTCGTCGTTCTCTCCTCTTTTTACAGATATATTGATTTTTCTCAGGCTCATTTCAGTGAAACTGGCTGCCGAGCATGTAGCAGCACAGGCGCCGCAGGCTATGCAAAGGGCAAATGAAGGTTCACGCTCAAGGATATATTCCGAGACAGCCCTGTTATTGCGGTCATAATCTATAAGCCTTGGTTTTATGGATGAGAAACCAAAATCTTTCATGACGTAAGCTCCTTCCCTGCAGTTCTTAGATAAGTGTTTATCTCAACTGCGGCAGCCCGCGCATGCGAGATCGTGTCTGTTATGTTCATGGCGGATGTGCATGTGCCTGCATAAAATACTCCCGTGAGATTACTCATGTTATTCCCGTAGTGGTTATCCCTGACCCTGAAAAAACCGTTCATACCCACATCGAGACCAAGATCCTTTCCCACCCTTAGTCCCGAACGGGCATTCTCCATGCCTATCATCAGGACAAGCAGATCGACCTGCA
Organism: Bacteroidales bacterium; assembly: GCA_032260385.1. Classification (GTDB taxonomy): domain Bacteria; phylum Bacteroidota; class Bacteroidia; order Bacteroidales; family VadinHA17; genus UBA9300. The sequence continues at coordinate 7,001 of JAVVEL010000026.1, read as the reverse complement.
TCTTCAGAGGTTTGCCCGCCAGGGTATCTTCAACCTTTATGACCAGTCTTCCTTCAATATTTTCACTTGCCTCCGATACTTTTCCCCTGATAAAATTCACTGCCCATTTTTCCTGTGCCTCCCTGTATAATTCTTCATAATAGGGGCCGAACATACGCATATCCATATAGAAGCAGAACACTTCCGTTTCCGGCAGCATCTCCTTTATCTCAATAGCCTGCTTGACGGCAGTAACGCAGCATACCTTTGAACAATGGAAATTACCAATCTTTTCATCCCTCGACCCAACGCAATGCACTATGCCGACCCTCCTGGGGGGAAGGCCTTTATAAGTAAGGACAGAGCCTGACCGGAATTTCTCCTCCAGTTCAACCGAGGTGATCACATCATTATAGATCCCATAACCGTATTCTTCCTTTCTTTCTGCATTGAAGAGGTCAAAACCGCTTGCAAGAAGTATGGCATCAGCCGGAGGAAGATCGCCTCCGGTAGTTGTAATCAACCAATTACTTCCATTCTTTTTTATACTTTCAACGTCTGTGCCCGGCTTGAAGGCTATAAGGGGATTATCTATTTCAGAAAGAAGAAAGTCCCTTACTTCCCCGCTCTTTCTCCTGTCGGGGAAGAGCTGGAAATAGCTGTTAATCTTACCTCCGGGCTTGCTTTCCTTCTCTATCAGGCTTACCCTGTATCCCTCCCTTGCCAGCTGGCCGGCTGCCGTACAACCCGCCGTGCCTGCACCGATAACAACAATATGTCTTGTTTTATTTTCAGGCATTGATAAGGTTTTTTGGTGCTTCCATCCTGCTTCCATCGATGGCTAAATATTTATCCTTACTGTCATAGGGTAGCCCCATCCTGTCAAGCAGGGGCTCCGATTGTACCATATGATACTGCAGGCCCAGGTCCCACGGACTGTAACCCATCACCAGCCCTGCCAGTTCTTCATAGGTGAGCACAGGTATGCCCTGTCCGTTTACACCATAGGTCCGTCCCTCCTGCTCCCTGATTGTATATTGCCATTTATCCATGAACATGGTGCATCCAGGGCAATTGGCCAGTACAAAAGCAGGCCGGTAAGGCTCCATGGATTCAAATTTCTTCATTGAATTTGATATAGAGTAACCCCTGTTAGCCTGTACGAGATACTGCCTGAATCCAAAACCGCAGCAATGCCTGCGCTCAGGATAGTCAATAACTTCACCTCCCCATGATTCGATCATCCCGACGAGGGTATGCGGGAACTCGGCACCACCGACAACGTTCTTGGGAAACATTTTTGAATAGTGGCAACCTATATGTTCAACTGCCCTTAGGGGCTCACCCGTCAGGTGGTCGATAAGCGGATACTTTGCCCTGGCAGCTATCTCATCCTTGAACTTATAAACGGCATCACTGGTATGCAGTATATTTTGTGGTATCTCAAATTCCCTCCTGGTTGCACTGTACAGGTTTTCCCTTGTTCTTTCAAGTGTCTCAGGGAAATGCTTCCATGTCTCGATTATTTCTGTATAGATACCAAAAGATGTCACACATGATATCAGGATATTCTTGTAGCCGTGTTCAGTGGCCAGGGCAAAATGCCTGGCTACCACCGCCTGTATGGTATCAAAAGGGACTACATCACCGTGGTATCCTATCCCGGTACACGTAGTATGCCTGGGGTCTTCAAAGACATCCTTGCCGAGATCCTCACGCAGTAACTTAATCAGGAACTGCTCCGATCCGGGAAAAAAACTTTGCCTGATACATGATCTGACATAGAAATAATGATCATTGGGAATCTCTTTCTGAAATTCCTTCCAGATTCTCTTCTTTCCTTCCTGCTTCATATTCTTCCTCTAAATGACTGTCACAATAATGACAGCCGCTGTTGTAGGTATACAAGTAATCAAAGTATTCACAATCGGTTCCATCAGGCTTATATTCCAGTCCCATCTCCCCTGCTTTTATCTCTGAGAATCTCTCGATAGCATCGAAGAGGTCCTGTCCTCCAGTTACCTTGAATATATCCTTGAGCTCCTGGAGTACCTCCGGAGTGATGCTTCTGAGGGGACCTTCCTTACCGTTCAGTTCACCGCCAAAACGTGCGATCACATGCTCCAGGTTCTCGATGACATGCTCCCATACCGGTCCCTGCTCCGGATGCCTGTCAGGGTCAACCTTGTAGGCAGGAACACAGTATCCATATTTAAGAATGTTGTCCCCGGCAGTTCTTTTTATCACAAACTGCTGTCTGCCCTTCTCGGAATCGGTGAAAACACCTATCTCCTGTGAGAGCAGCCTCAGTGCCATGATGATCGATCCCGGAGTGTTACCCCTGGGACACCTTGTCTTGCACGACATGCACTGACCGCAATACCATATGGTTTCACTCTTCAGTAACTCAAGTATCACACTGTTATCGCGTGTCTGTACCATGTCCACTATTTTCCTGGGGTCGTAGTTATAGAATTCCGCAGCAGGGCAGATTGCAGTGCATACACCGCAGTTCATGCAGGCATTTAATCCCTCTTCGAAGCGGACATCCTGCATTAACCTATCGAACAGGTTTATCATTTTGCCAGGTTTTAGGGTACAGGTTAATTTTACCAAAGCCAAAAATACCTGAGTATGACATTATTAAAAACAATTTTAAGACCTATTTTTCAGTCGGTATAAATACTTATTGTCTGAGGCTTAGAGGGTAAGTCTGAGGCTGAGCTTGACGCACTATCCTCCCGTATTTCGCCTCTCGGCTCTTAATTGGTTTGCAGAATTTTACTAATTTTACTACAACCAATAAGCTCCAAAACCATGAACCCACTAAAATCCATTCGTACATTAGCTTCCTTACTTCATCAGCTGAAGCTGCGCAGTAACACTGGCGGAGCCTTATTTCGTCAGCTGCAACTACGCAGTAGCGCAGGTGGAGCCTTACTTAGTCTACCGAAGCTATGCAGCAGTGCAGGCGTAGTTTTAGTCCTGGTCCTGGCCTTCCTTTCATCATGCACGAGAAAGCAGTCAGAAAGCCTGTCTTCACTTCTCTCCGAGATGACTGACAGGACCAGCATCACCTATTATCCCGATAAACCATACCAGCTGAAGCAGTTCAGCAGCTACGACCGCAGGTCGGTGGCACCGGGTGAAGAGGGATGGTTTGCCAATGCCGATTACACCCAGTTTATCCGTGAAGAAGAAAATGAAGGCAGGAGGGAATTCGTCCTTTTCGACCATGAGGGACCGGGTGCCATTGTGAGGTGGTGGATGACTTTTGCAGGTGAGGGAAGCCACGAGGGAACAGTAAGAATCTACCTTGACAATAATGAAAATCCCTTTGTGGAAGCTAACATACTTGAAGTACTCAGCGGACAATTTCTGGCGGGGGAGCCTCTTTCCTCGTCTGTATCCCCTGAATCGGATTATTACCGGAGGGGGCATAACCTTTACCTGCCGATACCCTATGCAGAAGGATGCAAGATAACCTATGAATGCGATGCCATAGCGATAAGCGAAGACAGGCGGTCGCCGAGTGTATATTATAATATCTGTTACAGGGATTATGACAGGGCAAGGGTTGAGACGCTTAGCATGGAAGCCCTTCACGAAGCGGGGAACCTCATTGAGGAGGTGAACAGGACGCTGGAGGAGCCGGGTGACATTCTGGCTGAGCCGGCTGTTTTGTCGGGCGAGATACTGCCCGGCAGTTCAATAAATTATTCCACGGGGAAGGGCAGGCAGGCCATTGGCAGGATTAATATGACCATTGATGCCGGTGACATTAACCAGGCCCTGCGGTCAACTGTTTTGGAGATAAGCTTTGACGGTGTCTCCAGGGTGTGGGTTCCGGCGGGCGATTTTTTTGGAACGGGGCATGAATTACACACTTATAATACATGGTTTACGGCGGTGGATGAGGGGGGCATGATGCAAAGCAACTGGATAATGCCATTCAGGGAGACAGCTGATATCCGTGTGCACAATTTTTCCGGGGATCCGGTAAATATAGAAATGCAGGTATTCTTTGAACCTTACAGGTGGACCGGGAAGAGTATGTATTTCGGCGCCTCGTGGCACGAGTACCATAACATTAAGACGGCCGGTGCTGAAAATGTTGGCGGGACGGGTGAGCACTTCGACATCAATTATGTTGACATTGAAGGCAGGGGAGTCTATGTTGGTGACGCCGTTACCGTTTACAATACTGCTGATGCCTGGTGGGGCGAAGGCGACGAAAAGATCTTTGTTGACAATGAAGCTTTCCCTTCTTCCATAGGCACCGGTACGGAAGATTACTACGGCTATGCCTGGTGCAGGCCTGAGATCTTCAGCCATCCCTTCGTTGCCCAGCCGTCGGGATCGGGTAACTTCCATCCCGGGATGACTGTAAATATGCGTTACCGGTCGCTTGACGCCCTTCCTTTTAAAGAAAAGATAAGCTCGAATATTGAGCTGTGGCACTGGGCGCCCACGGTAATAAACTATGCCCTTACCTCCTACTACTATGTTTTCCCGGGTGCGGAAATGAATATAGGTCCCGATGAGGAAGCTGTTTCGAGGCCGGTGCCCCGGAAGCGGTCAGATATTATTAAACCGCTAATGAATGACGAGGGGCTCGTGGAGGGAGAGTTCCTGGAGGTGATGGCAGTGGAAGGCGGGACGGCGGAAACGCAGTATATAAGAAGCTGGGACTGGAGTAACAAGGGGCAGCTGTGGTGGAGAAACGGCGAGGCGGGAGACAGGCTGCTTGCCCGGTTTATTATACCGGAGACAGGTATGTACAGGGTGACTGCCCGTTTATCCAGGGCAAGGGACTATGGTATTATGGCTTTTGAGATAAATACCAACAGGGCGGGAGCCGATTTTAACGGCTACACCGATGGCGAGGAAGTGATTGAATGGCCCCTGGGCCAGCATATAATGCTTGAAGGAGAGAACATCCTGACGGTGGTGCTCAGGGGAAGCGACCGCAGGGCAGCAGCGGGTAATATGGCAGGCATTGACTGCCTGGTATTTGAGAAGATATAGGGCTGACTTTATGTAGGGCTGGCTTATGTAGGGTTGGCTTATGGGGTTGAAGCTGTTTTCAGGACTAACCTGGTTTTAAGATTAGGGACCTTTAATCAGGATTCAGGGCTTTTTATCAGGATGTGAAGCTGTATATCAGGCTTTGGGCTCGTTTTTCAGGCTTTGGGCTCGTTTTTTACGAAAAGCCGTATTTAAAATCGACCCGTAGGCCCAGTTCCGTCATTCTTTGCTGGTTGTCCTCGGGATAGAAGGGTACGACGTTATGTATGATCAGGACGGGTGCCACGAAGAGGGTTATCCTGTCGGCGATATAAAAATCCTTGCCCACGCGCAGGTGGATACCCAGGCCTTCCTGCTTATCTATAATTGGTGAATTGAAGCTTGAAACGCTGCGATCGTACTGTATGCCGGCGAGGACGGAAAAATCCCTGAAGTTAACCCTGAGGCCTACAGGTATTGTGAACAGGTCGACATTCTCCGGATCGACGCTGTATTCCCTGAGGCCAAAGGCATTGATATAGGAATAGTTATAGGAGTTTCTTGAAAAATCGAGTCCTGTTTCGATGGCATACTTCTCATTCAGGACCCTTGAATATTTAATTCCCAGGAGGAAGCCTATCTCCTGGTAGAACACTATACCGTCGTCGACCTTACCTCCGAACCTTACCAGCTTGGTGGCTGAGACAGAGCCTGTAAAGCCTATCCAGTTATAGATTGGTTTATTAACCCCTATCCAGTGCACCGGCTGGTTCCATGGGCGCTGGGCGAAGGTATCGCCGAGTATTGTCAGCAAAAAAATTGCAACTATTAAAATTTTTTTCATCCGGCCTCAGTTTTGTTCAGGGCTGTCGGTATTGGTATTATTTCCATGAGCATTCAGGGGAGCAAATTTATGCAATACTGTGGAATAAAAAAATAGCCGGGATATGTTGGCCGGATCCTCCGGTTGCCTGAAAAAAGACCTTTTTTGGAGATGTCAGAAAAATTTTTCTCAAAGAAATCCTTTGTTCGTGTAAGTTTTAGCTTCGTTTATCAAAAAGATTATGCCAGTATTAATATGTATATAAATTTGTGTTAGAATGGTAAAACCGCCTCTGAAAAAGGCACATAGTAAATTGAGTATTTTAATTGGATTTAACGCTAATCTAGCCTCGGAAAAAAATGTGTTGGAGCATTAAAAAAGACCCAGGAATATTTGTCCATGATTTGAAAAAATCAGTATTTTCAAACCCTATTTCCTGGTCGGTTTTCACGGCATAAGGCAGACGTATAAAATCCTAACATTTAGAGCCAGACACTTTAAATGCATAACTTCTTCACCTCTTGAGCAAAGGAAGAAATATCAGAAGGCTACTCCTATCCACCGCCTGGTGGATGCTGGCTGCTTTTGCGGTGGTGGGGCAAAGTAGTGCTGAGATCACAAGCCCTGATGTATGTATCTGTGAAGATGGAAACACCGAAATTAGAGTAGATCTAACAGGGACTCCGTCTTGGAGTATTACTTATACTGATGGAACAAATACTTTTACAATTGATAATATTGATAGTAGCCCATATTTTTTTAGCGTCTCTCCACTAATAACAACTACATATACCTTAACAGAAGTAAGCGATGACACAGGAGTACCTGGAACTGCCTCTGGTACTGTAACTATCACTGTTGATATTATCGATCCAACGGCTTCCAACCCGGCTCCGATTAATGTCCAGTGCATCGGCGATGTGCCGGCGCCTGATATAACAGTCGTAACGGATGAAGCTGACAACTGCACCGCTGCTCCTGTCGTAGCATTCGTATCCGATGTATCCAACGGCAACACTTGCCCGGAAGTTATTACCAGAACTTACTCCGTAACTGACGACTGCGGCAACTCGATCCTGGTGACTCAGACCATTACCGTTGACGATGACATTAACCCAACGGCTTCCAACCCGGCTCCGATTAATGTCCAGTGCATCGGCGATGTGCCGGCGCCTGATATAACAGTCGTAAC